>CAKOOW010000001.1 GCA_934098445.1 uncultured Bacilli bacterium
TTTTACCATGGTCTACATGACCGATAGTACCAATATTTAAATGCTCTTTACTTCTGTCAAATTTTTCTTTTGCCATATTAAATATTCTCCTTCTTTTTAATTACATATTTATTTTATCTAATGCTTGATGTTTTTTCAAGTATTATTTTTAGTTAGCGCTGTTTTTCTTTATGATATCTTCAGCGATAGATTTTGGAACTTCATCATAGTGATCTAGCTCCATTACAAAGTTTCCACGGCCTTGGGTATTACTTCTTAGAGAAGTAGCATAACCAAACATTTCAGCTAATGGAACCATTGCTAAGATTTGTAGGGCATTACCACGAGATTCTTGACCTAGTGGACGACCTCTACGGCTTGTTAAGTCACCCATAACATTACCCATATATTCTTCTGGAACTGTTACAGCAACTTTCATAATTGGCTCTAGAATAACTGGTTTACATTTATTCTTAGTTTCTTTAACTGCTAAAGAAGCAGCAATTTTGAAGGCCATTTCTGATGAATCGACATCATGGTATGAACCATCATATAATGTAGCTTTAACATCAACCATAGGGTATCCTGCTAAAACACCACCAGCAAGGGCTTCTTGTAAACCTTTATCAGTTACTGGAATATATTCACGAGGAACTACACCACCAACGATAGCATCAACAAATTCATAACCTTTACCTGGATTTGGTTCAAATCTAACCCAAACATGACCGTATTGTCCACGACCACCAGATTGTTTAATATAACGTCCTTCACATTCACCAACTTGAGTGATTGTTTCACGATAAGCAACTTGTGGTTTACCAATGTTGCATTCAACGTTAAATTCTCTACGCATTCTATCAACAAGAACGTCTAAGTGTAATTCACCCATACCACTGATAACAGTTTGACCTGTTTCGTGGTCAGTCTTATATTTGAATGTTGGGTCTTCTTCTGCAAGTTTTTGAAGAGCAAGGGCCATTTTATCTTGGTCATTTTTACTCTTTGGTTCGATTGCTTCATCAATAACTGGTAATGGGAATTCCATACCTTTCATGATAACTGGGTTCTTTTCATCGCATAATGTATCAGCAGTAGTGGTATTTTTTAAACCAACAGCGGCAGCAATTTCACCACAATATACTTCAGAAATTTCTTTACGAGTATTGGCATGCATCTGTAGGATACGACCAATTCTTTCTTTTTCACCCTTAGTACTATTTAAAACGTATGAACCACTTGCTAATTTACCAGAGTAAACACGGAAGAATGCTAATCTACCTACAAATGGGTCTGTCATAATCTTAAATGCTAAAGCTGTAAATGGTTCGTTATCACTTGGATGACGCATTATATCTTCACCAGTCTTTGGATTATAGCATTCAATTGATGGAACATCAGTTGGGGCTGGTAAATAATCGATTACAGCATCAAGTAATAATTTAACACCAATATTTCCTAGAGCAGTTCCGCACATAACTGGGAAGAACTCAGCAGCAAGTGTTCCTTTACGGATACAATGCTTGATTTCTTCAATAGTTAATTCTTCACCGCCAAGGTATTTTTCCATTAACTCATCATCAAATTCAACAACAGTTTCAACTAAATCAGAACGTCTCTTTTCTGCTTCAGCCTTTAATTCTGCAGGAATTTCAATTTCTACAGGATTTTCAGCTTGTTGTCCATCATATTGATAAGCTTTCATATTTACTAAATCAATGATTCCATTGAATTCAGATTCTTGTCCAATTGGCCATTCGATAGGTTTAGCATTAACACCTAATCTCTTGTCAATTGTATCTAAACTGTAAACGAAGTCAGCACCCATTTTATCCATTTTATTAGCAAAAATAATTCTTGGAACCTTGAATTCAGTTGCTTGACGCCATACAGTTTCAGTTTGAGGTTCTACACCAGCTTGAGCATCGATTAATGCTACAGCGCCATCTAGAACTCTTAAACTACGTGAAACTTCTACAGTAAAGTCTACGTGACCTGGGGTATCAATAATATTGAAACGGTATCCCTTCCAGTGTGCAGTTGTTGCAGCAGAAGTAATTGTAATACCTCTTTCTTTTTCTTGTTCCATCCAGTCCATTTGTGACTCACCATCGTGAGTTTCACCAATTTTATGTGTTACTCCAGTGTGGAATAATACACGTTCAGTAGTAGTTGTTTTTCCGGCATCAATGTGAGCCATGATACCGATGTTTCTTACTTTGTCAATTGAGACATCTCTTGCCATATATTTCTCCTACCATCTATAATGAGCAAATGCTTTATTAGCTTCTGCCATTTTGTGAGTATCCTCACGTTTCTTAACAGCTCCACCAACGCCTTTTGCAGCATCCATGATTTCATTTGCTAATTTTTCAGACATAGTTTTTCCACGTCCATTTTTAGCATAGTTTACTAACCATCTTAGAGCTAATGATTGAGCTCTTTCTGGGCTTACTTCTAGTGGAACTTGAACATTAGAACCACCAACACGTCTAGATTTAACTTCTAGAGCAGGCATAATATTCTTCATGGCTTCATTGTAAACTTCCATTGGGTCTTTTTTAGTTTGTTTTTCTACAATAGCAAATGCATCATAAAGAATTTTTTGTGCAGTACCTTTTTTACCACCAATCATAAGGGCGTTTACTAATTTAGTAACGACTTTTGAATTGTATATTGGATCAGGTAATACATCTCTTTTTACAGCACGTCTTTTACGCATAATTATCTTCTCCTTCCT
The DNA here is from genome assembly GCA_934098445.1 of uncultured Bacilli bacterium. Lineage (GTDB taxonomy): Bacteria > Bacillota_I > Bacilli_A > RF39 > UBA660 > CAG-605. The sequence continues at coordinate 2,720 of CAKOOW010000001.1, forward strand.
TTAATTATTATTTAGTTTTTGGCTTTTTAGTACCGTATTTACTACGACCTTGTTTTCTATTATTAACGCCTTGAGTATCAAGTGTACCACGTACAATGTGATATCTAACACCGATAAGGTCCTTAACACGACCACCACGAATTAATACTACGCTATGTTCTTGTAAATTATGACCTTCACCTGGAATATAAGTATCAACTTCACGACCATTTGATAATCTAACACGAGCATATTTTCTTAATGCTGAGTTTGGTTTCTTTGGTGTACGAGTAGCAACTCTTGTACAAACACCACGTTTTTGTGGACTATTTGTTTCAGTTTCTTTTCTTTCCATAGAATTGAAGCCAACATTTAATACTGGGCTCTTACTCTTTTTTGTTTTCTTACTTCTTCCTTTTCTAACTAATTGGTTAATAGTTGTCATAAAATTCCTCCTTCCATTAACACACATCCTGGTGTATCAATCTTATTATTTAAATTAGGTTCCACCGAAATAGAACCATAATTAAAATTCAGTAATACTATAGCATTCTAAAGAAGAAATTGTCAAGCGTTTTTTGATGATAAAATTACGATTTTAGAGCGTTAGATTTATTTATAAAGATAAATAGACGGAATGGATTAAAGGACACAAAGTAATATGTAAAGAAGAAATGAAAAAAGACCTCTTTAAAGAAGTCTTAAGCATAAGTCATAATGGTAAATAAAATTAACAAAATAACTAAAACAATTACAGCAAATTTCCAAATAGCTTTTAACCATTTTTTATAAGATACATCATACATTGATAATCCTGTTACTAGTAAGACACTAGTTGGTGCTACTAAGGAAACTAAACCATTAATAGATGTCATAATTGTCATCATCGTACCAGTATAATCAGCAAATCTAGCAGCATAAACGCTTCCTAAGGAATAACCACTGAAACCAAAGTCAACATTGAAAAATGTCGCTATCGCATTGGCAACACTAGCACTGAATGGATTAAAGTTAGTTCCAACAATTTTATCAACCATCGTATTAGTATATCCGCTCCAATATGAAATAACAAACAATGTATAAGCAAGAACAATAAATAAAGCAGGTTTCAACATTTTTTGCATCCCAGCAACTACGCCATCTAAGCAATCATCCATTTTAATCTTTGTAAATAGTTTAACGAAGATTAGAGTAATCATAGCAATATAGCAAATTGTAAACATATCCCAAGAGCCAAAAGCACTAACATTACCGAGAATGTAACCAAATATGGCATGTTCTTTGCCGCCAATTGTCATTGTTACTTTTGTAGTTAACCATGTATGGAATGTATCAAAGGCTGTAATACCAAAAGCAGAGTTCCAAGGCATATAACCTAAAATCATAAAGACAAATAACACGATGAAGACTAGGATATAAGGCCATACCTTTCCTTTTTTCTCATCACCAGTTAATTCAATTAAGTCAATTGGTTCAATGCTTTCTTTCTTTTCCTTCTTGTGCATTTTAATCAAGAAGAAGTTTAAAAGAATATAACTTACCGCAAGAATACCAAATCTTACACCTAAATTAGTTGTAATTTTAACGTTCATTGTACTAACTAAGTAATCAAGTCCTAAAGTTGCTGTAGTTTGACCAATAAGTCCTACTAACATTGCCCCAAATGTCATCACAACACTACTCATCTTACCATATCCTAGACGACTAGCAATACTAATTATCATCGGAATAAAGAAGAGAATTGGTAGACTTTGAGTTGCCATAGATACATATAAAGCAATAACTAAAGTATGTACGAGTGCAAACCATTTTTTTCTTGGTTTCCAGAATTCGACAGCTTTATTGATTAGAGCTTTATAACCATTAGTCTTTGAAATAACACCATAGAATAGACCAACTATTAACACTAATACTACTTGAAGTAAGTAATAATTTGATGCATAGAACATTGATAAGAATATTTCATTAATACCAGTTCTGGCCGGCTCAGTGGTTGTTAAGTTTGAAGAACTAAAGGTTCCGGCAGGAATAATCCAACTGATGACGATACCAACAAGAATACAAATAGCTAAAGCTTTAAATAAGAAATGATTAGTCTTTGTAGGTTGTTTTTTATCGTTTACTACTTCTTTTTTGGAAACTACTTTCTCAGTTTTAGTTTCTTCTACAACAGGTTCTACTACAGTCTCTTTTTTAGAAGTGACTTTTGTAGTCTTAGTAGAAGTTTTCTTTTTTCCACTTTTCTTTTCCATTTTCTTTACCTCCATCTAAATTATAGCACAAATCAGGCACTTGCCAAGTGTTTTTAGGTGAAATGTTTCTTCACAAAAGGCTAAAAGTTATTAATTATCACAATAGGTAAACTATTTGCGAGGTCTTGAATTATGCTGTTGAAGATTTTTTATGTAGGGAACAAACTCTTTAATATATAGTTCTTCAAAAGAAACATAATTTTGACGCTTAGCTTTAATTATTTCGATTATTTCTTCTATTCTAACAAAGCCTATTTTTTTAAACCAATCAATATCAAGTTGCATTTCTTCTACCGACAGCCATTTTTCACTTAAAACAATAGATACTGCTCGTACAAAATATTCATATAAAATAGTCTTAAAATTGCCATAAGTTTTAGGTAACCCATTTGCTAAGGCTTCTTCATATATGTAAGAATTGTCCCTAACTATGTCAAAATACTTATCAACAATCGGATTGACATAGTGATGAGAAAACTCATGATTTATCGAGATAAAATTATATCTTTTGTTGATAAAGAAATGATTTTCTGCAAATTTTATCATTCTCGTACAGTACAAGTCATCACCAATAGTACTGGAAAAACCGCCATTTATAAAAACAGAACCAACTATATGAAACTTCATATTGTCATTTTTTCCGAAAAAGTTTTTGACATATGAAGAATTATAGTCATTGGGTAGAGTTCCAAGAGCTTCTTGTTGAGCCTTTAATTCATTAGAATTTTCATCAATAACTTTTGACATATCAAAAGAAAAATAAATCCTTCTTACTAATTCTAAAAATGTTTTTAATTCTAAAGTATTAAAAGGGTTTCTGACTTTTTTAATGTCTTCATATTTAATATTAAAATCCTCATCAAAAAGATAAGCCAACTGATTGTAGGAATCACAACCCTTAATGCATAAAAGATACCCTTCTAATTCTGGATACTTATTCCAGTCAATTTTATTAACCAAAGCATGGAAATATTTAGTATCTGGGAATTCTACCCAGTCAAAATTATCTTGATTTTTAAAATTGTTTTTTATTACATAACTGCAAACTAGAGCATGAATAAAATCTATTCTTTTATCGATAGTAAAATTTATATCTGACATAATGCTTTCCTCCAAATAAATATTAACATAAATCACTACTATATGCGAGGATAAGCTTTTCTTTTGCTAGTAAGGCTAGTTAGGTAATCGACACTCGTATTATAAATTTGCTGATTTTACTAGTCTTTCAACCAACATCACCTGAGTAACTATTTCTATTAATGATAATTACACAATTTAAGGATGGCAGACAAAGTCAGTTGTAAGTAATCTATTACCAGCGAGGATGAGGTAAAAAAATCCATTTAAGCCAAGCTAGTATATGTACCATTAAAATAAAATTTATGGTTAATTTGCAATCAATTGCAAATTAGCCAATTTTATCATCAAAAAAAGATTAGTAAATCTTTAAGGAAATACTAATCTTTTTGTTATTTTCTATTTACTCTAAATCTTTCATTAGGATCTAAAATCTTTTTACGAAGTCTAATTATAGCCGGAGTAACTTCTACATATTCATCTTCTTCGATAAATTCTAAAGCCTCTTCTAAGCTAAATGTCTTAGGAGTAACTAAAGCAATCGCATCATCAGCAGATTTACTTCTAGTATTAGACATTTCTTTATTCTTACATGGATTAACATTTAAGTCATTATCTCTATTATGAATACCTACAATCATACCGATGTAAATATCAGCACCTGGTCCAACTATCATTTGGCCTCTGTCTTGTAGATTATATAGAGAGTATCCTAAAGCCTTACCTGTTTCCATAGAAACAAGAACCCCATTTTTACGACCTCTGATTTCACCAGCATATGGTTTATATTCATCAAAGGAACGAACCATAATACCTTCACCCTTAGTATTAGTGATAAAGGCACTACGATAGCCAATCAAACCACGAGTGGGAGCACTAAATTCTAAATGAGTATAGCCTTCTTCACCATTTGACATCACAAGTAAAGTAGCTTTTCTTTCTTGTAAGTCAGAAATAATTGTTGATGCATAATCACTTGGGGTGTTAACAATAACTGTTTCATATGGTTCGCATTTACGGCCATCTATTTCTTCAAATAAAACTTCTGGCTTTGAAACGCATAATTCATAGCCTTCACGACGCATTTCTTCTAATAATACAGATAAATGAAGTTCACCACGACCAGAAACTTTGAAACCATCAGTACCTGGTAATTCTTCAACTTCTAAACCAACATTAGTTTCTAATTCTTTTTCTAATCTTTCTTTAATATGACGAGAAGTTAAGAATTTACCACTTTGACCAGCAAAAGGAGATGAGTTTACCATAAAATTCATTGATAGGGTTGGTCTTTCAATAATAATTGGTGGAAGAGGATCAGTTACGCCTTGAGGGCATAAAGTATCACCAATGGAAATATCTTTGCAACCAGCTACAGTTACAATATCACCATAATAAGCTTCATTTACTTCTTTACGTTTAATACCTTCGTTAACAAATAGTTTAGAAATTCTAAAGGATTCAACCGCACCAGTATTACGGCATAAAGTTACCATTTCCCCAGTTTTAACGACGCCCTTACTAACACGACCAATACCTAAACGACCAATAAAAGAGTCATAGTCTAGTTGAGATACTTGAAGTTGAAGATTATCATCAACACTACCTTCATAAGGTTTTACTTGTTTTAAAACAGTATCAAGTAATGGTGAAATATCATCTTCTAAATGATTTAAGTCTAAAGTAGCTTTACCATCTCTAGCAACACCATAAACAATTGGGAAATCTAATTGTTCATCAGTAGCATTTAATTCCATAAATAAATCAAATGTCATATTAACTACTTCTTCAGGTCTTGCATCTTTTTTATCAATTTTATTAATGAAAAGAATTGGTCTTAAATTTTGTTCTAAAGCTTTCTTAAGTACAAATCTAGTTTGAGGCATTGGGCCTTCTTTCGCATCAACAATTAGAATAACTGTATCAACGGTACGCATAATTCTTTCTACTTCACTAGAAAAATCGGCATGACCTGGAGTATCTACAATATTAATTTTGTAATCCTTATATCTAATTGCACAGTTTTTAGAATAAATAGTAATTCCTCTTTCTCTTTCTAAGTCATTACTATCCATTACTTGTTCATGAACTACTTCATTTTCTCTAAAAACACCATTTTGTTGTAGTAAGGCATCAACTAAAGTACTCTTACCAGCATCAACATGTGCTACAACAGCAATATTAATAATTTTATCCATAATAAAAACCCACTTCCTTTTAATACTTTTAAGATATTACTACATTTTTTTCTAAATTACAAGGAGTAAATAGAAGATTTTTTATTTCATGTTTACATTTAAATTTATATTACTTTCAATTAATTTAATCTATTATTGTTTTTTCTTTTCCAGGAGCAGCAACTTACTTTTTATATTGCAAAGATAAAAAATAGCATTGATAATACTAATTACCAACACTATTTAAGATCTATTTTTAACTTTCTAAAGTTATTAATTAAATTATTTATCTATCTTCACGGTCTTTTGTTGCCAAGATTAGTCTAAATATCTGCAACATTGAAGCTAAAACTCCGGCAACATAGGTTAAAGCCGCTGCGGTTAGAACTTCTTTGGCACCGGCAAACTCAGAACTATCAACGATTTTGTAATCTTGTAACTTTTCTAAAGCTCTACGGGAAGCATCAAACTCGACAGGTAAAGTTACAACTTGAAATAACAAACCACAACAAGTTAGGGCAATTCCTAGATAGACAAGTTGGAAGGCCTGCATTAAAAAGCCTAGCAAAATAATATAGTAAGAGATACTTGTAGCCACGTTTACGACTGGATATATAGCACTTCTAATTTTTAGGAATGTATATGATTCTTTGTCTTGAATAGCATGTCCACATTCATGAGCAGCTACAGCGGCCGCGGCTATAGTTTCACCATGGAAAATATCAGTCGATAAACGAACAACTTTTTTAGTAGGGTCATAATGATCAGTTAATTCCCCTTTTATTTCAACAATATAAATATCTTCAAGACCATTTTTATCTAAGATTTCTCTAGCTACTTCAAAGCCAGATTTCTTCTTATTATTTTCTACTCTTTTATAACGATTATAACTACTTTGAATTTTTAACTGCGCTAGTAGAGGAATAATAATTATTAATAAAATTAGTATTGTATCCATTGTACTCCTTTATTTTTAGATAATATTTCTATTAATTAAATCTTCACGAATGGTATCAGCGGTATTAAAATCCTTATTTTTCTTAGCTTCTAACCAATTTTGGTATAAAGTTTTATCACTAGTGGTTAAGGTTGCAAATTCATAATGAAGACCTAAAATTTTGGCAATAAGAAGGATTTTATCATAAGTAGCGGTTATATCTTTATTACTTCTAATATTATTATTAAGTTCTTTTACTAATTCTAAAAGATAAGTTATTAAGTTAGGAGTATTAAAGTCTTCATCCATTATCTTGTTGATATTATCATCTTTAGTTATTTTATTTACCTCTAAGTTGTTAATTTGAATTAAGAGATTAGCCTGTTTTAAAGAATTATAAATTTTATCATTAATAAGATTACATTCATTTAAAAGTTCTTCTTTAATATTAAATGGTAAGCGATAATGGGTTTTAAACATAGCTAATTTGATAACATTGGGCTTATGATTTTTAATAAAGTCTTTAGCTAAAATAAAGTTACCTAGAGATTTACTCATCTTAACACCTTCGACATTAATATGACCATTATGAATCCAATAGTTAGCTAAGTGATTATCGTTTAGAGCCATACTTTGAGCAATTTCATTCTCGTGATGAGGAAATTTCAAATCAACCCCACCACCGTGAATATCGATTTTAGAGCCAAAAAGACTATTTATCATGACTACACATTCAGTATGCCAGCCGGGTATTCCTGGTCCCCAAGGGGAGTCAAAATGCTCACCATCAAGAGATTTACGCCATAGTGCAAAGTCAAGGGGGTCTTCTTTTTTCTCATCAACTTCTACACGAGCCCCACTTTCTAACTCTTCTAAAGAGTTATTAGATAGGCACCCATAGTCTTTGATTTTACTAACTCGGAAATATACATCACCATCAACTTCATAAGCATAACCTTTTTCCAAAAGTTTAGTAATAAAATCATAAATATTGTTAAGATTTTCTAAAACGGTTGGATGATAGTCAATGCGACCACATTCATAAGCCGCCAAATCATCTAGGTAAGCTTTAATGAATTTGTTGGCAACTTCTCTTTCGGTAATTTCTAAAGTCTTCGCAGCGGCAATAATCTTGGGATTAATATCAGTAAAATTAGAGGCATATGTTACTTTATAGCCTAAATATTCTAGATAATTTCTTATCATATCAAAGGTAATTACAGGACGCATATTGCCAATATGAACATAATTATAAACGGTTGGCCCACAAACATACATGCTTACTTGGCCTTCTTTTAGAGGCTTAAATTCTTCTAATTTATCCGTTAAGGAATTATATATACGCATAAAATCTCCTTCTTTCTTTTTTCTTAGGTCAATCATATCATTATTTTATGAAATTTAAAAGAAAAAGTGTTATTTATACCAAAAATTCGGTACGATAACACTTTACTTGCGAAGTCCATAAATAATTTTTTTAAAGTTACGATAAATAGCAAAACCGTACTTGTAGAAAAGGAAAAATGGATAGTCTATAACTAAATCAAATTCCCCAATATATTCGATTACAAAACCGCCATAACCACGCTTATATTCATAGACCCCATATTCTTTAGAGCCTGGTTTAAAATCACCCGAAATACCACCAAAGTCATAAAAGTCTTTTTTCTTTTCGATGGCATACTTTATCATTTCTTCTTGCATCTTATAAGGAGCCATGAAAGGAAAATATTTCGAATAAGTACCACCATAAACATAATTTAAACGGTCTTTATCTTCAATAAAAACCCCAGCACTTAAAGGTATTAAGTTTCTTTTATCATTTTTAATATCAGCTACTAAGTCCTCATCTAATTTATAAGTTCCAGTAGTAAGTCCTTCTAAAAACTTTTCCTTATCTAAATAGATTAGACACATACGGATAATACTTTTTAACTCAGTTTTTAAAGTCTCATAATATTTTAAAGTACGGTCACCATGGTGTTGCCTTTCGGCAGTACTTTCCATAATATCATTGAAGTCTTTAATTGAAGTATCATCAACATCTTTTAAAATCAAAGGATATTTATCCGCTTTTTTAAGACTTCTTTTGCAACGACTATTCATATCAGTCATTAAATCATTGAATTCTTTATCTTTTATATCTAAAGCATAAGACCAGCGAAATTGCGCTTCATTGGTATAACCAATTGTAAAACCACGATGTTTAGCGCCTTGCTTCTTTAGAAAATCAACGAATTCTTGGTTATCATTTTCACTAACAACATTACCATCTTTATCATGGTCTTGGTAAGTTATCATTGGGTCAAATTTAAAAGTAAATCCTTTTTGGGTCTTTAGATATTTTTTTACTTCTTGAAGATAAAAAGCATAAACTTCTTTAATAGCAACTTCTTCTTTAACAAGTGGTCCTCTAGGTGCATAGTAAAGATACTTATTAAAAATCTTTTTTCCTAAAATCAGACTAACTAAAATAGGTTTATTATCTTGATAGACTGCTGTATAAAGATGAGTCCATCCATTGGCTTCTTTTACTTTAGCCCAAGCAGCATTCTGATAAAAGTTATAATTAAACTCTTTAACAATTTTTTGAAATTCTTTTTCTTCAATTACTTTAAATAACAAATTACTCTCTCCTTTAGACATTGAAACGGAATAAAACGATATCGCCATCTTGCATAATATATTCTTTACCTTCTAAGCGTAGTTTTCCGGCTTCTTGAACGGCTTTTTCACTTCCTAAAGCCTCTAAGTCATCAAAGCTTGTAACTTCTGCTTTGATAAATCCTCTTTGGAAATCACTATGAATTAAACCCGCACATTCCGGAGCCTTCATACCCTTTTTAAATGTCCAAGCCCGACATTCATCTTTACCAACGGTAAAGAAAGTTTGAAGTCCTAGAAGATGATAAGTAGCAAAGATTAGTTTATCTAAACCACTACTAGCAATTCCTAATTCAGCTAGAAAAGCCTTTTTATCATCATCATTATACTCCGCTAATTCACTTTCCATTTTAGCGCACATAACAACGACGCTAGCATCATCATTTTTAGCATACTCTTCTACTTGATTTGTATACGCATTTTTTCCAACAACAGCATCATCTTCAGAAACATTAGCGGCATAAATGATTGGTTTTAAAGTAATAAGATTAAAGTTTTTTAAAACTAACAATTCATCTTCATCAAATTCAACTCTTCTTAAAGGAATATTATTCATTAAATTTTCTTCACATTTCTTTAATGTATTATATTCCATAAGACTTTCTTTATCTTTAGTAGTCATAGCTTTCTTTTCAATTTTACCAATACGATTAGTAATAATTTCTAAATCAGATAAAATTAATTCTACATTAATGATTTCAATATCACGGATAGGGTCGGTCTTTCCTTCAACATGAATAATATCGGTATCATCAAAGCAACGAACAACTTCCACAAGACAATCGCATTCACGAATATGAGAAAGAAACTTATTACCAAGACCTTCACCTTTAGCAGCGCCTTTTACGAGTCCTGCTATATCGGTAAACTCAAAAGTAGTAGGAATAGTTCGAGATGGGAGATACATATTTTCTAAGAATTCTAATCTTGTATCAGGGACCGTTACCACTCCCACATTGGGTTCAATGGTTGCAAATGGGTAGTTAGCCGCTAAGATATTTTTTTTCGTAATAGCATTAAATAAAGTTGATTTACCAACATTTGGTAAGCCAACAATGCCCGCTTTTAAAGACATAATAACACTTCCTTCTTGATAATTATAATTAAAATAAGATAAAAAGGCAAATGATTTAAGGCTTTTTCTAAAATTATTTATTAACTTAAGGAATTTTAACAATTTAAAGGATAAATAATCGGTATGCTTTATTTTTTAGAAGCATTTACTACGTTTTTAACACTTTTTTGCATGGTTATGATTTGGTCTTCAAAGCCAAATGACTGGTAAAGTTTTCTCGCTATCGTATTATGGGTCATAACTTTTATTTCTAGGTAATCAAGGTCTTTAGTTTTTAATACATCTAAGGCTTTTTGCAATAGTCTTCTACCATAACCATGGCCTCGAAACGACTTTTCGACATATAAGCCATCAATTAGATAACCGGTTCTGTGGGCTTCGCCAATTGGTTGCAGGTAAACATAGCCAATAAGATGATTATCAATTTGTTCAGCTAAAAGAATATTCTCAGGATTTTTAATTACATTTTTAAAATAATCTTTGACAACAAAAGGATTATAAGTATCATGACGATACTGTTTCTCATCTGCAATTAATAAAGATAATAAATGGTCACATTCATTGGCACCATATTCTTCAGTAATTCTTTTAATCATTATTACACCAACCTTCTCCCAAAAATTATATCACATAATGGCTTGCAAAAGTTTTTAAGAATAAATGTAAATAATCAAAATGATTAAAGTACAAAAGGAATAATAAAAAAAGACTTAGCTTTGATGCTAAATCTAAATCGTAGGCATAGTCCCTATACCAATTGGTAAACCAACTAAGTACCAAATTATTAAGATAATTAATAAGATAACTCCCGTTGCTAAAGCATATTTCTTTTGATAATTTAAAATCTTAAAGACTCCAATTGGATTATCAGCAGTATTATATTTTTCCATATAAGCTAGATAAATAACAAAGTAAGCCATAATAGGAGTAAGTCCGTAAGTCATGCCTTCAGCAAAGCGGAATATTACTTGAATAAATTCAGCACTGAAACCAACATTCATCAAAGTAGGGACACAACTTGCGGAAAGAATAGTCCATTTGTTTACTGTATTTGGCAAGAAAATAGTTGCCACTGCTGTTCCCAGAAAGAACAATACTAATAAAGGTATTCCTGTAAATTTACAATTAGTTATTAAGTTTCCAATAAGGGCTGTAATAACGGTACCAATATTGGACTTCTTAAAGACATTGACTAAGATTGATGATAATAAAATCAAAATAATCGTACGACCAATACCATCTAAGGAATGGGTTAAATAATCACAGAAGTCATTACTATTCTTTATACTACGCGATCCCAAGCCATAAAATAAGCCAAGAATTACAAAAAGAATTGTTACGATGAAGACAAATCCTTGTGAAAAGAAAGAGTCTGGATTAAATAATTTATCTATATAAAGTTTCTGTGAATAATCAAGAAGATTACCACTTAACGGAAGACCAGGAATAATATTGTAGATAAATATTAACAAGTAAATAATTCCAAAAGTTCCAGCAAAAATCAATCCTCTTATATCCCTTTTAGCTAACTTGAAGTCCTTTTTATCATCTTTAAACTCATACTTAGGTAATTCATTGACACTGAAGCGTTCAGCTATATAGGTTATCAAGGTCGCAATTGCCAAGATAGCAACAGCCATAATAACAAAATAACCTAAATACGTGAAAGTATAAGAAGAGTCTAAAATATGTGATGACTCCAAAGTCAAAGCATCTAAACTAGAATCGATACTAGTCTTAAAGAAGCTTAAACCTGTGCCACATGTTAACGCCGCAAAGCTGATGACAATACCTAGAAGAGGATTTCTCCTCCCATAATAGAATAACAAAGCACTTAAAGGTATCATAACAACATAAGCCAAATCACCACCGATAGAAAGGATAATACATAATAAGGCTAAGACAAAAGTAATTGTTTTCTTTTGACATTTTCTAGTTATTAGAGAAAAAGTTGTCTTAAGAAAACCACTCTTATCCATAATACCGATACCAATCAAGATGATAATTAACATTGATAAAGGAGTAAAGGCGGCAAAGTTAGAAACAGTTGATTGGAAAATATATTTAATGCCACGAAGATTAAACAAAGATTCAACAGCAACCCAGTTCGATTCATAAGTACTATTTTTAATAGTATCATAAGAAGCACCTACTCCAAATAAAGTAAGAACACCACTTAAAACGATTGTTACTACTATTAAAATCATCAAAGTCATTATGGGATTTAAGGAAACTTTATTTTTCTTATTTGACATCGCTATCACCTAATACTTTCTTCAGTTTTTTATTAAATTCCAAACGATCCATCATAATTTCATGACCGCAGTTAACACATTTTATTTTGATATCGACACCAACTCTAATTATCTGAAAGAGATTAGTCCCGCAAGCGTGTTGTTTTTTCATCACGACTTGGTCATTTAATTTATATGTTTTGTCCATTATGCACCTCTATTTGTGGATATGGTATCTTAATATTATCTTTTTCAAAGGCATTTTTAACTATTCTCAAAGCATCTCTATTCACTTGCCATTGCTTGTCAGGTTGACAATCAATCTTTACTAAGTAAACGACTGAACTATCGCCTAGAGAACTAATACCTAAGTAACTAGCTGATTTTTTAATCGCATAATTAATCTTTTCTAATTCTGGTAAAATTTTAGCGATAGTGGCTTCTACTTTTTCAGTTGGTTCTTCATAAGCAACATTTAATTCTAAGTAGACATTTTGTTTAGCCTGAGACATATTAATTATCTGATTAACATTGCGGTTAGCAATAATTAATATTTCCCCCGTATACTTTTTTATTTTAGTGCTTTTTAAACCTAGTTCGATGACTTCGCCAGTAAAATCGCCATAAGTAACCATATCTCCAACTACATAGTAGTTTTCTAAAATAATACAAATTCCGCCGATAAGATCTTTAAGTGTATCTTGAAAAGCCAAGCCGATAACAGCTGATAAGACTCCTAAGCCAGCAATAATAGATTTTGTATCTATTCCGTAAGCTTCTAAAATAATAACAACAACTATAACAATTATAATGTATTTAAAGATATTAGACCCTAAATCGATAATAGTTCTTTTCTTTTTCTGGTCATAAGTATTTTTACCTTCTTTAAATTTCATTAGTCTTTTTAATGCTTTGTTAATACCGCGGCTAGCTAAGACTCCTAAGAAAATGGAGATAATAGGAGTATAAACTTGTTTAGCAGCGAAAAATTTAAAAATTGTTTCTAATATTTCCATAAGTATTATCCTTCAATTTTGATATCCAATAATTCTAAAATTCTTTGAAGTTCTAACTGCGAAGAGAAAGGTATTTCTATTTTTTTATTAGTAATTTTAACTTTAGTCCCTAACTTTTCACGCATAGCATCCTCATAGATATGATTGGGATTTATAGTATCATATTGTTTAAAGAAATTATCATCATTTTGTGAAGTTTGCTTTTCTTCTTGTTCATGGATATCTCTAGTTATGTTTTCAATGGCACGAACATTTAGTCCTTCGGCAACTATTTTGTTAGCCAAACGATTAATTTGATTATTATCTTCTAACTTGGATAAAGCTCTAGCATGCGACATAGACAGTTTATTATCTTCTACATACTTTTTAGTATCATCAGGAAGTCTTAATAAGCCAAGACTATTAGTAATATAACTACGACTTTTACCAAATTTTTTGGCTAATTCTTCTTGGGTAATATTACTACTTCTTAGAATGCTATCGTATGCCATTGCTTCTTCGATAGGATTTAAGTTTTCTCTTTGAATGTTTTCAATCAAAGCAATTTCCATCATTTCTTCATCATCAAAGTCTTTAACAATTGCGGGAACAGTTTCTAATCCGGCAATCTTAGCGGCTTTAGTACGACGTTCTCCAGCTACTAACTCATAACCTTTAATACTTTTCTTAACTATAATTGGTTGAACGATACCATGTTCTTTAATGGAAGATGCTAATTCATTTAAGGCTTCTTCGTCAAAAATTTTACGAGGTTGATAAGGATTAGAACGGATATCAGTAATTTTAATTTGAACTATTTCATTTGGTTTAGCTTCTTCTACTAGCCCTTTTTCAAAATTATCAAAGTCAATACGTTCATTGGTAAATAATTGTTCTAAACCTTTACCTAACGCTTTTTTCTTAGTTTCCATCTCTACTAATAACCTCCTTTGCTAAGTTTTGATAAGCCAGGGTTGCTCTGCTATCTGGATCATAATCACTAATTGGTTTCCCATGACTTGGGGCTTCAACTAATCTGACTAATCTTGGAATAATGGTATTAAAGACTTTATTCTTAAAATAGCCTCTAATCTCTTCAATTACTTCTAAGCCTATATTGGTACGACCATCAAGCATAGTAAGCAAAACGCCTTCTATTCTTAAACCAGGGTTCATATTTGATTGAACCATTATAATAGAGTTAAGTAACTGTGTAATCCCCTCTAAAGCAAAAAATTCACATTGAACAGGAATAATAACCGAGTTGCTAGCTACCAAAGCGTTCATAGTAGTAATTCCCAAAGATGGCTGACAATCTATTATTATATAATCATAAAGGTCCATTAATGGTTCCAGGCTTAATTTAAGCTGTTCGTTCTGACGAAAATTAGAATCTTCAAGCATAGCTTTAACAAATTCGACATCAACACCAGCTAAATTCAATGTTGCGGGAATCATCGAAAGATTCTTAAATTTTGTTTTAATAACCGCACTTTTAACATCGCAAGCTCCGGTCATAACATCATAAATATCGTGCTTAATATCGCTATTATTAATACCTAAACCGGTTGTTGCATTTCCTTGCGGGTCTAAGTCGATTAGTAAAGTGTTTTTACCTTCTTTTCCAAGGGCTGCGGATAAATTTATACTGGAAGTTGTTTTGCCAACGCCTCCTTTTTGATTAACCAATGCAATAATTTTTGTCATTCTAATACCACCTTTGTCAATAATTCTGCTATTTCATTTTATCATATAAATATTATTTTGTCTTATATTTTTAATTTTATTACCCTAATCGCTAGTTTTTAAAGCTTCTAAATATTTAGTGATTATCTCATTAATTTTAGGGATTGATAACTCATCAATTCTAAAGCCAGCTGCTCTTTTATGACCACCACCAGTTGGTTCAAATTCTTGAGCAACAAGACCAAGATCATAATTATCGTTATTTATTCTTAATGAACAAGTCATCCGATAAAAGTTAATAATCAAGGCAAAAGAAGCCTCGGGATATTTTAACATTAATTCGTGGCCTACTGTTGAGCGATATTTTTCCCCAATAGATACCGCTATCTTGTAATTTTGATACTCAATTAATCTAGATTTTTCTAAATAATTTTTTACCGACATATCTTTATCTTGATTTTGCTTATTCACGATATCTAAATATTCTTTAGGTAGATAAAAATTTCCAGTACAGTCTAAAGAAGTTAATAAATCAATAAAAGGCTCTGCTCCTAAAAAAGCATGTAAAGTAGCTAAATTAGGTCCAAGAGTATTATTAGTTTCTTCAAAGGTCCAGGTATCCTGACGTCTAATAGCTTCTACTAGCTCTTGAAAGAAAAGACTATTTAAGAAATCACTATTAGGTAAAGTTAATAAATAATTATAGAATAATTCTGTAGCACTAGTTAAATGCCCATCCCAAGTAATAACCTCATTAACGAATGGATATTTATTCTTTTCTACTTCCGATTCATGGTGATCGAAGTTCTTAATTTTTAATGCTAAGTCTTGATGAGCTAAACAATATTTTAAGTTTTTATCGTTAAATCCTAAATCACAAATATAAATGGTATCATAATTATGGTAGTCAATATCTGTCTCTAAGTCAAAATCATGATTATTATCCGCTAGTAAATAATCAAATTCTTTAAAATAATATTTCCCTAATATTATAGATCCCATTCCATCTATATCAGCATAATGACTAATAATCAAAATTTTATTATTATTAAATTTTTTTAACATCTTATCCCAGCTTTCCTTTTTCTAATAAGAGTATAACATTTCTCTTAATATATGTAAATTAAGGTCTTAGCTTTTTTCTATAGTTTTGTATGAAAAAAACGACATAAAGTTTTATCTTCACATCGTCTGTCTTTTTATTTATCAGCTTCTTCAATAGCAGTTTCTAACTCTTCTCTAGTCATTTTAGCATAACCTTTGATATTTTTAGATTTAGCTATTTCTTTTAATTTAACCATAGTAGGTTCACTAGTTGGTTTAGGGTCAACTGGACACATTTTACCAGTTTCTACTAAGCATTCAATTTGTTCTTTAGTTAAAGTTTCATTCTCAACTAAAGCATCAGCTAGGAGATGAACTAATTTTTCGTTTTTCTTTAGAATTTCAACAGCTTTATCGTAACAGTCATCAACAATTTTACGAACAGCTTTGTCAATTTCTAAAGCAACTTGATCAGAGAAATTCTTAGTTTTATTATAGTCTCTGCCTAAGAAGACACCTTCTTGTTCCTCTTCTAATTGCATTGGTCCTAAATCAGACATACCATATTTAGTTACCATACTTCTGGCAATACGAGTAGCTTTTTTAAAGTCATCAGAAGCCCCAGTAGTTGTAGCATTTAAGAATAATCTTTCAGCAGCACGACCACCCATTAAACCAATAATTTGACTTTCTAATTCCTCTTTAGTCATAATACCCATTTTTTCTTCTTTTGGAAGCATCATGGTATAACCACCAGCCATTCCTCTTGGAATGATAGTAATCTTATGAACTTCTTGAGCATCTGGTAATTTAATGCCGATAACAGCATGACCAGATTCATGAATGGCAACAAGTCTCTTTTCTTTATCAGATATCTTACGCGAAGTTTTAGCTGGTCCCATTAGAACACGGTCAGTAGCCTCATCAATTTCATCCATCGTAATGGCTTCTTTATTACGGCGAACAGCAAGTAAAGCAGCTTCATTTAAAAGATTCTCTAAATCAGCACCACTAAAGCCTGGCGTTCTTAAAGATAATGCTTTAAGATTAACATCATCGGCAAAGACTTTATTGCGAGCGTGAACACTCAAGATTTCTTCACGGGCCTTAGCATCAGGTAAACTAACTGTTACTTGTCTATCGAAACGACCTGGTCTTAATAAAGCAGGGTCTAAGACATCTGGACGGTTAGTTGCTGCAATAATAATGATACCTTCATTAGCACCAAATCCATCCATCTCTGTTAATAATTGATTTAAAGTTTGTTCACGTTCATCGTGACCACCACCAATGCCAGAACCTCTTTGACGACCAACAGCATCAATTTCATCGATAAATATTAGACAAGGTGCTGATTGTTTAGCTTGTTTAAACATATCACGGACACGAGAAGCACCAACACCAACGAATAGTTCAACAAAATCAGAACCAGAAATATAATAGAATGGGACATTAGCTTCCCCCGCAACAGCTTTCGCTAATAGGGTTTTACCGGTTCCGGGAGGCCCGACTAAAAGAACACCCTTAGGAATTCTTGCCCCTAATTTTTGGAATTTCTTGGGATTTTTTAAGAAGTCAATTAACTCAGAAACTTCTTCTTTTTCTTCATCAAGACCAGCAACATCCGTAAATCTTACTTTACCGCCATCTTCACTTAACTTAGCACGTGAACGCCCAAAGTCCATTGATTTATTATTTCCTGCAGACATTTTCATAAATAAAACGTATCCACCAGCAACAATAATAACGATTGGTAAGACATTCATAACAATATAAGGAAGTAGACTACTACCTGGATCCTTATTAGTATCATAAAGATTTAGATTATGGCTTTCAGCATAATCAGTAACAGTGCTTAATTGTTCAGGAACAACTTTAACACTAAATGTTTCTTTATCACTATATCCTTCAATTTTACCAGTAATATAGTAGATAGACTCATCACTTTTAGGAGTTATTGTCATCTCCGTTACTTTATTTTCATTTATATATTTTAAAAATTCACCTGTTTTTAATTCATGAACTTTTGTTGCACTGCCACTATATAAGAATAACATCGCAGCAATGATAACAAAAAGAACTAAGTAAGGCGTAAATTGTTTGATTGCATTTTGTCTTTTTTTATTCATATTTATTCTCCTTCTTTTGCAAACACTAGTATTATATCATACTTTTCATTATTTTCTTTATCAAATTTCGATTTTTTTAGACCAGGAACCCAAATTACTTCACCAGTTGCATCTTTTAACAGAAGCCAGCTATCTCTTTTATCTTTAGGTATTTTTATATCAATGAATATTTCTTTTACTTTTTTAGTACCAATCATATTCTTTACGGATATTTTATCACCAGGAAGTCTAGTTGCTACATATAAAGGAAGCGTTAATTCTTTAGAATTTAATCTTATTGCATAGTTAGAATGATCCTTGCTGTCTTCTACTTCTTTAATAGTTTGATGATTATAATTATTTATTTTTTTTAACTCTTTAAATACTGGTACATAAGTTGAACTATTATTAGCAACTGAAAAGATTAAGCTATCGTAATTACGTATCACATGATATTCTCCTGGTAAGTTTAAAACTTCATTAGGATTATTTCTTTCCATCAATTCCATAATAGCCTTGGTCTGATTATTACTTATCTTATCAATATCATCTTGATATAAATCCTTTAAAATAGACTCTATAACTCTCTTTTGAATCACCTTATCTTGTTTTAAAATATGCGGTATCATCAACCTATTATTATTATATACTTCTTTTTTTATTTCATTAGTAAACTTCTGTAAGAATTTGTCGGTTGCTAGTAGTTCTTCACTATATTCTAGATATTTTAAATGAACTTTAGGGTTTTCTTTTTTTAAAAGAGGTAAAACATCCATACGCAAGCGGTTACGAAAGTGTTTATCAGAGAAATTTGTATTATCAATGTAATATGGAATATGTTCTTCTTCGAGATAATTTAGAATTTCTGCTTTAGAGTAGAAAAGTAAAGGTCTAACTAATTTATAAGTCTCATAATCACTAGCTAATTCAATACCAGCGTAGCCTTTCAAGTTGGAGCCTCTTATCTCACGCATTAAAATCGTTTCGATTAAGTCATCACCATGATGAGCAGTCATAAGATATTGAGCCTGATACTTAGAAACCAACTTTTGGAAAAAATGATATCTTGCTTGATGTGCCTGTGCTTCAAAGTTACCAGTCATAGTTGGAAGATGATAGACTTCGCAGATTAAGCTATGCTGATGACAATAATCTTTAATAAAATTTTCTTCTTCAGTCGACTCTTTACGAACTTGATGATTAATATGAGCAACAATAATTTTTAAAGATAAAACACTCTGTAATTTTTCTAAAAGAGTTAATAAACACATAGAATCAGGACCGGTGGATACGCCAATTACAATGGTATCGTTTGGTCTTAAAAAAGTTTTTAGATAAGATAAAGCTTTATCCATTAAATCACCTACAGGTATAATACACTAAAAGGATTTGAATAGCAATATGTCTTTGCAGGAATTTTTTACTTGTATTATTTATTAGGATGGCTATAATATTCTTAAAGATACAATAAGTCATATGAGTCTTTTCATTATTTATATAAGATTGTTTATTGCCAAAATTCTTTAATCTTAGGGAATTTTTTATAGCCAGATAGAGAGTTTTATTGTATAATCTTAGTAACGAGGGAATTTATGAAAATAGAAATTAAATCTTATGCTAATAATAGCTCACTAGTGAGTGCGGTTTTGTTCTTTATACTAGGGGCAATTATGTTTACTAATCCAGATACTATGGTGATTGCGGTATCAAAAATATTTGGTGGTGTTTTAATTCTTTTTGGACTTTATTCTTGCATTAAGAATTATATTTTAGTTAAGGAAGATGGCAATACTTCATCTTTACCGATGATTATGGGACTTACGGCTGTTGCTTTTGGAACCGTCTTCTTCTTTGCTGCAGGCTTTGTAGAAGCTTTATTCCGTTTCATTATTGGTGGTTGGATTTTGATTAGCGGAATTATGAGATTCGCGAATGCGATGGAAATGAATAAGAAAGATACTTCAAAATTTATTAGTCTTTTGATTATTGCGTTGTTATTAGTACTTGCTGGACTTTATACTATTTTGGAAGCTAATTTAGCATTCCAAACGATAGGAATTGTCTTAATGGTTTATGCGGCTTTAGAAATATTTGGTTGGCTAACTAATCGCAGAGTAACAAAAGAAAGTGTTAGTAAAGAAGAGAAGAAGAAGAAACGAGACAAAAAAGCAGTAGTAGAGGCCGTTGTTATCGAGGATAAAACTGAAAAAAAGAATTCTAAGTCAAAATAACTTTAAGAATTCTTTTTTAATGCATCTAAGTTTAAAATAATAAGAACAGTCAAGTAAATTAAACAAATAATCACAATACTGTAGTACATAATAACACTTCGAGCGGAAAAGATTTTAATAGCCTTTCCCCGAATGTCGGCATTACTAATTGGATTGTATTCATTATCGGTATTATCCTTAATATAAGTTAAATACTCGCTACGTGATTTTACTTTAGCAATTGAATACTTATTTTCAATATTATATATTATAATGTCATTTTCTTGATAGTTATCTTGTTTCTGATATAATACCAAGTCGTTATTATTGATAAGAGGTGTTAGTTCGTTGGTTGCACTTTTAACAAAATGAAGACCCGCAAAATGGACATTTACTAAGAAAAGACCAACAATGTTGATAATAAGAAAAATAGCAACTAATGTATTAATAATTTTGGTAATTATTTTCATTTTAACCCTTGATTTCTTCTAATTTAGATTCTAATTTTTTTAAATAATTGATGAGATTATTCAAGTCATCTTTAGTAGAATATTCTTTATTATTAAGGCTATGGTTATTAGCTCCACTTTTAATACGATTTCCATTATTATTTTGGTAACGTCCATTGATAAGCTGTTGTTGGGCTGCTGTTGTTAACATAAACTGACCGACTAAAATAATCCAGTTACCAATAGAGTTTAATTCATTGGCTGTATAATCACCTTCAACAATGAGACCAGTTATAGCGCCAAGAATAGAAAATAATTCGGGATTGATATTAGGAGGAAAATTTTGCATATAATACCTCCTTTAATATGTTATAGTCTAATAAATAATATGCCAAAAAGAAAAATATGTTAATAGAGAAGAAATCTTATCCTTTCTAATTTTATTTTAATTTATTTACGAAAAAATAGCAATATGATACAATATAATTTATCAAAAGAAAGGACCACCTTTGGTGGAGATTAATTAATGAAGAAAAAATTATTATTGAAGATAAAAAGATGGATATTAACGTTAAGAAAAGCTTATAGTTCTAAGAAAGACTTAATTACAGACTTTATTCATACGGAGAATTTTGATGGATTGATGCAAAATCCAATCTGGGAACAAGGAATGAATTATTTTAATACTAAAGATATTAATGATATTAAGTTAGCAGTTTTGGATGTTAATAAAGAATTATATTCAATAGATGAATATAGACTACACTTGAATTATATTCAAAAAAGTAAAAAAAGAAAATTAGTGAAAGAAAATTGCCAATATTAAAATAATTATGGTATAATACTTTAGAAATTTGTGTTGTTTGTGAGGTGAAAAGAATGAAAGTATATAAGAAAAATTTACCAGAAGGTGTAAAAAAATGCTTTGCTTATGAAAAAGGTGTTAAAGTAAAACTAATTAACAAATTATATTTAGATGAGAAAAAAAGAAATAAAAAAATCGAAAATTCTAAGAAAGCTAACTAAGAGTCGAAAGGCTCTTTTTTTCGTATAAAAAATGCAATAACCATAAGTTATGCATTGTATATTAAATCAGGATGACCACCAATTAAAAATATATTAGAATTAAAATCCTTTTTAGGAATTGTTTTATAGTAAACAATATTCTCTTCACTTATTACTTTAACAGCCACTGTTTACCACCTTATAATCTTTGATTGCCTCTACATTCTTAGCTTGCAAACCCTTAGGAGTCTCAACTAAATTAAAACTTACATGATCACCTTCTTTTAATGTTTTGTAACCATCCATGATGATTTGCGTATAGTGAACAAAAATATCTTCCTTTTCACTTTTATTATTCTCTAAAAAGCCAAAACCCTTCTCATTGTTAAACCATTTTACTTTACTTTCCATATTTACTCTCCCTTCGTTTAACATACTTATATTATGACACATTTTTTAATGCAAAAACTGTAAAGAAACTGTAATAAAACTGTAATAAAATGAAAGTTAATTTTGACCGCTAAAATAGAAAAAAGCCCAAAAATATGGGCTAAACTTCTTCTTTAAAGAACTCTCCGACATCTTTTTCAAGAACTACTGATATTCGATACAAAGTTTCAATTGAAAATCCTCTTGCTCCGTGTTCTGATTCTATTCTTCTTAAGAACTCAAAAGAACGGTCAGTATAAACAGCTAATTGTTCTTGGGTATAACCTTTTTCAATGCGGTACTTACGAATATTTTTAGCTATTGTTGCCTTAATATTCTTATTAAATTTAAAATTTTTATCATTTATTGTCATTTCCATCCACCTATTAATAATTTTCCCATTTTTCAAAAAATTAGTATGTAGTCAGAAATGACCGCTTTATATAAAAAATTTAGAAATTATGTGATATAATTTACTTAAGAAAGAAAAAACGCGTATAAAATACCAATTATTGTCAAAAATAATAATATCTTTAAACAAACTTTTGGGAGGTTAAAATGGAAAATAAAGAAGAAAGAAATGGAAAAGAGGTAAATAAAACAAACAACTCACTGGATACATTAGATCAATATATAAAAAAAAATGTCGCGGAATTAAAAAATATTGCTTATCAAACAATGAAATTATATGAAAAACAATGTATAGTTTTAAAAAGACAAATTAATAATTTAAAGAGAATAAAACCTCTAATAGAATATAATGTTGCTTTTCTAAAGTGGCAAAAAGAGTTAAATATTTTGGAACAGCGATATGAAATGACATTTGATAAATATTTAGATGAAAAAAAAGAACTTGATAATGTATCAAGACTTTATTGAAGTATTAAGCATCAGTTTTATTGTGCGATTATAAGCATTAGAAATACTTTTATTAGTGCTTTCAAATTTTTTATATAAATCTTCATAATCTAACGGATACCCTTCATCATTGACAATTCTATTCTTTAATTTAACTATTTCTTCTAATTTACGACTTACTTGATGTTGCAATTCCGGATTAGTACGTGCCAAAGCGGCTTGTTGAGAAAAAATAATAAACAAACTGTTATATAAATTATAAAGTCGCCTTAAATCATAATGAAGTAATTCTTCTTCTTTTTTAGTGCTATCAATTATCATTATGATGTGATTCATAAAGTAACGAACATTAACTTCTGGATCTTCACGATCGCCATAATATGAATAGTCTATATCTTTAAAGTATGACATATTATCCCCCTCTTTCATTTGGACAGTTATTATAGTATAAAAATTTATAAATTGCAAATTTTTTTGCTTAACTTTTTATTTAACACTTTGAACCATTATATTAATCTTCTGATAATAACTTACAGTATTTTAAAAAGACCGCTAACAGATTAAACCTGTTAACAGCCTAAATTTAGCTACATTCTTAGCTCATTATTTAAAGTTCGATTAAAATCAAACATATTTACGTTTGGCAGGGACAGAAGGATTTGAACCCTCGCGAACGGTTTTGGAGACCGTCATACTACCACTATATTATGTCCCTAATTTTTCCTTTGCTCTTCCATTATAATACATAATATATGATTTTAGCAAGGAAAAATTGCTTTTTACCTGTGGATAAGGCACTAGTTATCCACAGGCTTTATTAAGTTTATCAATTTTGAAGAAGGAATTACTATTTTAATCGGTCCGCTTGCCCAAGGTGCTACTTGATATGGTGGGAAAGTCAAATGTAAACCTTCTTTATCAAAATAATATAAAGAGAAGTTTTCTAACATTGGTTTAGTCCCTTCCTTTAACCAATTCTTATCTTCATTAGCGCCTATTTTTACTAATTCTTCATAACTTAATTTAGAAAGTGTTTCTAAGTAATTATCATTCTTAAAGAAATCTTTTAGTTCTAAAATTTCACCACTCTTATTATAAGTAAATTGGTTATTTATTAGAAAATAATGAACACCACCAGTATAACTATAAATAAAATATTGTAAATAATAAATACCATTATATTCATGTAATTCATAATCAGTATAAAAGTCATTTTTTATTTCATTATAGTTTTCACACTGTTTAAATTCTTCTAACTTTTCATCTAACCAGTCTTTAATCTTTTTATTAACATTAGGAAAAGGTGTTTCATAAATATCTATTTTATAAGTATATTTATCAGTACTTTCTTTTACTTCATAAGCAAGAACAGGACTAGTTAAAATAAGAGATGATAGTATAAATATAAATAATAATTTCATATAATCACCATTTATAGGATAACCAAAAAAGTAGAGATTATACTCTACTCTAGTTATAATATATTTTAACTATTTTTGATTAATTATTATCTTATCATCTTGATAGTCAACTTCTAATTTTGCATTAGGTTTAACAGTATTTTCAATTAGTTGTTTTGCTAAGACAGTTTCTAGTTCTCTACTTACTAGACGTTTTAATGGTCTGGCACCATAATACTCATCATAACCATTTTCAACAAAGTAATTTCTAGCCGCAGGTGTTAAAGTTATAGTTAGATTTAAGTCTTTTAGACGAGTTTCTATTTCTTTGATTAATTTATCTAAAATACTAGATAATACTTCTTTAGTTAATTTATTAAACATAATTACTTCATCAACACGATTAATAAATTCTGGTTTAAAGTATTTATGTAATTCTTGTTCGACCTTTTCAGGTTCATTATTTAGAATATATTCACTGCCAACATTAGAAGTCATAATAATTATAGTATTTTTAAAGTCAACAGTACGACCATTAGAATCAGTTAATCTACCATCATCTAAGATTTGTAATAATAAGTTTAAAACATCAGGATGGGCTTTTTCAATTTCATCAAAGAGAACAATACTATATGGATTACGACGGACAGCCTCAGTTAATTGACCACCTTCTTCGTAGCCAACATAGCCTGGAGCAGCGCCCACTAGACGAGATACAGAGTATTTTTCCATATATTCACTCATATCAATTCTTATCATGTGTTTTTCATCATCAAATAGTTCATAAGCAAGAGCCTTAGCTACTTCAGTTTTACCCACCCCGGTTGGCCCTAGGAAAATAAAGGAACCAATAGGACGGTTAGGATCTTTAATACCACTACGACTACGAATGATAGCTTCACTTACTAGTCTTAAAGCTTCTTTTTGACCTTTAACTCTTTTTCCTAAATTTTCTTCTAAGTGTAAAAGTTTTTCTTTTTCACTACTTATTAATTTGGCAATAGGAATATTAGTCCATTTACTAATGACATTTGCAATATCATCAGAGGTTACAACATCACTTAAAATACGAGATTTTTCTTTACTATTTAGTTCTTCTAATTCTTTTTCTAATCTTGGAATAGTACCATGACGAAGACGAGCCGCAGTTTCTAAATCATAACGATTTTCAGCCGTTTCTAAATCAAATTTAGCTTTAGATATTTCTTGTTTTTTATTCTTAATATTTTCATTAAGACTTTTTTCTTTCTCCCAAGCACTTCTTAAATCTTGTTCTTGAAGTTTTAAGTCATATAATTCTTTATCGATTTCATCTTTACGGCGAAGCGATAATTCATCTTTTTCTTTCTTAATGGCTTCTCTTTCAATTTCTAGACGCATAATTTTTCTCGTAAGTTCATCTAAGTTAGTTGGAACACTATCCATTTGAACTCTAATAGTAGCACAAGCCTCATCTACTAAATCTAAGGCTTTATCGGGTAGATAACGGTCTGTTATATAACGGTTTGATAAAGTAGCAGCGGCCACTAAAGCCTTATCTTGAATAGTAACTCCATGATGGATTTCAAATCTTTCCTTTAAACCTCTTAAGATAGTTATCGTATCTTCAAGTGTTGGTTCATGAACAATTATCTTTTGGAAACGACGTTCTAAGGCTCCATCTTTTTCAATATATTTACGATATTCATTTAAAGTAGTAGCACCGATAACATGGATTTCACCACGAGCAAGCATTGGTTTTAAGATATTACCGGTATCCATAGCGCCTTCAATCGCTCCTGTGCCGACAATCATATGAATTTCATCGATAAACATGATGATGTTGCCTTCACTTTTCTTGATTTCATCTAAGACTTTCTTTAGTCTTTCTTCGAATTCTCCACGATATTTAGCCCCTGCTATTAAAGATGCCATATTAAGCTCCCAAATAGTTTTATCTTTTAGGGTACTTGGCACATCGCCTTTGACGATTCTTTGAGCAAGTCCTTCGACAATTGCAGTTTTACCAACACCTGGTTCTCCAATTAAGACAGGATTGTTCTTAGTTTTACGTGATAAGACTTTAGTAATACTTCTAATTTCTTCATCACGACCAATTACAGGGTCAATCTTTCTTTTCTTGACCTCTTCATTTATATTACGACCATATTTTTCTAATACGTTTTCATTTTCTTCTGGATTATTATTAAACATATACATTTCCCCTTTCGAGTATTAATTATACTCCTTTATTAGCACTTGTCAAGTGGGAGTGCTAGTTTTTTATAAAAGAAAACATCTATGATGTTAGCTTGATGTTGGTAGTCTTTCAAAAGTTAGATTGCCTTTAAATTTAAAATTATTTAGAGTTTTTTTCTGCTTTTATATACTTTTTCAATTCTTTCTAAATTTTGAATTCTAACTGTTCCTGCTTACTCATAACTTTTAACTCTTATTTAGTAGCATATCTCTTAATATTAAAAAATTGTTAGACCTCAATTAATTAGATCTAGCAATTCTTTATTTTACAACTTCTGCCTTAACTACTTCATTACGATTACATTTTACAGTAAAGGAATTTCCACATTCCGGACATTTAACGGTATGAGATCCTTTTTTTAAAGGTAATTTTAGTACTTGATGACATTTAGGACATCTTTTATATAAGGCTTTATTATAATTTCTAATTATATCCCTATATAACTTAAATTTCTTTTTAGGATAACTTATAATCTTTACATAGATAGCATTTTCTTTTCTTCTTTGTTTAACATTCTTAGATATTATTCTAAAGATTAGGATAGCAATACTAAGGACTAAGGCTAAACTCAAGAAAATATTATTAATAAAGATATCCATAATAGTCAAAATAACTATGATAACTAAGTTGAAATTAAACAAGTCATCAAAGCCATTTCGACCAGGCATACTACGATTAATTAAATCTTTATAAGACACGTATCCTCCTTTACTTAGCTAAATATTCACAAATTAAATTGCTTATTTCCGTTGGATTTTCAATACTTAAACCTTCAATTAATCTTGCTTCAGCATATAAAATCTTTGTATAATTCTTTAATTCTTCTTTATCATTAGCATACAAATCTTTAATCTTCTTAGCTATTTCATGGTTTTCATTTATTTCTAAGACTTTATTAGCAGTCACTCCATTATCAAATGGCATATTTTTCATAGTCTTTTCCATTTCAACGGAGATATCGCCTTCACTTGACAAGCATACAGGGTGATTTTTTAATCTATTAGTAAATTTAATAGCTTTAACATCGGGAATGGCTTCTTGCATAAAAGTAAACATTTCCTTAGACTCATTATTTTTAGCTTCCAATTCCTTCTTTTCTTCTTCAGTCTCTAAATTAGCATTTTCACTACATACATTTTTAAATTCTTTTTCTTCATAACTTCTTAAAGTCATAAGAGCAAATTCATCGACATATTCAGTACAGTAAAGAATTTCATAACCTTTTTCTTTGGCTGCTTCAACTTGAGGTAATAGGTCAATCTTATCAACAGTTTCCCCACAAGCATAATAAATGTCTTTTTGATTTTCTTTCATGCGACTAACATATTCTTTTAATGTTGTATATTTCTTATCATTAGATGAAATGAACATTACTAAGTCTTTAACCTTATCTTTATCCATTCCATAATTATTATATACAGCATACTTTATCTGCATACCAAAGGCGGTATAGAACTTTTCATACTTAGCACGGTCTTCATCACGCATAGTCTCTAATTCTTTTTTAATCTTACTTTCAATAGAATTAGCAATAGTCTTTAAGATACGGTTTTGTTGTAAAGTTTCTCTAGAAATATTTAGGGATAAGTCTGGAGAATCAACAACACCTTTGACAAAACTAAAGTAATCTGGTAATAAATCAGCACATTTATCGGTTATTAAAACGCCATTAGAATATAGTTGTAAGCCTTTTTCATATTCTTTAGTATAGTAATCAAAAGGAGCATGAGATGGAATATAGACTAGAGAAGTATATTCGATTGTACCTTCAGCTTTAATATGAATATGAGCAATTGGTTCTTCATAATCAAAGAATTTATCGCTATAGAAGGTGTTATATTCTTCAGCCGTTATTTTAGATTTATCTTTCTTCCAAATAGGAATTAAGGAGTTTAAGGTAGTAAGTTCGGTATGCTCCTCATACTCATCAGGGTCTTTTTCATCTTTTTTAGGTTTTAAATGTTTATGAGTTTCATACATAGTAATTGGATAAGTTATATAATCACTATATTTCTTAATTAGACTAGAAATTTCGTATTCTTCTAAGTATTTAGAATACTTTTCATCTTCAGTATCATCTTTTAAATATAAAATAATATCGGTACCATAATTTTCCTTAGTACATGGTTCAATCTCATAACCATCAATGCCACTAGAAGTCCATTTATTGGCGGCAGCACTACCATATTTCTTAGAAATAACTTCTACTTTACTAGCTACCATAAAAGCTGAGTAGAAACCAACTCCGAATTTACCAATAATATCAATATTTTCTTTATGTTCGTTATTTTCTTTGAAATCACTTGACCCACTCTTAGCAATCGTACCTAAGTTATTTTCTAGTTCTTCTTCAGTCATACCAATACCATTATCACTGATAGTTAAAGTTTTATTCTCTTTATCAGGGGTAATATGAATATTAAATTTACTTGTATCAACTTTAATATCCTTATCAGTTAAAGACATATAGTGAAGTTTATCAATCGCATCACTAGCATTAGATATAATCTCTCTTAAAAATATTTCTTTGTTTGTATAAATAGAATTAATCATTAAGTCCATTAGTTTTTTAGATTCTGCTTTAAAAGCTTTTTTCTTCATAAATATTATCTCCTTTTATATAAATATATTATTCAATGTCATCTTTTTCTTTTAGCAGTCATATTTCTTGAATGCTAAATAAAGTATAATTCTTTTTTTAGCACTTGTCAATTAGGGAGTGCTAAATTTCTAATGAAAATTAGGCGAAGAAATTATGAAGTTTGGGTGATAGGACATAAGATATAGTAGAAATAAAGTAACGAGGTGAATTATGAATGATACATTTTTTCTATCTATCCTAACGGGATACGATACTCTTTTTAAAGCCTTATTAGTATTTATTGTCTTAGACTATTTAAGCGGAGTTATGCGAGCTATTTATACTAAAAAATTAAGTAGTAAAATCGGAGCGAAAGGGATAATTAAGAAGATTGGTTATATTGTTTTAATTGTTGTGGTCGAAATTTTAGATATTTTGCTTAAAGACAATGGTTATTTAAGAAATATTATTATCTATATGTTTATTGCTAATGAAGGAATAAGTATTTTAGAAAATTGGAGTGCTATGGGTATTAAGGTTCCAGATATTATTAAGGATAAATTTAGTAATTTGAAAGGAGGTGATAATGATGAGCAAAATAAGTAATCTAATCTTTCATAATAAGAAACATTATATAACTCAAAATTTTAGTGATAAGCATAAAGCTACTGACTATGGGACTTATCGAAAAAAGATTAAACAATATGCAATTGAAGAGGGCATTGTTACTTGGACGGGATTTATCAGTGGTGGTAAAACTGTTAAAATTAAGTATCCCAGAATAAATAAAGAGTTTTTACACTTGCATTTAGATAAAATTAGGGTTAAAAAAGGGCAAAAAGTTGATAAAAATACGGTTCTAGGAACAACGGGGATGACAGGGATGGCAACAGGTATTCACTTACATTTAAGAATAAAAGATTTAAGTACAAATAAAATACTCAATCCTGAAGAATATTCATTAGTCTATGAAGAGGATAACCATATTTATTATATTGTCAAAAAAAGAGATAATTTAACTAAGATTGCTAGGAAATATAAAATGACATGGCAAGAACTTTATCACAAAAATAAAGAGATTATAGGTTCTAACCCAAATCTCATTCGTGTTGGTCAAAAGTTACTAATTAAATGACTCTTATTACTTTTTATATAAGTCTCCTATCTTTTACTTTTAGTTTCCTTTTTTTCTTGTTTCTTAAATAGTTTAAAAGTTTTCTTTTCTCTGGCTGATACTTGCTTTTTATATTTTTCTAAGTGTTCTTTAAGAGAAATATTTTGATTAAATGGTAAGATAAATGAATATTTCTCTTTTGCTTTTTCTTGATGTTCACGGATAGATACTTTTAATTCTTCTAATTTAACCGGAATATCATTTTCTTTAGCATATTTCTTAATCTTATGGTATAGGTTAGTTGAATAGACATAATCAATAACAATAACGCCAAAGAAAACGCCAAGGACAAAGGAAAAGGCTAGGTTATTAGAAAACCATTTTAGACCGTTAAGAACAGGTTTAGCAAGTAAGAAGTAATATAGAGCGGCAATTCCAGTCCAAATAGCTGAAAACAATGGACAAATTATTCCTTTGTAGTTTCCCCATTCATTGGAATAATCCCAAAGTTTTGGTCCTTTCCCATCTACAAATGATAAACCGCCAATAAACTCAATGAGAGTCATTGTAGCGCCCATTAGTAGAATAACAACAATTGGGTGAACATTTAAGTTATGAAATATTAGGTAAATAGCGGTTAAGGCGGTTAGACCAAAACCATATATTGGTAGGTAAGGTCCAACTAAGAATCCCGGGTTTACCCATTTACCAGAAACAGCTCGTCTAAAAAACAATTCCATAATCCAACCACAAGTGCAGCCAATATAGAAAATAAACATAAAAGTTAAAAACCAATTCATTATAAACACTCCTTTAACTTATTTAAAGTAGAACTATTTGTTCTCTTTTTTCTTACCTTGATTTTAGCATAGATAGGTAAAAAAAGATAGTTTAAAAGATAATGAGTTTTATTTTAAAGCATATAATTTTATAGGTGATTTTTTATGTTAATAAATTATACAACGAAAGAACTAGATTTACTAGCTAGAATTATGCGAGCTGAGGCTTTAGCAGAAGGTAATCTTGGTATGTTGATGGTTGGTAATGTTGTTGTTAACCGAGCAATTGCTAATTGTCTAACTTTTAAAGACATTCGAACTATTACCGATGCTATTTATCAAAAAAATCAGTTTAGTGGAACGAAATCTAGTTTGTTCCAAGGAAACGCGACTACTAAAGAGAAGGATTTAGCCAAAAGAGTTTTAAGAGGAGAATATTTCTACCCCGCCACTCATGCATTATGGTTTTATGCTCCTAAAACGGGAGATTCTTGTAAA
This sequence comes from uncultured Bacilli bacterium, assembly GCA_934098445.1. Classification (GTDB taxonomy): domain Bacteria; phylum Bacillota_I; class Bacilli_A; order RF39; family UBA660; genus CAG-605. The sequence continues at coordinate 34,513 of CAKOOW010000001.1, forward strand.
AGTAAGTGGTATGATCAGGCTCTGGCCGGAAGGTATAAAAATCATTGTTTTTATAATCCGGATAAAGGAGTATGTGTAGAGTTATATTAATCCTTAAAGTCAGGAAAAATTAAACGTCTAAATAATTACTATTTAAACGTTTTTTAGTTAGTTACTATGAGGAATTATTAATTCTTGACCAACAGAAAGATTAGCTGTTTTTAAGTTATTCCAATTAATCAATTCACTTACCGTAGTATTATATTTTCTAGCTATCGAATATAGGGTATCCCCTTTTTTTACCGTATAAGTTTTTTCAGTAGTATTTTGTGTAGATATAGGAATTTTTAAAGTTTGACCGATAGAAAGGTTATTGGAAGTTAGATTATTTAGAGTGGTTATGGCATTTACAGTGGTATTATATTTTCGAGCTATAGAATACAAAGTATCATCTTTCTTAACGGTATAAGTAGTAATATTAGTATTTTCTTTGGGAATTTTCTTAATTAACAAGGTTTGACCTACAGATAAGTTATCAGATTTTAAGTTATTTAAATTTTTTAGTTCTGGGACTGTTAAATTATTTTTAGTGGCTATCGAATATAGGGTATCCCCTTTCTTAACGGTGTAATATTCATTAGGTTGATCTACTTTAGTAGCATTTATTTTTAATTTTTGACCTATTTGTAAAAGATTAGAGGAAAGGTTATTTAGTGATTTTAAGTTGGCAACAGTTGTATTAAATTTATTAGCAATACTCCATAAGGAGTCACCTTTTTCTACCGTATAATACTCATCAGTCTTAGAAGTATAAGGTACACCGATATAGGAGGCAACAGCTTTGACAACGGCCTCGGCTAATTCTTCATAATTATTTTTTAACTGGGATACATCATCACCAGTAGAATCTAGAAAGCCATATTCTACTAGGAGAGCCTCAGTATTGGGAGTTTCTCTTATTATATAGTAATAGTCTTTAGAAGAATTACTAGGTAGACGGCGCTGGTAATATTTGCGCACATTTTGACCAGTGTTTTCAATTTCTTGGGTTATTTTCCGTGCTAAAGTATCGTTATTACGTAGAGCATAAACGATTTCAAAACCATCACCGCCACCGGCATTAATATGATTCGATAAAACGATAACATCTTTACCATCACCATAAAAACTTAAAACTTTATTAACCCTATCAGTTGGATTTAAAGTTATATCTTCAGTTCTAGTCATTTGATTAGGGATACCTAATTCATCAAATCGTTGTTTCATATACTTAGAAATTTTCAAAGTTAAATCTTTTTCAATGATTCCATTGCCGCTAGCACCACCATCTTCCCCACCATGTCCACTATCTATCACAATCTTTTTAGACATATTCATCACCTAAAATATTGTATGTTTAAAAGAGAAAAAAGTCATTATTTTTAGAAATATTGTATAAATTTCAACTTCTATGGATACTCCATTTCCATAAATATCATAACATGCTCTAGTATAAATTAATAATATATGGTAGGATATTTTTAGAATAGGAAGTACATATGGAGAGCAGTAATTATCTTTTTAGAGAAAAATATCTAAGGAAAGAATATATTTCTAGATATCTTGATAAGACTACAGAAGGTAAGATTAAACCAGAAGATTTTGATTTAGAGAAGTATAATGCTACAGTATTGGAAGAAAATTATTATAAATACAAATCATATTTTGATACTATGTATAGTGGTATTGATGATAATATTAAGTTAGATGAAGAACAAATAAAAGCGATTTTAAGTGATGAAGATTATTCTCTTATTATTGCGGGTGCTGGTACTGGAAAGACAACAACGATGGCGGCCAAAGTCAAGTACTTAGTTGATATTTGTAATGTTAATCCGCAAGAAATTTTGGTTATGAGTTATACGAAGAAAGCTACGGAAGAACTAGATAAAAGAATTAGACTAGATTTTGGTATTCCTGCAAATGTTACTACTTTTCACTCACTGGGACTTATGTATATTCGTTCCATTTTCAAAGATAGAAAATGTAGTGTGGTTGATGATAACGTTAAAAACAAGATATTTTTACAATATTTAACGGATAGATTATTTACAAAAAAGGAAAGTTTAAAAAAGTTAGTAGAAGTTTTTAGTCAGGATAATCTAGTTAGGTTTGGCGATTTTTTTAAGAAAAATTATATGAATTATAATACTTATGAGGAATTTTTTAATGCTTATAAAGAATATCGTATTTCACAGATTACGGATTTAGATAGTCATATAAAAATGCAATTAGATCATGATTATAATCAAGAGAATATATATACTATTAAGAATGAGTTAGTTAAGTCTAAAGGAGAAGCGATGATTGCAAACTTTCTTTTTATGCATAATATTCCCTATGACTATGAAAAAGTATATCCAGAGTTATTAGATAATAATAAACCTTATCACCCTGATTTTACTATTTATCTTGGTAGTGAAGAAATCTATATCGAATATTTTGGGCTATCAGAAGTTGATGATGGTAAGTATAATCGTTATAAAAAGAATATGTTAGAGAAAATTAAGTATCATCGAGTTCATCATAATAAATTTATTGGTCTTGATTATAGTGAAGGACAAAACTTACTTAGTAATTTAAGAACATCATTAGAGTATTTAGGATTTAATTTAGAAAAAATAGATAATAGAGAGATAATAAGTAAGCTTTTAGATAGACATTCTTTAGGACAAGTTTATTCTTTAAGAAACTTATATTTTAATTGTATAGAAAAGATAAAGTCATCCGTTAACAGGACTAAAGCCGAGACAATAATTAAAGATTACTTAAGTAGGCTCACTAATCAAGATGAACAAAAAACTAGTGAGATACAATATCGTTTTATTGGGGATTTTTATAAGTATTATCAGAAGTATTTATTTAGCAGTCCGAATGAATATAAATTTGATTTTCCTGATATGATTTATTATGCTAATAAGTATATTAGTAGAGCTAATGATAAAGAATTAAATTTTAAATATTTAGTAATTGATGAGTATCAGGATATATCCCAGGATAAGTATACATTAGTGAATAATATTATTATAAAGAATCATGCAAAGATTGTAGCAGTCGGAGATGATTGGCAGTCTATTTATGCGTTTAATGGGTCAAAGATAGGATATATTTATAATTTTCAGAAGTATTTTCCTTATGCTAAGATATTATATATTTCAAGGACTTATCGTAATAGTAAAGAACTTATTCGTTATAGTGGTGAGTTTGTAATGAAAAATCCTATGCAAATTAAGAAAGACCTAATTTCAGCCAAAAGTATTGAAAATCCAATTAGATTTATAGGATTTGATGATGAAGTTAATAAGGTCAAGGAGTTAATAATTAATATTTATTTAAAACATCCAGATTATAAAGTCTTAATTTTAGCAAGAAAGAATAAAAATATTAAGGAACTGTTTAATGATGAGAATTTTAGAGATAGTGTTGGTACTAAAGTTACTTTAGCAGGATTTGAAGATATTAAAATAGATGCGATGAGTATTCATAAGTCTAAGGGTCTTACCTATGATGAAGTTATTATTATTGGTTTAGATAGAGATTTTCCGATTGGAAATAGAAGTGATTTTTGGATAGAGGAATTATTTAGGCCAAAAGATAATGAAGAAAGGTATGCCTATGCGGAGGAGCGAAGAGTCTTTTATGTTGCTCTTACTAGAACTAAAAATCATGTGTTTTTACTGGTTAATAATGATTCTTCTTTAAGAAGTCCGTTTATTGAGGAATTATATCAAATTATAAGAAAAGAGTCTAAGTAAAGAATGAATAATTTCTACTTAGACTTTTTTAATTCTTATAGTTAACTTTATAGTCAAGCAATTTGCTAACTCCATAACGATTATATTCTAAAGTTTTCACCATGTTTTTATAACCTAATATGTCTTAATATAAGGTAATAAAAGACATTATTTACAAAGATTGCTTAGAACTTTCTTTTATAGTATTGTCCTCTAAAAAATATTTTTGACCATTCATATATGGTTTTAGCAGCCAAGGGCTTTTTTGAAAAAGTCTTTTTATGGTATCTTGGTCACTTTTAGGAATATAAAGATATTCTAGTTTTCTATTATCCCGAAGAAAACCGAAGTAACGCATTGAATTTCCATTGTCATTAAGACTTAGATTAGGAAAGTAACCTTTTTCGAGAGTGGTATTTCTTAAAAGAAAATAATTACTAACATCTTGTAATTCAGGAACATTTAATTCTTTTAAGTTATCTCCTTCGGCAATAAAAGCTTTTCCAATATAATTTAATTTTGGAAGGTTGAGACTTTCTAATGATGTATTATTACATAAAAAATCGTTACCTATTTGTTTTAATTCTGGGGCATTAAAATGAGTAAGAACTTTATTATGAGCTAGAAATGAGTCCCCTATATATTGAACATTGGGAAGATTAATAAACGGTAATTTCTCATTAAGTATCAAGAAATCGTTACCAATTTCCTTAACATTAGGTATATTTATTTGACTTAAGCCGACATTAGTTCTTAAGAAGTTTTTACCAATGCTTTTTATATCAGCATTGGAAAAGCTAATAATATTGCCACCTTGGTCAACTATAACTTCAATTGATGGATAAAGCGCTGTTACAAGTTTAATTAATCTTTCATTGGGAGAAATTTTAGTAACAGTTACTTCTTTGATGTCACCTAGCATTTCATCAAATGCCCCAGCAAATTTAGGAAGAAGATTAATTATTTTTTTAGTGGATAAATCTAAAACATAAGTGTCCATTAATATATAACGTTCTTTTTCTAAAGCATAAGTGGCATCAATTTGATGATTTCTAATAATATAGTTATTTTCACAAAAGTAAATATTATTATTTTCAATATTATAATGATAATATCTACGATCATTTCCTCTCACAAAATTATCTAATTCTAAGACATTAAAAGCATTGGAGTTAATATTCAGATTATAGGTAGTCTCAAAAGCATGAGTAAGACCAGAGATAATATTGTCTAAATTATTGTAAAAAGTATTATCAGGATTATTAACACTATGATTATATCTATTTTTTATAGATAAAGTATTAGCTTTATCACGGGAAAACTGGATACTAATAACGCTGGTGCCATACTCATCTTCACGTTGTGGTTTATTAAAGTTTTCTCTCTTAATTTCATCAACATTATCTTTAACGGCAAAAAAGACATAATGAGTATTTAAGCGGCCGCCATCAAAAGTACATAATTTTTCTTTTGGAGCATAATATTTCTTAAATTCTTGAATTTCTTCCTCGGTATGGCATTCATATAAAGTATAACCCGCCATTTTCATAAGCTCTTCAGCACTCTTATTTACCGTTATTATCTCAGATTCAACGTCGATAAAACTATAAATAAAGTTTTTAAAATTACATTCTTTATTTTGAGATTTTATTTCTGCGGCTAAAAATTTAGTTGGAGCGAAATGCTCTTCTAAGATACTTAGAAGTAAACCTTCGTGTTCTAGGATAGTAGGAAAGAGGCTACGACATAAGTGCATTGTTTCTTCACCGTAGATTTTTTTTATTTTCTTTAATTCACTATTCATTTAAAAACTCCTATCCATAGTATCTTTGTAAATAATATTCATAGTCTTGACCAACTATTTTGATAATATCATCTTTAATATCTTTTTTCTTAGCATATACGCCCCCGATAAGACCAAAAGTATAATCACCAAGTTCAACTACTAAATTATCTGGCATATAAAGGTAATCACCAACTTTTGGTTTCTTCTCGATACCTTTAAAGTTCAAGTGCATACGATATTCTTTTTGATCATTTTCTAAAATATAAGCATATGGTTCGATTGATTTTATACTTAATTTAATCATTTTTCTAGTCTCCTTATATTAAAATTTTAACAGTTTTAGAGTATTTAGTAAATATTTAAGTAATTTCTTTACTCATTCTTGGCAGTTAAAATTGTATACATAATATCTGCTATCTTAGAGCAAGCACTAGGTAGAAATTCATCATAAGTAATACGATTATTATTATTTGGACAGTCAGATATGCTTCTTAACACTAGGCAAGGAACTTGACATAAGAAGCATACTTGGCCGATTGCAGCTCCTTCCATTTCTACACATAGGGCGTGAAATTTCTGGTTGATTTTAGTAGCCATATCTTTAGATGTACAAAATATATCTCCTGATGCAATTATTCCTAGTTTATAAGAAAGATTTTTTTGTTCTAATACTCTTTGGGTGTTGATAACTAAAGAGTTATCAACAGGTATAGTATCACCAACATTAGGAATATAACCTTTTTTATGATTAAACGCCGTAATATCAAAATCATGTTGAACTAAAGAAGTTGAAATTACAACATCACCAACTGCTAGGGATTCATCAATGCCCCCGGCCACCCCAATATTATAAATAATATCAGGATGATAATTATCAATTAATATTTGAGTAGTGCGACCAGCATTTACTTTGCCAACTCCACTTTCTACTAAGACTATTCTTTGATTATTTAATTCTGATTCATAGAATATTAACTCATAAATTTCATTTACTCTTTGAAGAGGTAGATACTTTTTCAAAGCACTTAATTCCTCATTCATCGCAAAAATTATACCAATTGTTTTCATATTTCATTCTCCTAAACTTTGCCTTTTAATTAGTATTTAAAAGTGTCTTGATTATACAATATTTATTGAAAAATAAAAAGCCCTAAAAGGAAACTTTTTAAGAGCTTTCTAGTCTTTAATTTACTTTCTTATTTTTAATTATTAACTTATCGGCACAAGCGAGCATACTAGGTAAAATAATAAGCATTAATAACATTGAACATAAAGTACCAATCGAAATAGTCTTACATATCATCGCCGCAATATGGGAAGCAAATTTACCTACTATTAAAGTTACAATAATTAAAATAGAAGCACTAGTTAATATCGTATGAATGGATTTATTATAAGAGTTAATTAAGGCCTCTTTAATATCCATAGTTCTTCTTGATTCTAAATAATATGATGTATAAAGGATAGCATAGTCGATAGTAGCGCCCATTAAGATACTTTGAACAATTAGTAAGGCAATGAAATATACAGAGCCACCCGCAAAGGTTAAGGTATCCATGGTAATATAAACAGCACATTGAATTAATAATACTAAAATAATTGGAATTAAAATTGATTTAAAGGTAAAGGCTACAACCACAAAGATAAAAATCATTGTCAAAACAGTTATTAGGTTCATTTCCCCATCAAATGATTTACTCATTTCCAAAGCCATTGGCGAATCTCCTATAACATAAGCATTTTTACCATTCATATGATCTTTAACAGCTGTAATAAAGTTGTATGTTTCCTCTCCTTCGGCTTCTAAGGTTGTATTAAAGATAGCACGATTATAATCTTTTCCTACTAATAATTCTTTAGCATCCCCAATAGTAGTTTTAGCATCACTAACTTTAGTACGCATCTCATTATCTATAAAGTCATCAAAACGACTATCCGTTAAAATATCATCATTAATATAACGAACAAATTCTTCAACAGTTAAAGTCCAATCTTCATTATAATGATTAACACTTCCATAATAGATGAATAATAAGTCCATAGTATTCTTATCAATATTATCAGCTAAATGATTAATAAGCGCTAACATTTCGGTTAGATTGAATTTCGTATTTTTCTTAACTGATTCCATAATCGCACGAACAGTATTTAGTTGACTCTTCATATCATCAGTAAACATAGAAGCATATTTACTATCGTTTACGACATTATCTAATAAATAATTAACAAAAGTATCTAAAGATAAAGTGACTTTTTTACCATTTTGAACTTCATATAGAGAATATAATAATTTTAAATCATCTTTAGAGGCATTAATTAGGTTAGCCATATCCGAATAACCATATTTAGTATTATTATAAACAGAGTCCATAACAGTATTAACAAGGGTTAATTTACTTAGAGAATTATTATCAAGAGACCCTTTTAGCATCTCATCATTTTGATGGTTAAGTAAGAACTTTGCAAATTCCATTGGGGTAATCATTGTATTAGTATTCATAACATGATATAGGGTATAAATTTGTTTTACCATAGCTTCATCGGTACCAATAAGTTTAGCCATATCGCTATAATTATATTTAGTACCATTGTTAGTTGAATCCATAATATTCTTAGCTAAGTTTAAAGTCTTAAGAGTTTTCTCATCTAAAATTTTACTAAGAATAGCATTATCTTTATTTTCTAAAATTAGATTAACAAATTCATAGGGAGTTAAATAAATTTCTTTATTTTTAATTAAACCAATAACTTCGTCGACTTTTTCTTCGGGAACACCAAAGATACTAGCAATTTTCTTTATGGTTACTACTTCTTCATCTGTTATTTCAGCATTTTTAAGAGCTTCTTCTAACTTAGCTAGTAATTTATCAACATCAAGACCAGTTTTTTCTTCAATAATATCTTTATATTTAGTTAATAATTCTTTAATTTCAGCTGGGGTGTAACCGTTAATAGTAACATTTTTTAAATCTAAAATAGAGTTAATATCAGCTTTAGATAGGTCAAAGATTTTAGCTAATCCCTCAGCATCCATCTTAGTATTAATAATTTCTTTATTACTTAAAACTTTTAATAATTTTAAGGAAGCAACGGTATCATCAGTAAATAAAGCTTGATATTCTGGATTTGTATAGACTTTATCTAAGGTAAAGTTAACAAATTCATTGATAGTTAATTTTTCTTTAATATCTTGTAAAGACTCATAGTACATGAATAGCTTATCAACATCATCTTTAGATAATTCAAACATATTAGCTATTTCACTAGAGTTTTTCTTCGTTGTAATATTATTCTTGCTTAAGAATGGTTTAGCTTCTTTCAATAAAGCTTTTTGGTCTTCGGAAATATAAGCTTTATAAGCATCATTTTTTAAGACATAATTATTTATAAAGTTAGCAAGTTCAGGTAAAGTAATTTTAGTATTGGGATTAGTAGCATTATAAAGAATAAATAATTGGTCGACTTGGTCTTTAGATACCCCTAGAATACTAGCAATTTCACTAGATGTTCTCTTTTTATTTAAAGCGCCAATACTAGTAAAGTTTTTAAGCTTAGTAATGTTTTGTCTTAGTTCTGGAGTTATTTCTTTAGAAAGTTCCGCGTTTGGATAAACCTTATTTTCAATAAAAGTAACTAAGTCATTAAAAGTCATAGTGGTTTCTTGTTTATTGTAGTAATTGAAATAGATTAATTTAAGAACATAATCATCAATATCGACATCTTGGCCTAAATCACTAAATTTATTTTTTAGTTCATCATATTTTAAAGGCTCGTTAATAGTATTACCATAGCATAAGATTTGGTCAATTTTCTCAGTGCCTTCTAAAGAGCGACAATAAGCCCCAACATACTCTTCCTCATTGCTTGGATAGATAAGGGCAATTTGATTATTTTCTTTAAAAACTCTTGCGATATCATCTTGTTCCTTAGAAGTAAATTCGTATTGTAGATTGCCTTTTAAGAAATAACTTAACGCAAAGATAATAATAAATAAGAAAATTGCCATATGACGAATACCAAAACTAAAGTTTCCTAACCAATCTAATTTCATAGAGAAATGTTTCTTTTGAGTTTTCTCAATTAGTGAATCAAACATTAAGATTAAGGCTGGTAGAGCCAAGAAGATACTTATTAAACTGAATATTACTCCTTTAGCAAGAACAATTCCTAAATCACGACCGATAGTAAAGCTCATAAATACTAAGGCAAGTAATCCGACAATAGTAGTAACCGAGCTACTAGAAATAGAGCCAAAAGAATGGTATAAAGCATTTTTCATAGCTTCTTCCTTATTTTTAGTATGTTCTTTTTCTTGAGTATATCTATTCATTAACATGATAGAATAATCCATGGATAAAGCCATTTGTAAGATGGCACAAATCGAAGTAGTAATATTAGAGACACTACTAAAGATGATATTGGTTCCTTTATTTAGGAAAACAGCTAAACCAATAACAAATAGAAATAAGAATGGCTCAACATAACTATCACACATAATAATTAAAATAATCATTGCGCAGAAGATTGCAAGAGCAATTACGGCAATATTAAGAACAGGAGCATTACGAGTGGCCACCTCACCTGAAGTATAGACCTCATAATCTTTATAGTTATCTTTAACACTCTTATAGACATTGGCGGCATTTTTTGAGTCGTCCGCACCATCGACTGTTATTTCATAGAGAGTATATTCATCCTTATTATATTTATCAGAATCATCATAAGTAACAGCTGAAACCCCCTCTATGTTTTCTAATTCATCTTTAATTTTATTTTTATCTTCAGTACTTAAATCTTTAAACATAACATTTAAAGCACTAGTATCAAGTTCTGGGAACTCATCGTTCATAATATCCATCCCGATTCTAGTTTCGGAAGTACTTGGTAAATACTCAGTTAAATCATAGTTGATATTAACTTTAGTAGAAAGATACAAACAAACTACAGATAAAATTATAAAAATAGTTAAAACGTAATTTCTTTTTTCAATAATGAAATCAGTAACTTTTCGCATAATTTATTCCTCCCTTTAACCCCATTTTTCTGGGACGCACAACAAATTATATGCAAACGGGTATAAATTATAAAGCACACTTTTATGGATAGTGTCTAAATTTTTACAAGTGTTTGCATTTTGTCGTATTTATGTGATATAATTTATCTAGTTTAAAGGTGGTTTAAATGAAAGTCAAGAATAAAAATCGTTCTTCAATCAAAACAAGACAAAAAATTAGGGAAGCATTTGCTGAGCTTTTAAAAGAGAAAAATGAATTATCTAATATGAATGTAACTGAACTCGTAAAGTTAGCCGATATCACAAGATCAACTTTCTATACGCATTATGATTCAATATATGATGTGGCTAAAGACTTACAGGATGAAACGTTAGAATTAATATCAATTTATGATAAGGATATACGTAGCATTAAGGATTTAGATAAGTACATTGACCGAGTTATTAATAATCTAAAAGAAAATGAAGATATGTATAGAACTCTTCTTCGAAGTAGGGAGCCTCTGCTATTCATTGAGAAATTAAGTAATATGATTAACAAGAGACTTAGGGATTTTCATATGTTTCAAGAGGGGGATTACAATGATCTAATAGTAACTTTCTTTACTTATGGAATTGTTAATTTGTTTGTTAGATATTTTATGGGGGAATTAAAATGTTCTTTAGATGATATCGGGGAGTTTATTAAGAGTATGGTTAAGGAGATGCTTGCCAATAAAAATGTAAATCAGATGATTAGTATGGATATCCAAAATATATAGAATGGTTTTAAAAGATTTAGTAAATAAGATATGGCTGTTTTTTAAAGAGACAGTCTTTTTCATTGAAAAAAAAGCCCCTATATAAGTAAGGAAAATATTCCTAGATGCATATTATCTTAAGTATATAGTATGATATCTAATTTTATCCTAAAAGACAAGGAGTGATAAGATTTTTTTAATTTTTTTTAGAAAAGGGAGTACTAGTTAAACTAGAAAGACAAAGAAAAAATACTACTCGGATTTTTTAGGACCTGTAGTATTCTTAGAATTATTAACTCTCTTAGAATTAGATGATTTCTTATTATTTTGATTAGAGTGGTGATAATTATTGTTCTTTGAAGTTGTTTTATTATTTTTATAATTGTTATGATTCTTAGGAGTGTTTGTTTTGGATTTACTAGAAGAGTTAGAATCGGATGATAAAGGTTTTTTCTTTTCCTGGAACACTTCTTTAGGACTAGACATCTCGGCTAAGACTTTATTAGTAGCTTCTTCTAAGACCTTACTAGTATTCCTTTTATTAGCATTATCTATTTCTAATTGTTTTTTTAAAACTAAGTAATCTTCATCTGGTTGAAAAGCTAAATGAATTAGATAAGCACTGGTAGTTATAGAAACTATAATAATAGCAAAGCCTACTAGATAACATTTTATTATTCCTTTAGGGCTATCTTTTTTCTCTAAATAATCTAAAACTTCATTATAGTTTTTACGAAGATTATTTTTCTTAGTTAAACTAGAGTATTTAAGTTTTTCTAATTCTTCTAAACGAGTATTGATGGTATCTATTTTTTTCTCTAGTTCTAAATATTTAGTAGAGTTATTAGATGTCTTAGGAAGTTCAGATAGTTCATTTCGCAGAGTTTGTTTTTCTATTTTTAAACTTTCTATTTCCGTAACATAGCTATCATATTCGGTGTCATTAGAAGTCATTTCTCTTTCGAGTGCTATTTTATCGTTGGATGTATATTTATTTACATTGGTGAGATATTTGTTTAAATTGAACATTATAACTCCTATACCTAGGACTAAGCCAATAATAATAGTAGTTATTCCTGCTACTAAATAGGACTTGTTATAAGGATTATTTGTATTTTGCATATATAACCTCTTTATATTCTTATATTTATATCATAACACAGGAGAGGTAGTAATGCAAAAGATTTTAGAAGTTAGAGAAAGAAGTAAAATTAAAGAAATGGTCTTTGTATTTTATTATAAATATGATATATATAGTATAGGTGGTATTATAATGAAATTAATGAAATCCTTGGTTCTAGGAAGTTTAATAATTACTAGTTTTTGTGGTTGTGGGAAGATAAAAGCGACAGTTGAGGTTAAGAATGATTTAGAATATCCAGTGTATTCAAAAGTTAATTTAAGAGACTTAATAAGTATTAATGATGGTTTTATTAGTGAGGATAAAGAAGTTCTATTAGATAAAGTAGGAGAAAATAAGATTACTGTTGATTATCAAGATTATAAGAAGCATAAAGGAAAGGTTGAAGTAAGTGTAAATGCTTATGATAAAGAGACTCCTTTTCTTAGTATGAGTAGTAATGTCTATAAAGTAGTAAATAGTGATTTTGATTTATGTAGTAGTGCTTTTTATGCAGATAATTATGATAGAGACTTAGAATGTTTTATTAATGGGGATTATGATAAGAATAAGATAGGTAATTATAGGTTAGAATTAGTAGTTAAAGATCAAAGTGGCAATGAAAATCGACAGAATTTTACTTTACATATGATTGAGAAGTTTAATAGTAATAATAATACGGCAATGCCAGAAGGATATGATTTTAAAGAAGCAATTACTAATTATAAGAATGATAAGACGATGTTAGGAATAGATGTATCTAGTTTTCAAGGAGAAATTGACTGGGAAAAAGTTAAGGAAGCGGGAGTAGAATTTGCTATTATAAGACTGGGATTTGGTTATACAGTTAATATTGAATTAGTATTGGATAAATATTTTCAGGAGAATTTAAAAAACGCTAAAGACAATGGTATTCAAGTAGGTGTTTATTTTTATAGCTATGCTAATGAGATAGAAGAGGTTAAAAAGCAAGCTCAGTTTATTGTGGATAATCTTGAGAAAGAAAAGTTAGACTTAGGAGTTACTTTTGACTGGGAGAATTGGAATAATTTTAAGGATTATCATGTTAATCTTTATGATTTAGATAATATGTATAATAGTTTTAAAAAAGTTTTAGAAGATAATGGTTATAAGACTATGTTATATGGAAGTAAGTTTTACTTAAATAATATTTGGAAGACAGAAGATAAGGATATTTGGCTTGCCCATTATACTAGTAAGACTAATTATGATAAAGATTATGTTATGTGGCAGTTTAGTGATAAGGGGATTGTTGAGGGAATAAATGGTTTTGTTGATTTAGATGTTTTATATAAATAATTATTATAGTTTGACAGTTTTTAGAAGTTAAAGTCTTTCAGTCCTAGTAATTATAAAGGATTGAGGGATTTTTTAGATAAGAATCATATGTAAAATAAGTTATTTTGACTAAAAAAAAGAATTCTTTTGTAATGAATTCTTTAAATTATATGTTTTATTTAACGTTTATTTCGACAGGAAACTCTTCTACGCACTGGTTCTGAAGGTTGAGTAGTTTCTTTACTTCGGCGTGCTACTTCTAGTTTTAATTTAAGAAAGGCTAGAAATACACCAATTGCCATGGGAGCCGCTAATGGTGATGTTATTATGTTACCGAAGTGCTTTAGACGGCTTTCATATTTTTCAAGTTGAAGTATAACTGTGTTTAAAGTTGGGTTTTCACTTTCTTGAATTGGGAATAATTCATCAGTATAAAGATAACTAACATCACAATTACCTTTACCATCAGCAGCTCCGGTATCTTTGCAAACATTGGTAACTTGACGAAGAGCTGGACTTACTCCTAAGAAAGTATCATTATTTAATTCTTCTAATTCTTCTATGCTAAATCCATCACTACTTCTCTCAGCTGCAGAATATTGAGGGCCACCCGCTAACCATAAAGGTGTTTCAAGATTACTTAACTCTTGTCCATGTAGATTCTTAATATTATTATTAATATCATTGATAGTACTCCTATTAGCATAAATACCAACAGTACTATAGCCATAATTACTAGCAATAGTTTTAGCCTCTACTATTAATTGATAATAATCATTATCTTCGGCATAATATTCAAAATCAATAAATAAAGGAATTTGATTCTTATCTACAGTAATACCATTTTGTTCATAGATAGCATCACAATTTTGAAGACGACTTTCAAAACGAGCCTTGAAATTTTCTATAGATATTTGTTTATCAACAGCAAAGTATAGTCCAAAGGGAATTTGATTTTGGAAAGCACCAATGACATTTTCTTCTAGTTTCTTATCAGCAGAAATCATAGCAGCTTCTATTTTACCGTTGCTATTACGAGCTGATGTTGCTCTGATGATGATAAAATCAGAGGTTTCTTTAATTCTATCCCAATCCATGGTGTCTTGGTTAACGGAAACATCAATTCCTCTAGCAGCAGCATAACTATAATTTCTGGTATTAGTATCTTTATTTACAGTAGCATACATATTTGGGATTTTGATTACTTTTACTTCCGACATTTCAGAAGCTTTAATATCATTGTAATTCAAAATATCATTAACACTTAAACCGTATTTTAAGGCTATTCCAGGAATAGACTCTCCTGGTTGTAGGGTGTAGTAAGCAGATAAAACCTGATTTTCTTCTTTATTAAGTCCTTTACTATTAATAACATCTGCTAAATTGTAACCAGCTGTAATATTACCATTACGATCTTTCTTTAAGGTTGCAGTTCCTTTATAATAATAATTATATTCTTCTTTATCAAAGTCGTGGTCCATTATTAAATAAGTATCATATTCAGTAATAGGAGTTAAAAAAGCATCACAATTATATAGATTAGCATCACCACCAGCTAAGCCAATATACATATTAGAATTACTACATTTAGTAATAAAGGCATTGATTAAGTTAATTTTTTGATTATTATCCAAATTGTAATTACCCATTATTTCATCAATAGATAAGTAAATAGGTAAATCAATTGTATATCTTTGACAGAATGCTTGTAACATATCAATTTCATTATATATTTCCCCCAAGTTATTAGCTTTGGAATGTAAAACAACCGCACAAGATATGCCTTCTTCATTACATTTTTGGGCAATATTACCCATTTTAATAAGGTCATAGTCAGTGCCAATATTTAATACCATAAAATTGTTTTGTTTAACTTTTAAGCTACTATAATCATCATAGCCATAAGTATTTTCTGGTTCATTGCCATGAGCAAGACCCGCCATATAATTTTCAAGACTGTTAGAAGCTATTAAAGCAAATGCTGCATCTAAGACTAGACCAGCTGTGCATGCTTTGCTCAAATTTTGCTTATTCTTTTCTTCATCATAATAATTATTCATAAAATCCCCCTAAACACGTTTCGTGTTTCTTGGAGGATATATTAGCATATAGTTTACATATTGTCAAGTGATTACGAATTTAGGACATACTCAGTTATAATTAACTTATGAGGTTCTAAGATTTTATCTTCATCGACTAAGCGAATTAATTCTTCTTTTTTAAACCAATTAATTTGATTTACTTCATCCAATTGATATTCTAATTTATCAGTATCTATTTGATCATTGATTAAGTAAATATTAAAAATAAAATTTTTCTGGGGATATTTAATCGTTGCTAATTTAATAGGGTTTATATCAGTTAAATTTAATTCTTCTTTTAGCTCTCTTTTTAAAGCACTTATAGCATCTTCATTATGTTGTAAGTGTCCGCCGGCGAAGCACCATCTATAGTCATTTTTGCTTGTCGTCTGCTCTAGTAAAAATTTATTATTATTTTTTATGATAGCATAAGAGAGCATAATATTAGTATTTTCGGGGATTTCATCTACTCTTCTAATAATTGTTTTATTTAATTTCTTAAAATCATTGTCATATAAATCTAATATTTCCATATTCTAACTATTAAAATATTACCGTACCTTCAAGATTACAAATATAACAGTCTGGTAGTATTTCTTTTATCTCCTTTAAAACTTTTTTATCTTTTTCATAAGTTTTACCAACTAAAATACCTTCAATTAAGTTACTTGGTATACCAAAAAGGACCGCACTTTCTCTATTAGTAAAGAAGTCATCTTTTTTAGCTCTATCTTTGATAAATTTTTCATAATAGTTTGGATTGACAAAATCTTTAACTAATTCATCATCAAAATTATTAGTATCTAAAATATCACCTATTAGTAGGTTACTTTCTTTAACTAAATCAGCATTAAATATAATACCTATTTGAACTTTATCCTGATTTAAACTTGGCATAAATCTTGCCTCTTTAGTTTGTTCCATTAGCCACATATGGCAATCATATTTTTGAGAAATTTCATTTATATTAGACATATTATCATAAGAGATTACGGCGGTTTTACTAACTTCTTTATTAGTTAATTCATCAAATACACCACAATACATAATTGTTCCACCAGAATAAAAATTAATGTAGTCCTTTAAATAATAGTCTTTTTGTAAATTCCATACCCCAACAGAACTGGGATATTTGGATAATCTCCCATCGATAAACCAACTAGAGATTAACCCGTTTTTAACAATTTCTTTAAGTCCTTCTAAGTTTTTGTAAGTACCGTGTAACAGTGTTCCTTTTTTCAAAAACACTTTATCACCAATTTTATACATATGTTGTGGGCATGCAATATTACTAGCTTTGTAAAAACGGTTAATTTGATTTAAAACAATTTTCTTGGAATTGTCAGTTAAAATTTCTTTAGTTTTTTCAATAAAATCTTCTTCTTTCATTCTATCCCTTTTCTAATTATTGTTTATTTTTTATGGTCTCTAACTTATTATGAATATCAACAGTCAATGGAGCTGCGGTATTTCTTTTACCATCACCACCTAAATTAAAGAAATCATTCCATTCTTCTAAGTAGTATTCAACATTTTCAGGACTTACTTTATCTTTTAAAATAGCATTAGCAGTCTTCTCATATCCCATAAGTACTACCGCACATAAAGCTTTAGGGTAAGATTTAGCTGGAATATTGGCTTTTTTATAAAACTCATAAGCCATATCATCAGTTACTTTGCGAGGATTTCTGACAATAATTTTATTAGTTCGATAAATTGTTGTGGCACCTTCTATTTTTATATTTTCGGCATCATTTGGTACTTCAACATCATAAATAGTATCGCCTCTATGAAGCCACCTTAATATACTAGTTTCCGTTGTATAATTAAAGCCACCAAATTCTCGGCCACTAGTTGCCTTAGGATTCCAATTACTGGCAATGTTAACTTTATCAATTTTATATTCGTAATTGGCTCCTTTATTTCCAAACATTACTTTTACATATTTTTCCATAGTTAGTCCCTTTCTATAATATGGATATTTTTATTATTTCCTAAGATTAAATCTTTATTGCTCTTTGGAAGAATTTTACAATTATCTAGTTTCTCTACGTCAATCCAGTAAAAATGTTGATTATCGTTATCTAAACAAGTGAATGATTCTTTTGCTATTTCTTCATTATAAATAGCTTTGTAGCAAAAGCTATATTGAGTAATTTTTTGTGATTTAACTTCCAAAAAATTTTCTTGAATAGCACAAAAATCATAATTTAAATTCCAGCCTAACTCTTCTTGCATTTCTCTTATAATAGCAGTTTTACTATCTTCAAAATACTGAATTCTTCCACCGGGTAACATATAGAAATCCCTAGCTTCATCAGCTTTAAATAGTAAAACCTTGGTCTTATCTTTATTATAAATAATTGCACAACTCCTGGCATTAAAACGGTATTTATTATCTATAAAGTCAATATTCATTCTATCACCTAGCTTGATTATAACATTAGTTATTAGAAGTTTTTATTATAATATACAATTCCATTTTAATTTGACATTATTTTGTAAATTAAAAAAAGAACTCTTGAGTGTCTAATATATTTTTATAAACACTTTTTAGAGTTCTTTATTAATTAATTATTTTTTTAGAGTTATTTTTAATTCTTTTTCAAAGCCATTACGGTTTACTTTAATTGTTACAGTATCACCAACGTTATGACGATATAATTCATATTTTAATTCGGCTGAACTTGTTACTTTAACATTATCAAATTCTAAGATAATATCTTGAGATTTTAAACCAGCAGCATCGGCAGAAGAACCGCTTTCTACTTCATAGACAACTACACCGCTTGATACATTATCAGGAATATTCATACGATAGTAATTTTCAGCCACAGTTAGTTCAATCATACTAATACCGAGTCTTGGTCTAGTAATATCATCACCATTAATAATCTTATTGGCAAAGTCCATAGCATCTTCGATAGGAATAGCAAAACCCATTCCTTCAACACCGCTTGATACTAATTTCATATTAGTTACACCAATAACTTGACCATTGCTATTGCATAAAGGTCCACCGGAGTTACCACTGTTAATAGCGGCATCTGTTTGTAAAACACGCATAATGTAATCACTTGAAGTACTATTAGTAGTAGAAACAGCAACCATTCTATCTTTGCCTGAAAGTATACCTCTTGTTACAGTCCAAGAATAAGTAGAGCTATCTAATGGTGCTCCAACAGCAAAGGTAGTATCCCCAACCCGACCATCAGTACTTGATCCTATTTCGGCAACAGTTAAATCACTAGATGTAGTGAATGATAAAACAGCAATATCGGCATATTTATCTCCGCCAACCACTTCAACTTCGGTATTAGTATTATCTGTTAAAACTATTTTTACTTTTGATGAGTTTTCAATAACATGATAATTAGTCATCACATAATATTTATTGCCATCTTTTTTAAAGATAAAACCTGTACCAGTAGCTTGTAGTTTATTACTACGATAGTTTTCTACTACAACAACAGAATTATATACTTTTTCAACGGCATCGGCGATTCCATTTTCATTAACTGTTACTTCTTTTTCTAATTTGTTTACAACGGTGGTACCAGGATTTAACTTAATAATTCCATACATTCCAGCCGCCCCAATACATACTAGAACAAGAGCAAGTAATATTTTATTCCAGATATTATTTTTTTCGCCAACAACTCTAGCATTAACAACTCTTTTTTCGTTCATTATATATCCATCCTTACTATTTCTTTATAATTTTTGGGAAAACCAATAGCATCCATCACTTTATCTATTTTAATATGTTGTAATTTTCCCTCTAAAATATCTAGCTCATATGATATTTCATTTACTAATAATCTAAAATCTTCATTTCTTAGTATTTGTCTTAAGATTATAATTAATGCAAATAAATCATCTTTTCCATAGATATATTCACCATTCATCTTAGGAATATTTAAATAATAATGATATTTATTATCTTCAATAACTCTTTGAGATCGATGATTAAATAAAATATCTTCATGAGCACAGAGATTACGATAATTAGACATTATAGGAAAGTATTGACATAAATCTTCGGGAGATAAATTATAAATTGAAGCCATATCTCTTTGGTCTTCTGGTTTTAATATACTAAATAATTCTGAAATAATACCAAAAGATAAGACTTTTACTACTATCCATAAGGGAACATAACCATAGTTAGACATATAATGCTGGGTAGCAGCGTGTTGTCCTCCATTGACTCTAATCTGTCGTTGCATTTTCTTTAATAAATCATTAACTTGTTTTCTCTTAGTTGGATCAGTATTAAAGTTTTTTGGATTAAGATAGTGTTTTTCTTTAATACCATATTTCTTGGATAATTGATAAGACATAATACTTTTAGCATTATTTTCTACTATTAAGATATTTTTAAAAATAATATTACGAATTTGTCTATCAAAGTTAAACATAGCATAAAGTTCCCGAAAGTTAGTACCATTAATAAAGGTTCTGTCTCTTTCACTTCGTATAAACAAATGACGATATCCCATTAGAAAGAAATAATTTTCACGGAGGAGGACATCTTTAGCATAATCTATATCATCGATGACTAAGCCTTTTTCTTGTAAGATATCTATTTGTTCATCTATAGTTTTAAATGTCTTTTGTCTGGACGCCATACAATTCACCTATTATTAAATTATATCACACCTGACAGTCAAATGATATCTAAATTAAGTGGTATTTTTGTAATTGATTTGTGAAGTTTAGGTGAAATAGTTAACTAATCCTTGAGTTAAACTTTTAGCTATTTCTTTTTGATAAGCAGGGGTAATTAATTTTTCTCTTTCTTTTTTATTGGAGATAAAGCCACATTCAACAAGAACACCGGGTATTTTTAGACGGCGATACATATAAATATTGGGCATTGGTTTGATACTTCTTGGATAACTTATGGTATTAAATTCAGACTGTAAAAACTCGGCTAATTTTTTATTATCTTCACCATAATAGAAGATTTGACCGCCATAATAACTAGTATTTTCTAAGTAATTAATATGAATAGAAAGATAGACATTAGCTTTTGATTTATTTATTAAGTCTATACGGTTATCAAAGTCACTTTTTTTACGTCTATGGGCATTCGGACTGGCTAGGTCATAGTCACCTTCACGAGTTAGGATTACACTAGCACCGTTACGTGATAGTTCTTTTTCTAGTTCTAAGCCGATGGCAAGATTTAAATCTTTCTCTAGAATATTTTGATAACTTGTTCCCGGGTCATCACCACCGTGACCAATATCTAAAATAACTGTTTTCCCGGTTAAAGGGAGGGAGGCTCTAACACAAGTTAAAGATAATAAAAAACATAAACTTAATATAAATAACTTTTTCATATTAAAATTTATGTTTCTTAAGACTTCATTAGAATTATATATTCTTCTAGAGGTGGGACTTTATTGAAATTTTTGACTTTCCAATATTATAGTAGTCGTATAAATTTCTATTTACACATACCTTCTTTTAAAGTTAGACCATAATCGCCAATATATATATCTTTTACTCCTTTAATGGTATTGCAAGCTATAATAGTGATGTCTTTATCTTTATTCTTATAGATTGTAGTACCTCCATTCTTAAGTTCTTCTTTTTCGAAATTATTTGTTATAGTTTTTATACTATTATCAACAGATTGATTGACGTTGCTTAAATAATACTTAAGGGTCATTTTATTTTTATTATCAATGACATACATATTCTCAAGATTTTCTTCTAAATAGATAGTTTTATCTTCAATATCTAAGTATTTATTAAATTCAATATTACCACAAGTTACATCAGCAGATTTTTCTATATCTACATCTAACTCATAAGTGTAGTTCTTCTTACCTTGTTCAAATTTAACATATTTAGAATCAACATTAGCTTTAGATAAAAATTCTTCTTGTTTTTCTTTACTATTATCTATTAGTTCTACTACTATGACATTATTTTCCTCATCTAGGTAGTAAAGACTTAGATTGGATCTATCTACTTTCTCATTACCAAAATAGTTTCCAACTACTTTATAGGTATCATCTAAAGTCGTAGGTTTAGTAGTATTTCCACACCCTGAAGTAATAAGCGTTAAAGATAAACATAACATTGTTATTAATAATTTATTTTTCATATATTTCCTCCATATTATTAATTATTTATTAATATTTTTATATTTTACTGATTAATATTAATTATGAAATAATCGTGATTAGTATAATTCCAGCCTATAAGTTTATCCCCATAGACACCATATATAGTATTTATAACGTAATAAGAAGCCAATCGGTTTAATTTTTGAGTATTAAGATTTAATAGATAAAATTGAGACATAGAACTTATTACATAAAGATTATCATTAAGTCTAGTTATATTTTTGTATTCAGAAATAGGAACTTCGACTTTAGTAGTATCGTTGTAGTATCTGGCACCACCGTCATATGTTTTTTTAGGTAACAAGTAAGTATAAAAGTTATAATCTTTACCTTCATAAAAATCATTTATAACATAATCATCATCTTTAACTTCATAAGAATATATTTCTTTTAAAGTTTTATTAGCTATATCATACTTATTTTCTCTGGCATAATTATTGCTATATGTTTCAAAATACAAATTATTATTATATATTTTTAAGGCATCTATGCTAACAAATGTGGTTCCTGTTTGATTACCATAATCATAAAAACCAGAAGTAATCTCAGTAATATTATCATCTTTTTCTATCATTTTAACAGAGAATTTAGAGTAATTGCTGGTACTGTCTTTATAGTTATCTACATATACATAAAATAAATTATTATCGGAGGCTTGAAACTTTGGAGAAAACATCACATCATTAACTTGACCTTGGTCTAAAATTTTTCTGGTTTTAAGATTTTTGTCAGCTTCAATTACTTTGAAATTAGTTCTATCTTTCTTATAATCAAAGTTGATGGCAGTATAGTAAATTTTATTATTAAAAAGAGATACACTCCAAATACGATCGTTACCATTATATTTTATTTCTTCTACTGTATCTTTATCTAGATCATAAATAAGTAAATACTTAGTTATAAAGGTTATGTCGTTGGTAATACAATCATTTAATTCGAGAATGAATTTATTTTTCTCAACTTTTAAGGCGGTAATATCGTCAGCCTCTTTATGTTTACTAACATAATTACTTAATTTATCAATCTTAGAAACCGAAAAGTAAACTTTATCTGGAGATAAAGGTAGTGTTTTTTCAGAAGTTTTCTCTATTTCATTGTTATTATCACTTGGGGTTTCTAGATTTTTAGGTACTTTCTTCCAAAGTAGGATTACTCCTGATACAAGGATTATTGTAATTAGTATTGTACCAATTATAATTTTAGTTCTTTTTTTCATTAATAAATTCCTTTCTTATAATACAAGAATACTATATTTTAGAAAAAAAGACTAGTGAATAAATGGCACACTAATCTTTCACATATTTTTTTATGTAATTATTATAGAATTTTTGATAAATTTCATTAGCATTACTACAATTAGACTTATTACATTTTATTTTATCAGAAATAATTTCAAAACTCATTTTATTATCTGAATAGTTAAAAGCTTTTGTGTTTATAAAATAATCTATATATAAATTATCATTGTCAGTAATTGCTATTTTTTGTAAAACAGTATCATAAATTACTTGAAATTTTCCTTCTTGAAAAGTACATATACTTTCTTGACAATCATCTGTCTTGGTTTGATCTGCTGGTTGTTCTTCAGACGTTGGTTCTGAAATTTCCTTATCATTTTTAAAGAATAATTTACGATTACTATAATTTTCTTCGAAATTTAAATGAATTGTCTCTTTATTATTGCCTGTATTTATATCCAAGAAAATATTATCTATTATTTTTTTATAGTTCAAAATATTAATTGATGAATTATAGCCAGTAAAATCAATTATTATATTTGAATTAGGTCCTTCATAAATTACATTTTTATTATTATTTTTATTGTAATAGATTGATATAACATCTGATTTAATATCATTACTATTTAAGATAAAATAAGACTTTTCTCTTGTTAACACAAGTAACCCTTGATTTATGGAATAATGTTCAGAGTTACCATAAAAATTAAAAACTCTTGTTTTATTAAAAGTTTCAAAAAAGTAATATAGGAGAAAAGCAAATATAATAATGAAAAGTATTATTATTGTCTTTTTAAATAATTTTATTGCATTGCTTTGCTTTTCAAAAAAATCGATTAAATTTTTATTTAATTTCAGTTTATTATATTTATTATTTCTTTCGCCAGCAATTAGTTCTTTTAACTCTACTTGAAAAATCTCACATAGCAACTGATAGTATTTAATATCTGGGCATAATTTTCCATTTTCCCATTTACTAACAAGAGTTCTATCAACATATAATTTTTGTGCTAGTTGTTCCTGAGTTAAATTCGATTTCTTGCGACAGCTTTCAATAAATTTTCCAACCTTAACTTGATCCATATTTACCGCTCCTTCTTTTATAAAATAATTCACAAAATTCACACTTACATTCACATTTAATATTATACTACTAAAGTTATTTTTAAAAAGAATTATTCAAAAGATACTTTAAGTGTTGCCTACTTGATGCCTACATATCATTTTAAATAGTCTTAAGAAAGCAAAAAACCCCATAAACACTTAAGTTTATGAGGAATGAAACTTTTAATATATTATCTCTTAGAGAATTGTGGAGCACGACGAGCTTTTTTAAGTCCGTATTTTTTACGTTCTTTAACTCTTGGGTCTCTAGTAACAAAACCTGCTTTTTTAAGAATCTTACGATAAGAATCTTCTCTTGTTTGATCAGCATTGGCATCAAATTCAATTAATGCTCTTGTGATAGCATGACGAATAGCGCCAGCTTGTCCTGAGAAGCCACCACCCTTAACAGTTACTTCGATATCGAATTTTTCTTCGTTACCAGTAGCAACAAGTGGTTGTTTAATATCCATAACTAAAGTTGCATAAGGCATATATTCATCAACAAGTACACCATTAACAACGATTTTACCTTTTCCTAATGTTAATCTTGCTTGAGCACTTGATCTTTTTCTACGACCAGTACCAGTCCATACTTTTTTATCTGTCATATATTATCCTCCTACTTAACTTCTAACTTTTCTGGTTTTTGAGCAGTTTGTTCATATCCAGAACCAGCGTAAACAAATAATTTTCTATACATTTGTCTTCCTAAAGGTCCTTTTGGTAACATACCTTTAATAGCTCTTTCAACCATTTCTTCTGGATATTTAGTAATCATTTCTTTAGCAGTTCTTTCTCTTAAGCCACCAGCATATCTACTATGATTGTAATACATCTTATCGTTTAATTTATTACCAGTTAAAACAACTTTACTAGCATTAATAACGATAACATAATCACCACAATCAACATGAGGTGTGTATGTTGGTTTATGTTTTCCCTTAAGTACAGTAGCAACCTTAGTTGCAAGACGTCCTAGTGTTTGTCCTTCTGCATCGATAACATACCATTTACGGTCTACAGTTTCTTTTTTTTGCATGAATGTATTCATAATTTTTTCCCTTTCAATTATACTACTAATCATTTCGACTTCCCACATCTAATAATTTTTGTATAAATAAAATGTACCATTTAAAAGTATATAGTAAGTCCCTCCTAAAGTCAAACAAAACTTACTATTTTTAATGAAAAAAAAGACCCATTATAGGTCATTGATATCTAATAACTGTTGAAAATCACCTTTTTCAAACAAATTATCATCTAATCTAGTAATGATATTACCTTTCTTAATCTCCCCATTTGTTACATATATAATCGTTGGAACTTTAGTTACTTGAACATCGGTAAGTCCTAAGAGTTCATTAACAGCACTTATCTTAGTACCATCATCTTTTAAAGAGTCAATATTAACATAATAAAACTTATCTTTTAGTTTATATTGTTTAATTAAAGACTTTAAATCTTTCTCAAGATCATATATTTCTTTACTACCAGTAGAAGCTATATAGATAAAATAAGTTCCTTTATTATTCTTTAGATCACTTAAATCTTCAGAGATATTATAAGACTTAGTGACTAGTTTATGTTTAACTAAGTAAGAAGAGTGAAGCTTGTTACTATTTATTCCTTGGATGAAACTATAAATTAAAAAAGAGATAATAAATAGTCCTATAATACCTACGATAAGAATAGTATATTTTTGATACTTAGTAGGTAACTTCTTTTTAGTCATAATAATCAACTACTTTCTTATTTAGAGTATAACATAATTTTTGGGGGATGAAAATAGAATTTTTAAGTTAGAAATTTTAAATAAGAAGTGTTGGCTATACTTAAATTAACTTTATCAGCCATAAATCTTACTTAGAATAAATTTTGGTTTTATGGCTTATAGTTATATTATCTTGATTAAATGCTTTATCTTTAAAGATTACTTCTCTTGGAAACTTATTTCTAATTGCTGTTCTTTGATCTAAGTTAACATTATTTATTATTTTTTCAGCTTTATCAGTAAACAATATACCATCCAAATGGTCTATTTCATGACACAAAACAATTGCCTCAAAATCTATTGCTATTTTATGGTGATGATTACCATCTATATCCTGATAATCTAACTCAATGTAATACGGCCTTGCCACTTTACCAATTGTATTTTTGATACTCATACAAGACTCATAATAGTATTGCAATCCTTTCATAGTAGTTATTTTAGGATTGAAATAAGTAATTGTTTTATACTTTTTAAGTAAATTATGCTTAGACTCATTTTCTTTATTTTCTTCAGATGTATTTATTACTAAAATAAATCTTTTATTTATCCCAAATTGAGGAGCAGCAGCCGCAAAAGCTTGATGTTCAAAACAAATTTCTTGCATTTGATTAATTAAATCAATATAAAACTCTTTATTTTCAAAATCTTTAACATCTTGGCAAAGCTCTTTTAATCTTTGATCATCATTTTGTATTAACGCTAACTCCATAATATCACCATTTTCTATCAAAATGATATCATATTTTAAAATAGGTGTGTTAAGTAAATTTAAAAAAAGCTTATAATATTAATTTAGTATAATTATCAAAATAATGGTTATACTGCTAGTATGAAATGGATTAATTATTATATATATTATAGTATTTTAGGATTTTTATTTGAGACTTGTTGTAATGTTTTTATAAGAAGTAATTATTCAAGTGGAATTCTTTTTGGACCTTTTACGCCTATATATTTCTTTGGCTTTTTGATTATTATGTTCTTAGATAAGTTACTTAAGAAACAGGAGAATAAGAAGTTTAAAGATATAGTTTTCTTCTTTTTAAGTTTTATTATGCTAACACTTGTTGAGTATATTGGGGGACATCTATCACACTTTATTATTGGGCATGATAAATGGTCTTATGAATCTTGGCCTTTAAGTATCGGAAAATACATTAATCCTTTAGTATCTTTAGGATGGGCAATTGGGTCCTTAGTATATGATAAGTTCTTATTAAAAAGAATAAATAAGAGTATAGATAGAATGCCTCATAGATTAACTTTCATCTTAGGTCTTTTATACATCATAGATGGTTATTTATCTATTAAAAATGGGTTTTAGCATAGACAATTAGAACTTTTAGACATAGTTTATTTTAGGGAGGAAGAAATATGTTTTTTGATGATATTGATTTTTTAGTTACAGGGAATTTACCTAGTAGTGATAATTTTAATCAAAGTAGATTAGTAGACTGTAAGATGGGGTATGCTAGAGGAAATATGTTTAGGGATGAGTATATTCCCTATAAGAATTATAAAGTGAAAGAAGTTATACCCCAGACGGAAGAAGAGGCCTTGCTTTTAAAGATAAATGAGAGTGAGTTTGCTTTAAATGATATTAGCCTTTATTTAGATTTACATCCTGAAGATAAGGAAATGTATAGAAAGTTTATGGAAGAGGTTAAGAAGTATAAAGATTATTTAGATAGGTATGAGAGAATTTATCGTCCTTTAGAGCTTACTAGTACTTACACAGACTCATATGATTATTATAAAAATCCTTGGCCTTGGGATAATGATGGGGGTATTAAGTATGTATAAATATGAGAAACATCTAGCATATCCGGTTAATATTAAGAAGAAAGATTTAAGAATGGCTAAATATATTATTGCTGGTTTAGGAGGATATGCTGGGGAGTTAGCGGCAGCTTTAAGGTATTTTTCACAGAGTTTTTCAATGCCGGATGCAAAAGGAAAATCCTTACTTAATATGATTGCTACAGAGGAACTAGGACATTGTGAAATGATTGCGACGATGTTTAGGCAATTAATTAAGGGAGCAACAGTTGAGGAATTAGAAGCGGCTGGTCTTGCCGAATATTATATGGATCATGGGAGAGGGGTTTATCCGGTAAATCCATCGGGAGTACCGTTTACCGCTAGTTATTTTGCTTCGACAGGGGATCCAATCGTTGATTTATGTGAAGATATGGCAGCTGAAGAAAAGGCAAGAGCAGGGTATGAGAATATGCTTAGTCTGGCTACCGATGAGGATTTAATCGGACCTTTGTTGTTCTTAAGACAAAGGGAAGTTGTCCATTATAATCGTTTTAAAGAGTTATATGAATACTATAAAAGTCAAAAGACTAAATAAAAAAGAATATCCTAGTATTAAGTTTAATCTTAGTACTGGGGATATTCTTTTTAATTATTCTAAAGAATTAATTTCTTCTAATGATAAACCAGTAACATTAGCAATTAAATCTTTAGATATATTATTAGCTAACATATTTTTAGCTATCTCTTTGGATTTGTTCTCATTATCTTCCTTTAGTTTCCTATTTTCGGATGCTATTTTTTCTTTTTCAGCAATCATCTTTTCGTGTTCAGCAACTATTTTTTCTTTTTCAGCAAATATCTTTTCGTGTTCAGCAAACATCTTAGAAGCTTTAGCAATATCAGCTTCTGCTTGTTCTCTAATTTCTTTAGCTTCATCCTTGATTTGTTTGGCTTCAGCCCTAATTTGTCTGGCTTCGGCTTTAATATCTTCGGCATCGGATATTATTGTATTCATAAGCATTTCTTGGTTTGAATACTCCGTATAAAGAGCAATATTATCTTCATCAGCTGATAATTCTTTTACCCGGTCAAATAGTTTAGTTCCTTCTTCTTCACCCATAATCTCTATAGCCTTTCTTAAGAAGACTTCTTCATCATCAGTATCCATTAACAAACACCAATTAGCAACTCTTCTTTCATATTCGTTAATTAGATTGTAACACGGATCTTTGCTTAAGTTAACAAAAATATTATAGATTTTATCATCCCAGCCGTAAGCAACCTTGCCATCTTGATCACGCATCTGATAAATGGCTACTAATCTTTTCGTATCTTTATCTAAATCATCAAAGAAATTAAAATTCACTTGGACTAAACGGGCAATATTCTTATACTTATTGTTACCAACAATTAAGGTATTCGCCCCGATTATATTAGTATAAACCTTATTACGATTTAGCATTGGTAGTTGGGAATTTAGTTCAACATTGATATATTCATCTCTTTTAGGAGTCTTAAAGATTTCATGTTTAATTAGTAAATCTACTTTATTAAGCATTTTTCTTTTATTCATTATTTTTAAATCGCGATTAAGATATTCAATTTTACCTTCTAGGATATCTTTCTTAATATTTAGAACATCTGATAATAATTGTTCTAAGGTACAATGATAAACATTATCGCCCAAGATTTGCGTGAAAAGAAAATCTATTTTTAGAGGAATTATTTTTCCTTTAGGAAGGGGATTAATCCTGATGTTATTCTTTGGTATATTACTTCCTTCTTTCTACTTTTTTAATTCTTGTAAGTAGATTTTTATCATACCTTCTGGGGTATGAGTTTTTTTAGCCATTTCTTCAATAGAAGCGCCAGTTGCTAGGAGATTAACGATATCATTTAATTTATCTTTTAAAGTAGCGGGATCATCATTAGTAAATCTTGCTAGTTCGTTAGCAATTAGTCTTTCTTTACGATTTAGAGCCATGACATAACCATCTACGCCTAGGCGCTTGGCAGATTCGGCAACATCGTATCCTAAATAGCTTTTTAAAATATTATAAGCCTTATCTACTAGGGCTGTTAATCTTTCACTACCTTCGGCATATTCGTAAGCTGTTTTTAGATCAACAGCACAATAACTCATTAAGTTAAAAATCTTTAAACCATTAGTAACTTCTTTTCCTAAAATCTCGGGATGTTTATCTAATTCATCAAAATCGATATTGATAACAATCTTTTTAATAGGTTCATCTTCGATTTCATATGCTTTGATAGCGGCATTATTCATTCTCATTTTCATTTTGACCTCCTTATCTAAGAAGAATAACTCCGGCCGAAAAATTATCCTTCTATATATATATATTGGCGGTCGAAGTCGATTTTTGTTCATAAATTGCAAAAAAGTTGCAAAAAATTGCAATTTTTTTGCATTTTCTATCTTTAGAAAACTTTTAAAGCTCCAAAAGAAGACTATTTATAAACTTTTTAGACTAGAAAGAATATTTATGTGATAGAATAACAACTGATTTAGATTTTAAAACTTACTAGAAAGGTGATATGGATATTAAGATAGGGGGATATCCTTTAGATAAAGAACAACTAAGAATAGCAACGTCTAAAGAAAAAGAGGTTCTGGTAGTAGCGGGAGCGGGGTCAGGGAAAACTTTTACAATCGTAGGGCGCATCTGGTATTTAATTAATATAGAGAAAGTAAGTCCGGAAGAGATATTATGTATTTCTTATACTAGGGAGGCGGCAAGTAGTTTAAGAAATAAATTACTTAAAGAGTTTAATATTTTGATGAATGTTTATACTTTTCATAAGCTTTCTATTAATATCTTAAAGAATAGTAATATTTATTTTAAGATTGCTAGTCCAGACTCTTTAGAGCTTATTATTGAGGAGTATTTAAGAATAGATATTCTTCTATACCCAGAACAGCTTAAGTACTTAAGATTTATCTTAAAGATTAATTGGCATAGTACGGAGGAGTATCTTAAGATTTTGGATAGTCATAAGGAAGAGATAGATAAGTTTATCAAGGTAGTAGCAACTTTTATTAGATTAATGAAGTGTAATGGAAAAGATATTTCTTTATTACAAGAGACTTTAAAAAGACTAGGGAAGAATATATTCAAGAGAATAGAGTGTTATTATATCTTAATAATTCTTAATATCTATGTGAAGTATAAAGTTTATTTAGAAGAGAATAGGGAATATGACTTTGATGATTTAATTATGGAAGCTACTAAGGTAGTTAATGATAGTTCTTATACTAGGAATTTTAAATATATTATTATTGATGAGTACCAGGATAGTTCTTTTATTAGGTTTAATTTAATTAAAGAGATAGTTAATATTAATGAAGCTTATTTTATGGCTGTAGGGGATGATTTTCAGTCGATATATAAGTTCTCAGGGAGTGATATAGGGTTATTTATTAATTTTAAGGATTATTTTAAGAAGGGGAAAGTTCTAAAGATACAGACTACTTATCGGAATAGTCAGGAACTTGTTGATATTGCAGGGGATTTTATTATGAAGAATAAGATACAACTAAGAAAAGAGATGAGGTCTAATATTCATATTAAGAAACCAATTAAGATTGTTTATTATGATTCTAAAGAAAAGGATTTTTATAGATTATGTTTATATTTAAAGAGAAATGGTAGTTATAACATATTAGTCTTAGGGAGGAATAACAACGATATAAAGGGGTATATGAGTAAGGAGGTTACTTTTAAAGATGGGGTTATTAATCTAAAGAATGATAATACTATGAAGATAAGTTATATGACTATGCATAGGTCTAAAGGATTAGAATGTGATGATGTAGTTATTATTAATTTAAGAGATGATACGCTTGGATTTCCTTTCCAGGTAGAGGCTGATAAGATATTAAACTACATTAGAAAGGATACAAAAAAAGACTTCTTAGAAGAGGAAAGAAGGCTATTTTATGTGGGATTAACTAGAGCGAAGAGGAATGTTTATTTATTTACCCCGAAGAGGAAGGCTTCAGCTTTTGTGATAGAACTTTTAAAGAATTATAAGGATAAACTGGAGATTATTAACAATCTTGACAAGTGAATTTAGCGTTGGGACTAAGAGCAGTTAGTTCAATGGAATATTTATTTTTAGCAGAAGAATCGACACCGGTTACGGGAATATGAATAACTAGTAGAGTCGGAGAGGGGTAAGAATTAACATTGGCAACATACTTATAAGTAACATTATTAACATCATAAGTACCATAGTTAAGGTCCCATTTTTCGAGCATACCAGCTCTTCCATAGGCGATAAAAGTGTCATTGATGCATAAATACTTTGTGATACCGCCGTGAAATTTAAAAGCACTACAATTAGTATAACCACTGTCAGTAGACTTCTTAATAAAAGTTTCTAAATAATTATCAAAATTAATTAAATCACCTTGAATAACATTAATTAGAGAAGCTCTAGTCAAGGTATCTTCATTCCTTTTATTGGATAAAACATCTTCATTCTTTAGGTCAGATAGTAAATTAACAACAAATATCATTACAATGGATATTAGAACTAAGCTAACTAAGACTTCCATTAAAGTCATACCTTTCTTATTCATATTACTCCTTTGCATATAATTTAGTACTATTATAGTAATTTTTGGTTACCTTTCGGTAGCACGTATTATTCTCTTTAACATAACCATTAGTACAATTACCATCTTTTAGTTTACCTTTTTTATTATAGTCAATATATTCTTCTTGATATTCAACAATGAGACGATAACCATCATCAGTACCTGATAAAGTCTTAAGATAAAGAATAGCATTCGTACTCATATTATTTAGGGCTTCCATACTAGCGTTATTAGTACAGCTATTCTTATTAGATTTCGTTAAACACTGTTTTAGGTCATTAACATTATAGTAAGTAATATAAATTCTAGAAATTTGTAAATAATCAGCGCCGTTACTAATAACTTTATTACTGAAAGCTTGTTTACCAACTTCTTTATCGTTTCGAGACCCATATTCATAAGTGTTATACAAGGAGCCATCTTCTGCATTAAAGACAATTATTTTTTTACCGGCATCGACTAAGTATTTTTTTATATAGTTATTAAGATTTAAAGAGACTAGGTAATCTTCTAAAAGATAAGTACGGTATAAATAGCTAGTATCATCAAACATAGCTCTTCTTTTTTCATTTATAAGTACCCTAGAGAAAGTAATATATATTGTGATTAACGAGGTCGTCAGAATTGTCATAACCATAATTGTTTCTACAAACATAAATCCTTTTTTATTCATATTAATTCCTTATCTTATATATAGAATAGCATAAATCTTGTTAAAAATAAACTTATTAAAAGGTTATTTTAAAGATTGTTTTATTTCTTCATAGGAGGCATAACATTCGATTTTCTCAGTGTCGCCATTAGAGTTTATTATTTCACAAGAACAGGTTTTATTTTCGCAAGAACAGTTGGTCGCATTGGCACATTTTACATTACTATTACACATTGGTTTAATCTTAGGAACAATAAGTAGATAAATAAAACCAATAAGAAGCATTATAATAGTTTGAAAGATAATAAAATTTATAAGATTAATTTGTTTTTTCATTTAGCACCACCAAGGAAAAAGGATATTTAAGATAATAAGTTCTAGGATAATAAGGCTGATACTAAGAATAATAGAGTGTTTAATAAGTATTTTCATTTGAATAGTCCTTTCTTAGAGTATATATTCTTATAGAATATATTGTATCAATTATTTAAGTAAATGTCTTTATTTTGTGATAAAATTATTCTAGAAAGGATAGAAAGATGAAGAAGAGTAGTAAAATCTTAGGAATTATTTTAATTATTATAGTTACTTTTAGTCTAGGGACAGTAGGAGGTTATTATCTTTTTAAGATGAAGATGGATAATAATAATAATTCTGTTGAAGGGGAGAAAAAGAATAATCCTGATGAAAAGAATAATGTTAGCTCTAAAGAAGAAGTTAATGATAATACTTCTAAGGATGAAGTACTTAGTCTAACCGATAGTACGGTTAAGGAATTATTTAGTAGGAAGACTAATTTTCATATAAGTAGTAAGGTTACCTATGATACTTTAAGTGATCAAAAGAAATTAGGAGTAGATTTAGATGGTCTTAAGAAAAGAAATTTTAATCTAGGTTATAAAGATATCTGTGATAAGTTAAAGAATAGTGGTAATCCATATATGAGTGATAATTATGATA
Organism: uncultured Bacilli bacterium; assembly: GCA_934098445.1. Lineage (GTDB taxonomy): Bacteria > Bacillota_I > Bacilli_A > RF39 > UBA660 > CAG-605. The sequence continues at coordinate 68,561 of CAKOOW010000001.1, forward strand.
CTTGTATAAGTCTAAAGAATAAATGGGAAGATGATACGGACTTAGTTACTTATTATACGGTTGATGATGTTAAAAAGAATAATATTAAGTATTTTAATGAAAGTAGTAATCTACCGAAAGATTATAGTTATGTGATGTTAACTACTTTAGAGTTAAATCCTGAGTGTGAGAAGGTAGTACTTCAAAGTAAAGATAATTATTATTTAGATATGGATATGCATTGTGGATATGGTGGTTTAGAACCAGTGATTGAGAATAGTCTTGTTAAAGCGGTTAAATCTAATGATGAAATTATTCTTTATGATACTTATGCCTTAGGAGTTATGGATGATAATATTGGAGAAACACAATATTTTAACTTCTATGGTGATGAAGACTTTATAAATAAGATTAAATCTTTAGAAGTTATTGTTACCGATAATGGCTCTTTATATGATAAGAATGAACTTGATAAGTTTAAACAGACTTATAAACATACATATAAGAAAAATAAATCAGGAGAATATTATTGGGTATCAAGTGAACCAGTAAGCTCTGTAGACTAGAAAAAAATATCTATTCGTAATGAGTAGATATTTTTTTTATTACTTTAAATTTCTATTAAGTTTTGGAGCGTTATTCTTAGCCGCTATTTTTTCCTTGGTATAAGTTGGATCCCAGGTTGCAATGCGGATGAAGTTATAAATTGAAGTTTCTCCATCGGCAAGTAATAGGCTATGTTTAAAGAATTCACGTCCTGTAAGACTGTTACGCATATTAACAATTACATAAGCCCCACAAGCAAGGTCACCATGAGCAATACCGGCAAATAAATCTTCTTCGGGTGTATGCATCTGGGCACGAACATCATCAAAAGTAAATGTGCAACCTAAAGCCATTAATCCGTTTATTAATTCAGCTTGTGTAATATCAGGATTTTCAGCAATAAATTTTAGACCGGCAATAATTTTTTCGGCAGTTACTGTATGATCAAGTTCTTTATTTTCTTTATAAATCTTTCTAGTAACACCATAAACTATTAAATGAGCTTTATCCATTGTAATATCATCAGAGAATAATTTATGACCAGCAAATTCACAATATACATGATTTCCTTTTAGTTTCTCAGATAATAGGACTAAGGCAGCCTCTTCTAAAGTAGTTCCTTCTCTTAATTCAATCTTTTCCATTATATTTCCCCCTTGGTAAGTTGTACTCTAACATAATATTCACCATGTGTCAACTACTTTTTAATATATTATATAACTTATAGTTTTTTACTTTCTTTACTTATTAAGAGTTTACGGAGCCAATCGAAAGGGATAACACTTAAAGATAGAATAATGACAAAGAATAATTCTTTAAGAGTTAGACCGTACGTACGAAAGAGGTCACCACCAAAGTAGATTAAGTACATTTGAATAATTGAAATACCAGTAAAAATCAAGATGAAGGGTTTATTTTTGAAGATATTGGCTAAGATATTTAATCTTGTAGTTCGGGCATTAAGAGCATTAAAAAGACTAGAGAAGATAAAGAAGGCGAAGTAAGCGGTATATAAATAGCGATAGTCATCAGCATAACGAATGAAGTTATAGACTAGGGGAGACTTAAAGAAGAAGATACCTAAAAGAGAGGTATATAATCCAGTGAAGAAGATTTCTTTAACCATATAACTATTAATTATATGGACTTTTTTAGTCTTTGGAGGTTCATTCATATATTCATCTAAAGAGGGTTCACTAGCGAAAGCAATGCCAGCAAGAGTATCCATAATCATATTAATCCATAACATCTGAATAACGGTCACCGGAGTTACTATATCCATAATAGGACCAATAATAGCCATTAACATTGCACAGAAATTAACTGTTAATTGGAAGATTATAAACTTTCGAATACTTTTAAAAATAGTTCGGCCGAAAAGGACTGATTTCGTAATAGAAGCAATATTATCATCCAGAATAATAATATCGCCCGCTTCTTTAGCAACTTCAGTCCCAGAACCCATGGCAAATCCAACATCAGCTAATTTTAAAGCTCCAGCATCATTAATACCATCCCCAGTCATACCAACTACTAAGTCTTGGGCTTGCAATATCTTAACCATCCTAGTCTTATCTTTGGGAAGAGCGCGGGCGATAACCTTGATTCTAGTATACAAGTTACTTATATCTTCATCGGTAAGAGAATTAAATTCACTACTAGATAAAGCTAAATCATTTTTATTAGTAATAATACCAGCTTCTTTAGCTATTGAAGTCGCTGTATCAATATTATCTCCAGTTATCATAATGACATTTATGCCGGCTTGATGGAGAGTTTTTATGGCATTAGGAGTAGTAGTCCTTAAGGTATCCTTAATAATTAGATATCCTAAGTAAGTATGAGAAGTACTTAGTTTATCTTTTTCGGTCAAGAGAATAATCCGAGAACCAGTTTTAGCTTCGTTATCTATCTCTTTACTAATAGTATCTTTATTTAAAAGAAGTTTCTTTTTACCAAAACTATCTAAGTAATAGAGACATTTATCTAATAAGACTTCTTTAGCTCCCTTATAATAAGTAATATCATTATCTAAAGTTACAGAACTATATTTATCTTTACTATCAAAGAGTTTCTTAGTAATTATTTTTCTTTCTTTTATGGGTTTATTAACAATCTTTAGAAGAGCTTTATCAGTTTGATTACCACCAGTTATTTCTCCAGAAGTATTAAGAATAGAAGAGTTATTATAATACAAGTTATTAGTTATCTCTTCTTGGAGATGCGAAGATAAAGTCTTAAGATTAGATATTTTCTTATTAGCATAATTAACATAAGAAGTGACTTTGAGATTACCTTCAGTTAAGGTACCGGTTTTATCTGTTAAAAGACAATTGATATTCCCACTAGTCTCGATACCAATTAGTTTGCGAACTAAGACATTACTCTTAAGCATTCTTTTCATATTAGAGGAAAGAACAAGGGTAACCATTAGAGGTAATCCTTCGGGAACAGTAACAACGATAACAGTCATCGAAAGTGTTAAAGAATACAGGATATTATTGATACTAAAGTCTTTAGTAGTCATAAGATAAACGCTTGCTGCTAGGAAGGCTCCGATGTAGCCAAAAATACTGATTATTTTAGCTAAAGTACTTAGTCTTGATTTTAAAGGACTGATGATGGGAGGAGTTTGAATATCTTTAGCTAGGCCTCCTATTAAAGTATTATCGCCAACTTTATCAATTTTAATCTTGGCTTCCCCCTCGTAACAGATAGTCGAGGAATAGACATATTCTCCTTTAGATTTATTTTTATCTTTAGTTTCCCCGTTGATACTAGCTTCATTGACATTTAAGTGTCCTTCTAAGATATAACCATCAGCAGGAATAACATTCCCACTACTAACTAAAACAATATCTCCGACGACAATATCTGTAACAGGAATAGTAGTAATTTTACCATTTCGATAGACATTAGCCTTCGTTCTTGATGCTTCTTCTTCTAAACGATTAAAAGCTTCTTCACTACCATATTCAGCAAAAGATCCAATAGTCGAAGCTAGGATAATAGAGATTAGAATACCTATAGTCTCAAAATAATCATTGTTTCTAAATAAAAAAATAATCTTAAATACTAAGACAATAATTAATATTTTGATAATAGGGTCACTTAAAGAAGATAAAATTAAAGAGAAAAGACTTCTTTTTTTGACCTTGGTTAAAGTATTACGACCATACTTATTACGACTTTGTATTACTTCTTTATTAGTTAATCCATTCATATCTGCACCCATTTAATCTTATGAGTACATAAAAAATTATATGAAAAAAGAATTAATTAGACAGGGATTTCCAAATTCTTTTTAAGGTTCGGATACTCTTTGGTTGTTTAATTAATTCACACTCTTCTTGAAGCCATAATGGCAAGTTAGTTTTATCCACGTAAATATGACTTAAATAGTCATTATATTCACTATTATCTTTAGAATAACTAACCGGTATTCTTTTAACTTTACGATTTCTTTCACTAATTTTAATCTCATCACTATTAAGAGATAGGTAATAGAGACTTCTAACATCATAGATGAGATAGTTATTAAGAAGTAAATATTCTCTTAGAGATATAAGCTCATTAAAAAAGTGATTAAGAAAAAAAGTATTATTAAATAGACAATTAATCTTAACATCATTACCATCTTTAGTCCGATAAAGATAAGCATCGCCTGATTTACGCAGTACTAACTCTTGCCAAATATCATAGTCTCCAACTTCTTCATATTTTTTGGCATAAAAAGTAATTTCTTTCTTTTCAAAATCAAAATTTTTAACTAACATCGTCTTGTAGTGTAACCTTTCTGCTAATAAGCTACAAAGATTAGCATAGATTTTGTCACGATGATGATGATATTTCTTTAAAACATTATAAATATCTAATAAATTAACTGTATCTTCCATATATATTCCTCTTTTTAATTATATTATCACAAAGAATAGTAGTTGTGTTTTAAATTTCTTTTTTGTAAACAGAAGAGGCTAATTTATTTAAGACTAACTCTTTCGCATCATCATAACTTATCTGCATAGAATAGGCTACTTCGTTGAATAAGAATTTTTCTGATAATTCTTGATAATAGGTATCCTTGTCACCAAGATGTTTCTTATTAGATTTTCTAACTTCATTACGAAGATAAGTAGTCTTCATAATGACAATTAAATCCTCTAAAGTGTTACCTTGTAATAAAGATTTATATTGTTCTTCTAAATTACGGTCTGTTAGATTTAAAGGCTTAATATTATCTATGTTATCAAGAGATTTCGTTATTTCCTTAAAAGTAGATAAAGGTCTTAGTAGGTTTCTTTCTTCTTTTAAGGGAACACTAATCTTCAAAGAGGAGTCGGCCTTATTTTCTAGGATATAATAGTCTTGGTTATTAATTTTAGTTAAGGCTTTAACTTGGCAAACTTCACGCTTGTAGATAAGATAGTCATTTATTTTATACATTGCAATCCTCCATAAGTATATATAATAATTATAACCTTTTTTAAGTTTTTTTTCTAAGATTTTTCGCCTTAGATGAAGGTTTTTTGATAAAATGAGAAGAGAAAGGATAGATAAAATGACGAAAAAGAAGAAAAAAGCTCTAAGAGATTTATGGTATGTAGTAATTGCTTTAATTCTTTTAGGAGGAGGATATTTTACTAGTAATTTGGATAAGAGTAGTAAAAATGAAGATACTGCTACTAAAGATAGTGAGTTACTAGTCTATTTTATGGATGTTGGACAAGCTGATAGTATTTATATCAAGGATGGAAATAGTAATATGCTAATAGATGCTGGTAATAATGCAGATGGTCCTCTTTTAGTTAAATATCTAAAAAATCTTGGAGTTAATGAATTCAAGTACGCAGTAGGAACCCATGCTCATGAGGATCATATTGGAGGAATGGATGATATTATTAAGAATTTTACGATTGATAATTATTTAATGCCCAAAAAGATAAGCACTAGTAAGACTTTTGAAGATGTCTTAGATGCTTTAAATGAGAAAAGGATAAGCCCTAATATTCCCAAAATTGGTGATAAGTTTACTTTAGATAAGGCTAGTTTCGAGGTCTTAAGTGTTGGGACTTCGGATGATGATACGGATCTTAATGATACTTCCGTAGTTCTTAAAATGACTTATAATAAAACATGCACTTTATTTATGGGAGATGCTTCGAGTGCGGTCGAAAAGAACTTATTGAATAAAGATATTCAGTGTCAAGTATTGAAAGTTGGTCATCATGGTTCAAGATATTCTAGTAGTGATGAGTTTATTAAGACCGTTAAACCCTCTTATGGAATTATAATGGTCGGTAAAGATAATAAATATGGTCATCCAACTAATAAAACATTAGATGTTTTAAATAAGTATAATGTGACTATTTATCGTACAGATCAAGAAGGTACCATAATTATGAAAATTAAAGGAGATAATATTAGTTTTGAGAATATAAAGACTAATACAAATGGATAAGATGAAATATAGTGTTGATGAAATTATTGATGATGTTATTAAGTTAGAGGATTTAAATTCAAAAGAATTAGTTTATTTAAAAAAAGAAGATTTAGACTTTGATGTTAAAGAAAATGATATTTTAGTTCTTAAAGATGGGAAATATCAAAAAGATGAGAATGCTAAAGAGGAAAGGACAAAGTATTTGCAAGAGAAATTAGAGCGACTTTTGAATTCACAATTTAAGTAAAGTCTTTTTCTCTTAGGAATAATTGAAGCCCTATATAAATAAGGAAAATTTTCCTAGAAGTATATTATCTTAAGTATATAGTAGGATACTAAATTCCAGAGAAAAAGGCAAGTTTTTTTAATAATATTGAGAATAAATTAAAAGGCGTAGAGTAGACTTAGAGCTTCATATTTGGTACAATCATTATAATGAAGGAGAGTGTATGGATTATTATAGACAACAATTAAAAGAAAATAAGATTGTTAATAAGAAGTTACTTAGTAAGTTTGAAGAGTATTTAAGCAGTATTGGTTTTCCAGAAAGGGAGATTAGTAAAAATGTCTTTAATGCAGCTTTTTACATAAATATTTATTTGACTAAAGATGAAATAATTTCGGCAGTTAAAGGATATCAAGAGATTCATAAGTTTACAGATTTCTTTTTAAAAGAGGCAACTTGGTCGTTACTTAAGGATTTACAAGCTGGAATGAATAGTGTTAAATTGTTTTATGATTGTCTTTATAAGTCTGATTATATAGATGAAGAAAACTATTTAGAAGTAGCTAGGTTTGTAGATAAGGATATTCCTGAGTTTATTAAGAAGTACGAAGATAACGATGAATTATTGTTAAGAGATTATGTTCTTAATTAAAAAAAGGGCTATTAAGATAAGTAAGATTCTTAATAG
>CAKOOW010000002.1 GCA_934098445.1 uncultured Bacilli bacterium
AGCGGATAATGTATTCTGTAATGATCGAAGTATGGCTGGTAATAACTCTGGGACGGGATCTGGAGTTAGTAGAACTCTTTATAGATGGCATAGCTTACCATGGTGGATTGGTGGTTATAATTCTAGTATGAGATTAATATGTCCCCAAAAGAATGACGCCTTTACGGTAAGTGATACTACTAATGGTAATGGAGCTTTAACATATCCTGTTGGTCTTTTAAGTGCAGATGAGATTGTACTAGCTGGTGGATGGGGTGATGAAAATAGTGGTTATTACTTATACTCGGGGCAGTGGTGGTTTGCTTCCTCGCCGATCCGCTTCCTTGATGTCGACAATCGCGGCGCTCTCGAGCGTGGTGTGTATTCGAATGGCAGTGCGGGCGACTACTATGGCGATGTGGAATACAAAGCCGGGGTTCGGCCAGTTTTCAATCTGAAGGCTGAAGTGCTGACACAAGGCTCTGGGACAGTATCTGATCCTTATCGCATTTCTTCGTAGAAGAAATCTCTCCAAAGACGATGTATCGTATGGTGTGTAAATTCTTAAATGAATTGCATACCATATTTTTTAATGGTATAAATTGTAAAATAGAAAGTCATAAATATTTCAAAGTTAAAAAGTCATAACTTTGGGGTGTTTATGGCTATTCTTGATGTTTAAAAAAAGTTTTAAAAGTTCCAGATGCCAAGTTGTCCTTTGGCATATATTGGTTCTTTTAAGACTTCTAATACTTCTAACTGCCAAGCATAGCGTCCTATTTCATAATGACCAGAATTATATTCTTCTTTATTTTTCTTAACTTCGTTAATAAAATCCTCATCCATATAAATACAATCCTTTAATAAACATTTACAGATAATATGTTCAGGATTTTCCCTAGATTTAAGATAAGTATTTGCAATACTTGCGTTACTAGCTTTACTTCTTGCTTTAGCAGCATGAATATATATTTCGCCCCGATAATTAGTCTTCCAACTTCTAGTTTCATATATTTTTACTTTATCTTTAATTAAAGTAGCAAAAGGTTCTCTGATAGTTATTACTTTCATAAATAATTCTCCTAATTAAATTATAACAAATAGAAAGTAAATATGGTAATATAATTGTAAGAAAGGACTTAAGAAATGTTAAAGATAAATAATGAAGAATATAAGGTTTTATCATCAGAAGTTAGATGGGTAGATGCAACTTACAATAAAAGAAAAGGATATTCAATATTAGTTGATGTAAAATTAAATCATAATGGTATTAATGGTTATATTAACTTTTATGTGGATTTCTTTGATAATAGAGATGATAATTATATTATTAACAAAAAATATAATGAATTGCCAAGTGAATTAAATTCTAAAATAGATTCTGTAGAAATATTTGATACTAAGACATTCATAGATCTTATTGATAGTAATGTTGCTTTAGAATTTGGTAATATTAAAGATAATAAAATATATATGAAATTAGATATCAATGATGAATTAATAAAGATAGAATATGAGGAAATGACTAGTATAAGTAAAAGAATTATATAATTATAGTTTCTTAATTACTATAAAAACAATAAATAAATAAGAAAAAATGTGTTAATATAAATAAGTCCAAAGGAAGGACTATGTATGAAAGAATTAGATATAAATAAAGAATATAATAATGGTGGGAGTTTATATCTAGAAGATGGTTATTTATATAAGGTTTATAATGAAATAAGTTATTTTAGAGAAGAAAAGGAAAGAAATATTAAGCTCTTAATGAATAATAGTATTCCTAATACTCCTAAAATATATAAGATGTTATATAAGAATAATGAATTCAATGGTTATGTAATGGAATATATAGAGGGGTCCATGACTTTTAGAGAGTCTTTAAATAAGAATATAGATTTTATGGATAAAGTAAGTGCTATTAAAGATATTTATAAGTCCTTAAAGACTTTACATAGTTATGGAATATGTATTGGGGATATTCATTTATCTAACTTTTTATATAAAGATGGGCATGGATATGTAATAGATTTAGATGAAATAAGATATCCAGAAGATAACTTTAAGTTTCGAGAAAGATATTTAGTTAAAGAAAGTATTAAAATTGTACCTAGTAAACAAGCTAGTTTTATTACAGATAATATTAAGGTTTGTATATGTTGTTTGTCATTTTTATATAATATAGATTTAGAAAATATTATATGTAAGTATTCTCTTAAGAGTGTTAAAATTATTCTTAAATTCTTAACTAGTAATGAAGAATATAAAGAAATATCTAGGGTACTTGATGTTAATAAACTTTGTTATTTTGATGATGTATTAGTTAATAGAGTTAATAAATCAAGAGTTTTAAAGAGGTGATAACTATATTGTTATCGTCTTTTTTTATAAGGGTGGGAAGTAATACTAATTCTATACCAATATTAATAAAAATAATATTTATTTAAGAATAATTATGATAAAATAGTTTTATTAAATTTTAAGGGGATGATTAAATGATATATCTTGATTATGCGGCATCAACACCAGTAAATGATGAAGTCTTAGAGACTTATAATAAGTTAACTAAAGAATATTATGCTAATCCGAATAGTAATCATAAGTTAGGAAAGAAATCTAAAGAGTTAATAGATAGATATACCAAAGATATTGCTAAGAATCTAGGAGTTTTACCAGAAGAATTAATTTATACTAGTGGTGCTACTGAATCTAATAATTTGGCTATTAAAGGAGTATGTGAAAGATATAAAAGTTTTGGTAAACATATATTAATTAGTGCTTTAGAACATAATTCCATAGTGGCTAGTGCAGTTAAAATGCAGAGTATGGGTTTTGAAGTAGAAGTTATTCCGGTTCGAAATGATGGCTTAATAGATATTGAGTCTTTAAAGAAGATTATAAGAAAAGATACTATTTTAGTAAGTGTTTGTAGTGTAGATAGTGAGATTGGTTTAGTCCAACCGATAAGTAAGATAAAAGAAGTCTTAAAAGATTATCCCCGTTGTTTATTGCATACGGATGCTACTCAAGGATTTGGAAAAATTAACTTAGATTTAACTATTCCGGATTTAGTTACTTTAGCACCTCATAAGTTTTATGGCCTAACGGGAATGGGTTTACTTATTAAGAGAAAAGAAATAGGTTTAGTACCACAAATGGATGGGGGTAAGTCAACGACTATTTATCGAGCCGGAACACCGGAATTACCTAGTATTGGAGCTTTAGATAAGGCAATAGAAATAGCCCTAAGAAATATAGATAATAATTATAATTATGTAGAACAATTAAATATATTAATTAAAGATAAGTTAAAACAATATAGGAATGTAATTATTAATAATAGAGATAATAGTCTTCCTTTTACAATTAATTTTAGTATTAAGAATGTTAAGTCTTTAAAAGTAGTAGAAAGTTTAGAAGATAAAGAGATATATGTATCGGCTAAGACTAGCTGTTGTCCAATTGAAAGTCCTTCTAAGTTAGTATATGCCTTAACTAAAGATAAATCTTTAGCTAGCACATCAATAAGAATTAGTTTATCTCATTTAACAACAAAAGAAGAAGTAGAAGAATTTTTAAAGACGTTTGATAAAATTTATTATGAATATTATGAGGATTAAAAGAGATGGAAAAGTATAAAGAAATAGAAAGAAGTATTATTAAGAAATATCGTAAAGAGATATGGAGTAGATTTACTAAAGCTGTTAAAGATTATGAACTAATAAATGAAAATGATAAGATTATGGTGTGTATTAGTGGGGGTAAGGATTCTTTTTTACTGGCTAAGTGTATTCAGGAATTAGAAAGACATGGAAAAGTTAAGTTTGAAGCACATTATGTCGTAATGGATCCGGGGTATAATGATTATAATAGACAATATATAATTGATAATGCTAAGTTACTTAATATTCCTATTGAAATATTTAATACAGATATTTTTGATGTCGTAAGTACAGTTGATAGTAAGAGTCCTTGTTATTTATGTGCCAAAATGCGAAGAGGATACCTATATAATAGGGCTAAAGAATTAGGTTGTAATAAGATAGCCCTTGGTCATCATTTTGATGATGTTATTGAAACTACTTTACTTTCAATGTTTTATGGTTCCGAGGTTAAGACTATGTTACCTAAATTACATAGTACCAATTTTGAAGGTTTAGAGTTAATTAGACCTTTATATATGGTTAAAGAAGCAGATATTATTTCATGGCGAGATAGTAATGATTTAGTATTTATTAATTGTGCTTGTCGTTTTACTGAAGGGTGTTCGTTAATAAATGATGGAACCAGTAAGCGAAAAGAGATTAAAGAGTTAATAAAGAATTTAAGAAAAGTAAATAGTGATATTGATAATAGTATCTTTAGAAGTATGAATAATATTAATTTAGATTGTGTTTTAGGAACGAAGAAAAATGGAGAATACGAAAGTTTTTTAGATGGGTATGATGATAAAAAGAATATTCAAGAGAATGATTAGTATTAAAAGAAATTTAAAACATCAAGTTTGATTAAGCTAAACTTGATGTTTTGCTATAAAGAAGCAATTATTTATTAAGTTTAGGCTTGGTACTTGTATTTTTAGAAGATTTAGTTAAAATAGGGAGTATTATTTGCTTTTATTAAGAAATGTTTTAAATAATTTCTTGTAATTGGCGAAAAATAAGGTAAAATAAAATTAGAAATAGGAGAAGTATTATGTTTGAAAAGAAATTAACAGGTTATGCAAGCATCGACAAACCACAAAATAAAGGAGCAAAATTTTTTGAGGCTCATCCTATAATACCAGATATTAATATATATACAGCCATTAAGGTTATTAGTAGTTTTTATCGTGATGAAAAGGCAGTTGATTGTTTAAAATTATCAGCAACTTATCAACAGTTATTAGATGATGCCGTTACAGTCTCGATGGCTTTAAAAGAGTTGGGAGTTAGAAAAGGGGATATTATTACCGTATCTATGCCTAATTTTTATCAGGCTGTAGCTGTTTTTATGGCCGCTAATAGAATTGGGGCGACAACAACATTTTTAAATTCTTTTGCACCAGATGAAGAAATTGTATTATATTTAAATTTGTTTGAAAGTCCCGTTTATATAAATTTTAATCGTAGTGATGAAGAAAATCAGAAGATTGTAGATAAAACTCATGTTAGATATGTTATTACTCTAGATAAAAGTAAAGTTAATTCATTAAGTCTTAATGGTAATTATCATTTAACTAAGAGTAATACGATTGATTTTAATAGTTTAGGATGTTTGGCTAAGTTTCAAAAGAAGACTTTAGAAGATCCATTTAATGCTTTAGATGATGCATTAATTCTTTATACTAGTGGGACAACAGGAAAGCCTAAAGCAGTAGTTTTAACAAATAAGAATATTTTGGCTTCTGGTATTTATATGAAGAATTCAACTAATTTAGAAAATACTAAGGGTGAGAAAAGTTTAGTTTGTGTTCCGTTTACTTATCCTTATGGTTTTGCTACTTCAACCCTTATGTCGTTAATGTGTGGAAGAACAGCCATTTTGGCTCCAGATTTATCCAAAGATAATATTAATTACTATTTGAGCAAAAAGCCAAATATTATTTTCGGAAGTCCAGCACTTTTAGAACTTATTAAAAAAAATATTACGCCTAATGCCGACTTATCGAGTCTTACAACATTCATTTCTGGTGGTGATACCTTAAGCCCTGCTAAAAATGAAGAAGGGGTAAAGTTTTTTCAAGAACATAATAGTAATGCCAAGATTTATAATGGTTCAGGCTCTGCAGAAACGGTTGGAGCGAATACAAATGCTATTGGTCAACCAATAAAATTAGATACGGTAGGAAGAATTTTAACTGGAAGCGACTGCATAATAATTGATGCCGATAAATTTAATAATGATGGTATTATTGAAGAGAAAAAAATAGGCGAAGAAGGTTTATTATGTATTGGTGGCGAACATGTATTTAAAGAATACTATAAAATGCCGGAAAAAACATTAGATGCTAAGGTTTTGTATAAAGGAAAAGAGTATGTTCGTGTCGGTAGTACTGGTTTTATTGACAATGATGGATATTATCATTTAAAAGGTAGAGATTCTAGATATTATATTATTTCGACTTTAAATAAGGTTTATTGTGATAGAATTCAGTTATTAATGTCATCTATAGATGTTATTGATTCAGTTGCTGTTGTTAAAAAGAAAGATAATGATAAATTGTATACGGCTAAAGCATATGTAGTGTTAAAAAATGGCGTTCAACCTAGTGAAGAAATTAAAAATCATATTCTAGAGGAATGTAAAAAGCCATTAACTATTTATGGCACTGATGAAGTATCACAATTAAATGATTACGAGATTCCGGAAAGTATAGACTTTGTACCGTTTATTCCAAAGACAAAGGCTGATAAGGTGGATTATACAACTTTAGAAGAGTTTGCTTGGCAAGAAGCAGTTAGTCAACATAAAAGACTGGCTTTAAAATTAGATTAGAAACTTATTAGTAAATTTTAAAAATTATATGGGGTTAAATTTTGATGATAGTAAAAAATATTCGAAAGCAAATTGATGGCAATACTATATTTGGTAATATTTCTTTTAGTTTAAATACTCAAGATAAAGCGGGCTTAGTTGGCGTTAATGGTTCTGGTAAATCAATTTTATTAAAAGTTCTTGGCGGTATTATTACTAATGATAATGGCACAATCGATTTAGATGGTGATAGTATTGGCTATTTATACCAAGAAATACCAATAATATATAACGATTACACGATTGAAAAATACATAAAAGAAATAGTAGGCTTTACTAAATTAGAAAAAAGATTGCATTTTCTAGAAAATAATCTTAGTGAAGATAACATGGACGAATATGGTGATGTTCTTAATGCTTTTTTAAATATAAATGGATATTCTTTTGATGAAGAATTGAACAAAATAATGAGCGAATTGTCGCTAAATAAAGATTTGAATTCTCAGATTGGCCATCTATCTGGTGGAGAAAGAATAAAAGTTTTGCTAGCTACTTTGTTAATGATGAATAGGGATATTCTTTTACTTGATGAACCAACTAATAATTTAGATATTACGGCTATAGAATGGTTAGAAAAATATTTGAAGACATCTTCAAAGAAAATGATAATAGTATCGCACGATGAAATGTTTTTAAATAATATTGTTAATAAAATTTTTGAATTAGATAGTGGCGAGTTAAGACAATATAATACTAGTTATAAAGATTATTTGATAACAAAGAAACAAGAATATGAGAAACGAAAATTAGAATATGAACAAGCAAAAGACCAAAGAGATAAGTTAAAAGTAAAATTAGAGCAAGCTAAAAGTTGGAGTAGCAAGGGATTGGGCTCAAAGGCTCATAATGACAACGATAAAATTGCTAACAATTTTGCCAAAGAAAAGACTAATACTGGCAATGTTGCTAGATTAACTAAAGAATTAGAAAAAGTCGATATTCCATATTTTGAAGAACATAAACCTATTAATTTAATATTTAATTTTAGTGATGTTTCTGGTAATAAAGATATTGGATTAGAAAATTTAGTGTGCGGTTATGAGACTTTTCAGACGCCCAAAATAGATTTAGTAATACCATTTGGAGCTAAATTTATGATATCTGGTGGCAATGGAAGTGGGAAAACAACTCTTATTAAAACGATTTTAGGAAAGTTATCAGCTGTTAGCGGAAAAGTTAATATTGGTAATGGTGTAAGAATTGGGTATATATCCCAAAATACTTTGGAGACTAAAACTGATGAATCTATATATGCATACATAACTAGTGATATTGTAGAAAAAGATAGTACACAAATTTTTACCTTATTTGATAAATTTAATTTTGATTATGATGATAGAAATAAGCCCTATAATATTTTATCCCCTGGAGAAAGAACAAGAATTAATATTATCAAGTTAATTTTAAATAATATTAATGTTTTGATTTTAGATGAAGTAACAAATCACTTAGATAAAGATGGTTTAGATATTATATATGAATTGATATCGTCTTATCCTGGTACTATAATTAGCATATCCCATAATAGAAAATACAATGAAATATTAAATGCCGATATTGAGCTAAATATGGAAGATGGACAAGTTAATTATCGAAAATTAATAAAATCAAAAAAATAAATTATCAAGTTTATTGGTAATTTTTTTAAACTTATCTATTTTTTATGATAAAATTAGGTTATAAAATAGTAGGTGATAAGAATGGGAACAGGTATTTATTTACCATTAAGTGCGTTATTATTTAGTGTCTTAATAATGTTGATGTTTTTTGTTAAGGGACATATTAATACTTTTGAAACTAAATTATATGGGGTTTTAATAATAACGAATTTTATTGGCCTTATTTTAGAATTATTATGTACAGTTGGGGCATTAATATATGATAGTAATAGAATTTTAGCAGACTTCTTGTTAAAATCATATTTATTGTATTTAGTGGCATGGGCACTTCTATTTACCGTGTATGTGTTTTACATTTCACATGATAAAAATACCAATTTAAAGATAAAGGATAAAGCCTTAAAATTAGTAGCAATATTTTATTTTATATGCGTGTTTTTTATTTATGCTTTACCAATAAATTTAATTGTAGAAAATGACTTTTCGGTTAGATATACAACTGGCGCTAGCGTTAATTTTACATATGTTGTTTCTTTGATTTTAGTAGGTATTATGTTATATTGTTTACTTAGAAATATTAAAAAATTAGCCACCAAAAAATATATTCCTTTGCTAGCCTTTTTAACTTTAGGCAGTGGTTCGATGATTTTTCAGATGTTTAATCCTAATATTCTTTTAGTAACATATATGGAAACCTTTATAACCGTATTAATGTATCATACCATTGAAAATCCTGATTTAAAAATGGTTAATCAGTTAGAACTTGCTAAAAATGAAGCCGAAAAAGCCAACCGAGCTAAGTCAGATTTCTTATCTAGTATGTCTCATGAGATTAGAACACCTTTAAATGCTATTGTTGGGTTATCTAATGATATTAAAGAAAGAGGTAATTGTCCCAAAGATATGCAAGAAGATCTTAATGATATAGTTAATGCTTCGAATACTTTACTTGAAATAGTTGGTAATATCATGGATATTAATAAGATAGAATCTGATAAGATGGAAATTATTGAAGTTCCTTATAATTTTAAAGAAGAGATAGAGACTTTAGCAAGAATAGATTCGGTAAGAATTGGGGAAAAACCAATCGAATTAACGGTTGATATAGCTAGTGATATGCCTTATGAATTAATTGGTGATAAAGGACATATTAAAGAGATAGTTAATAATTTGTTATCCAATGCCATTAAATATACTGATAAAGGTAAGATTGAATTAAATGCTAAATGCATAAATAAAGATGGTATTTGTAATTTATATATTACTTGTAAAGATACCGGAAAAGGTATAAAAGCCGAGAATATTAGTCGATTATTTAATAAGTTTGATAGATTAGATGCCGAAAGAAATACCACCGTTGAAGGAACGGGACTTGGCCTTGCTATCACGAAAAAGTTAGTTGAATTAATGGGTGGTAAAATTAATGTAGAATCAACTTTTGGTAAGGGTTCAATCTTTATGGTAAATGTTCCTCAAAGAATAGGCATGATGAGTAAACCTTTAACTAAGGAAGAATTAAATAATACAGCTGAGTTAATATTAGATTTAAGTAAGAATAATATCGATTATAGTAAAAAGAAAATCCTAGTAGTTGATGATAACAAATTAAATATTAAAGTAGCTAGAAGAGCCTTAGAGCCTTTACATTTTAAAGAAATTGATGAGGCTGAAAACGGGTTAGTATGTGTTAATAAAATTAAAGATGGTAATACTTATGATATTATTTTAATGGATATAATGATGCCAGTGATGAGTGGAGAGACTGCTCTTAGAAATTTAAAAGAAATAGAAGGTTTTAATACACCAGTTATAGCCTTAACAGCTGATGCCATTGCCGGAGCTGAAGAAAAATATAAAGAAGAAGGGTTTACTAGTTATATATCTAAACCATTTAGTAAAGATCAAATAAAACTTAAATTAGATAAAGTATTTGAAGAATTAGAAAATAATCAGAAAGATAATGCCAAAAAAGATAATTCTAAAGATAAAAAATTAGATAAAAATACGAAGAAAAACAATGATAATAAAACCTATGATGAAAAGTATTTGTTAGATAATGGGATTGACTATAAGAAGGGTGTAGAGTTATTTGGAGATATTACTACTTATAAAGAAATGTTAAGAGACTGGTATAAAGATTCTTTAAGTAAATTTAAGAAAATAAAAGAATTATTAGATAAGAAAGATATGCCTAATTATAGTGTAGAAGTGCATTCTTTAAAGAGTGATGCCAAGTATTTTGGAATGGATAAGTTAGCTAGTATTTCTTTAGAACATGAGTTAAAGAGTAAAGATGGCAATTATGAGTATGTTTCTAAGAATTTTAAGACTTTAGAAAAAGAAGTTAAAAGAATAATTCAAGTAGTAAGTAAGTACTTAGATTAGTATTTACTTTTTTCTTTTGTTTTTTTATAATCGAAAGAGAAGTGAGAGGTAAGTATGATAAATACAAAATTAACAAGATTAGCCAGTAAAATAGCGTATGAAGCTCATAAAAATCAATTTGATAAAGCCGGAGTTCCCTATATATTTCATCCTATTCATATAGCAGAGGGTATGACTACGGAAATAACTTGTATAGTGGCACTTTTACATGATGTTGTTGAGGATAGTAATATTACTTTAGATGATTTAAGTAAGTATTTTGATAGTACGGTAATTGAAGCTTTAAGAGTATTAACTAAGAAGAATGATGATAATTATGAAGAATATATTAAAAGGGTAAAGACTAATGAGATAGCTACGATAGTTAAGTTAAAAGATTTAGAACATAATATGGATTTAACAAGATTAGATGAAGTTACTGAAGATGATATTAGAAGAAAAGAAAAGTATGAAGATGCTATTTCTTATCTAGAAATGGTTGAACTTATCTAAAAAATCTCGATTTGGTGTATATTATGCATTTTGAAATCTTTGATTTGGTGCATTTTAAGGTTTAAGTTAATAAATATATCGAATTTTAGTTGCAATTTGTAAACAAGTGTGCTAGTATAAACAGCAGCCAGGGGGAATGGTTGATGAAAAAGAATAAAAAGAAGCTAGTGATACTAGGAATTATTGGTATTTTAATAGGGCTTACTAGTATGATAATTGGTCTATATATAGGGTGTATGCATACGGATCATACAAAAGAGATATGTCCAATTACTAGATTATTGAGTGCTATATACTATGTATATCCGGAGGCTAAAGGACTGGGGTCACATCAGGTTAAAAGTATGATAATTGCTTATGATAGGGCTTCTAAAGAGGTTGATAGTGTTTCTTATGGAGAGATTATTGAACCTGTTTATAAAGTAAAAACAGTTGAGGCAATAGTTAATTGTGATGCGACTGGTCAAATTTATTACGAAGCTCCAGAGGGGTATATTTTACGTAATGATGGTATTGCTGAAAAGAAGATAAAAATTGGAGAACAATTTAGAGGCTTATATGGGGTTACAACTTATTTTAAAGATGGTACGACAAAAGAGTTAGTTATTATGGATTATTCTAAATAATTTCTAGTTGCTTTTAGAAAGAATAAGTGTATAATAACAATTACCTAAGGGGGATATTATGAAGATAGATAAAGAAAATTTAAAGAGATATGTGGCTTGTGGAGCATTGCTTTCAGTGCTTTCAGGAACTTCAGTGGGATTAGCGGTTAACTGCAAGAAGACTAATCATACAGAAGAGAAGTGTGCAATAGCTAAAATTATGGATATATTACCACCAAAGACTTATGAGAATGGGGATTTTATTATTCCTAATAGTTCTAAGCATATGGCTAATGAAATGTATCGTGAATATGTTAATACTTCTAAAGATATTGTTTATATTGAAAGTGGTCGTATTACTTATCCGGTATATTTTGAAAAAATTACACCTGAATATACAACTGGTTATAAATTTGATGATATGTTTGATGGTGAGTATGGTTTAACAGCTCATTTTGCAGATGGAAGTAGTAAATCTTTAGTTTTAGTTAAAGATAAGGAACATAATAATAAATAAGAACCTACTTGTAAACTGGTTATTCCATTGTTTTTTGGGGTACTAGTTTATGAGTTTTTTATTGCTTTTTAGATTGGAAGATGATAAAATATCTTGGCGAATGGATGGCTATTATGAATATTAAAATTAATAAAGATAAAATAAAAATGTTTGGAACTTTTACTTTAGTTAGTGCTTATATGTTAGGACAGTTAAAATTAGAAGTATCTTGTAGAGAGACTAAACATAGAGAAGAATTATGTCCGGTTACAAGATTAGAAATCCTTTTAGGATTAGATACGACTGCTATGGATCATCAAGAAAATAATATTTGGAAAGAGTTGAATACTGGGGAGGGTGTTTTTCCTAAATTTGGTATTTTAGAACATAAGTATATTAGTTATGGTAGAATATTAAATCCAGATGGTGAGGTACCTAAATATTCTTGTTTAAATGTTTTAGATGATGGAAATATGTTTGAAATTATAAAGGATGAACGTTGTGAAAGAGTTGGAACTGGTTACTTAACTGGGGATGATTATGTAGAACTAAGAAGTACTAGAGATACTGATACTTTAGTGACTGGAGAATATAGCAATGCTTTTGCTGGGGTATCATCAGATATTTTTAAAATTCTTAATTCAATAAATTATATTGGACCTGTAGGTAAGGGTTATCCTGATGCGGTAGTATTAGAAGATCGTGATGGTAATAAAAAAGAAGTTGTTTCTTTAAATAATGCTTTAACGGAAGAACAAGTAGCTAAATTATTTAAGACTTATTATTTTGATGAAAATGATGGTTTCTATAAAATTGATGAAGATTTATTCACTGAGTTTATGAGAACAGCATTTGCTACAAGGGAATATGCCAATAAGATTGTTACTGTTGATGTAGTTAATGGTCATAAAAATATAACAGTAACTTGTCCAGCTGGATATGTTCTTAATGATAAAGGATTATGTTATCGTGATATTAATCCTTATGAAGATTTCTCTTTCTATTCATTTAGAATGGCTGATCATCTTAATAAAGAAACTTATGTTAGAAAATTAGTAAAATAAATTATGGAAAATTGGTACTTATTATGGTACTGATTTTTTATTTTGGAGAAAAATTTGTCAAAAGGTTAAATGTTGCTTTTAAAGCGACCACTTTTAAAACTTAATATGATATACTTAAGTGGTCTTGTGAGGAAGTTTATGATTAATAAAATAAAAAATATGTTAGTTTATAATATTCGAGAATTAATTATATTTCAAGGAACTTTTAAAATTACGAGTTTCTTAATTTTTACACCGTTATTTTTAAATCTTTTTAATGTAATTATGCGAATTACGGGGTATGATTATTTGACTTTAGAAAATATTTCTGGGTTTCTTTTTAATCCTTTAGTACTTATTATGCTTATATTATTAATACTCTTCATGATGGTTTATACTTTCTTTGATTTAAGTACGATAATAATTATTTTAGATGCTTCATATCAGGAGAAAAGGGTTGAACTTAGAGAAGTTTTAGGCCTTTCTTTAAGAAAATCAATAGAAGTTTTTAAGGTAAAGAATATTCCTTTAGCGTTTATGATTCTATTTTTGATACCTTTCTTAAATATTGGGGTAGTATCAGGATTTATATCTTCTATTAAGATACCAGAGTTTATTATGGATTATATTAATGGAAATACCTTATTTATGAGTATTTTCTGGGTAGTATTTATATTTCTAGGTCTTCTTCTTCTTAGATGGCTGTATG
Source organism: uncultured Bacilli bacterium (assembly GCA_934098445.1). Classification (GTDB taxonomy): domain Bacteria; phylum Bacillota_I; class Bacilli_A; order RF39; family UBA660; genus CAG-605. Next base: position 13,845 of record CAKOOW010000002.1, read on the forward strand.
CTATTCATTATTATGTTTTGGAGAATTGTGATTTTAAAGAAGCAAGATTAAGAAGTATTAATCTAGGGAAGAAGAGATATTTTTTAGATTTAGGAAAATTGATTTTATTTCAAGGAATAGGTTATCTTATATATATAGTATTTGTTTTAATAGGAATGGCACTCATCTATCTAATCTATAAGTTACTAAGTAAAATCTTAATAATTAGTAGTGTTTTTATTACTATTATTGCCTTATTTTTAGCACTTTCTTTGATTTTGTTTGCTTCTTTATCTATGCCTCTTTGTTATGCAGTTTTAAGTATAATGTATTATCAAAAGAAAGATAAAAAAGGAGAAATGATTAGACATGTTAAGTTTAATAAGCAAAAAAGAATAGTTATTCCTACAAAGAGATGGCAACATTTTAAAGTGTCTTTAGGACTCATAGTAATTATTACAGGAAGTGTTTTTACCTATGGAATAGTTACTAATAAGTATAATTTTAATATTGAGTATATTAAGAATACGGAGATAACAGCACATCGAGGTGATACTTCTTTATATCCAGAGAATACTATTGAGGCTTTTAAGATGGCAGTAGAAAAACAAACTGACTGGATTGAATTAGATGTTCAAGAGACTAAAGATAAGAAGGTTGTTGTAAGTCATGATGCTAATCTAAAGAGAGTAGCAGGTATTGATAGAAATATTTATGATATGAATTATGATGAAGTAAAGAAAGTTATACTTAAAGAGATAGGTAAGGTTAAAATTTCTACTTTAGAAGAGGTTTTAAAATGGATGATTTTAACTAATGTGAAATTAAATATTGAATTAAAACCTTATAGTGATGATGATTCGTTAGTAAAGAATACTGTAGATTTGATTGAGAAATATCATCTTGAAGATCGAGTTGTACTTTCTTCTAGTAAGTATAGTATTTTAGAAAATATAAAAAATATTAATAACAAAATACAAACAGCATATATAATGAGTATTGCTTATGGAGATTTATTGAAGTTAGATAAAGCCGATAATTTTAGTATTGAGTCATCTATGATTAACTCTTCTTTGGTAAAGAAAATTCACAACGATGGGAAAGAAATATATGCTTGGACAGTTGATAGTAAAGATAATATTAATAAGCTGTTGGATTTAAATGTTGATAATATTATTACAGATGATGTAGAATTAACTTATAAGTTATTATTTGCTAGTAAGAGTAGTAATTTAGTAGCGGTTTATCTTAAATGGATAGAAAGAATATTTAGATAGTATGAAAAAATTAAATAATAAATGGAAATATGGTATATTGGTGGTTTTTTTCTTAGTTTTAGCTAATTTAGAATTTTTAGTTCGAAAAGATTTAATCTATGGTCATGATATATATTTTCATTTGGCAAGAATAAAGGGGATTAGTGATAGTATTCAAGCAGGGACTATTCCGGCTTTGATATATCCTGGTTATTTAAGTGGGTACGGATATCCCAATGGGGTCTTTTATGCGGATATATTTCTTTATTTGCCGGCTTTATTAGTTTATTTGGGTTTAAATATTAATATTGCTTATAAGATAATGATGATTTTGATAAATATAGGTATTTTTGGCAGTATATATTATGCTATGAAAAAGATTGCTAAAAATAAATATACCGCTTTAATAGTCGGTTTAATGTATTTGATGAGTTCATATAAATATTGTGATATGTTTTTAAGAGCTGCTTTAGGTGAGACTTTAGCGTTTGTGTTCTTTCCTTTATTTATCTTGGGACTTTATAGTATTTTTTATGGTGATAAGAAGAATTGGTACTACTTTACTATTGGATTAATTGGGATTTGCTTTTCGCATAATTTAAGTTTACTTATGTGCTTAATGGTCACGATATTGGTATTTTTTCTAAATATTAAAGACATTTTTAAAGATAAAGAACGTTTTAGAAAATTAATGACTGGAGGAATCTTAGCAATCTTAATATGTTTATCTTTTATTGGTCCAATGGTGGAGATGATGGTTTCTGATAAGTTTAGCTATAGCACTTTACTTGGAAGTGATATGGTGGTAAAAAGGGCCGCTAATCCTTTATATGCGATTATAGCGATTCCAAGTGGAGCTAGTCCATGGCAGCCAATGGGGATTGGACTTGTTTTTATCTTTTTATTAGTCTATTTAAGAAAAGTAATGATTAAAGATAAGAAAGATAATAAATTTAGTAGAGATATGTTACTCTTAGGACTAGTATTTTTAATTTTAAGTACCTCTATATTTCCTTGGAATTTAGTTAAGAATGTCTTAGGAATTATTCAGTTTCCATGGCGTTTTTATATGTTAGTAACTATTTTATTATTAGTAGGATTTGGTATAAAGATTAGTAATTATAAGAATTTAAATAAAAGAGTATTCACATTAATAGTAAGTGCTTTTATGATAGTGACTTTCTTAATAGGAAGTGTATATCATTTACGTTTTAATGAATTAGATGATAGTAAAGAGTATTGGATTAGTCAAGGAGAGTATGTTCCAGATGATGTAGATTTGGAATATTTAAAGACTAGGGGAGATATTATAACTTCTAATGAAGAGGTGAAGACAACCTTTGAAAGAAAAGGGATAAATCTAGAGATAAGTTATAGTGATAATAATAGTGATGATACTTATTTAGAGTTACCTTTAGTCTATTATAAAGGGTATGTGGCTAAAGAAGATAATAATACTTTAGAAGTAATAAAAGGGGATAATGGTTTAGTTAGAGTTTATTTAACTAATGGAAATGGTAATATTAAAGTTTATTATGGTTTTACTAAAGTAAGAATAGTGTGTTTAATTATATCTGTTATTGCTTTAGGAGGGTTTATTATTATAATAAAGAATCAAAAGAAAAATTATTTGATATAATCTTAAGTATTGACTGGATGTGGAAAGATGAAATATGTTATAAAGAATGGGGCTGTTAGTATTAACGGAGAAACCATTTTAGAAAGTATTAACTTAGAGATAAATGAGAAAAGTCATATTGGCATTGTTGGTAAAAATGGGGCTGGAAAGACTACTTTACTTCAGTGTATTGTTAATAATAGTCTTTTAGAAGAAGGGACTGATGATACTTCTTTTCAAGTGATTAAACAGGGTAATCCTAGTATTGGGTATTTAAGACAGATTGAACTTAATGATAATAATACGATGTTAGAAGAAGTAAGAAAACCTTTTAGAAATATTATTAAGATAGAGGATAGACTAGAAGAGTTAGTTAGAGAAATGAATATTAAGGATGATATTAAACTTGTAGAAGAATATACATCTTTAGAAGAGAAATTTCAGAATATGGGGGGTTATACCTATAGAAAAGAGTATGAAATCTTAATTAAAAAGTTTGGGTTTAAAGATAGTGATAAGTTTAAGTATTTAAAAGAATTCTCGGGAGGAGAGAAGACCAAGATAGCTTTTATAAAGATGTTACTTAATAAACCGGATATATTATTACTTGATGAACCTACTAATCACTTAGATATAGATACGGTAGAATGGTTAGAAGAGTATCTAAAGAGTTATAAAAAAGCAATAGTAGTAGTATCTCATGATAGGATGTTTATTAATAATATAGTTGATACTATCTATGATATTAGTTATGGGGCTTTAACTAAGTATAGTGGTAATTATGATTATTATGAGAAACAGAAACAATTAAATTATGAGAAAGCTTTAAAAGACTATGAGTTTCAAAGAAAAGAAATAGAAAGACTTACAAGAATATATGAACGTTTTAGAAGTAAACCTTCTAAAGCCAAGATGGCTATGTCAAGGTTACATCAATTAGAAAAGATGGATATATTAGAAAGACCTAATAAGATAGAAGCTATTACTTTTAAGACTAATATGGATAATATAGTTATGCCTAGTCGAGATATTTTTATCTTAGATAATTTAGGTGTTGGGTATGATAGAGTTCTTTATAAGCTTAATTTATATATAAGACGAGGGGATAAATTAGGTGTAATTGGTCCTAATGGATTAGGAAAATCTACGATTTTAAAGACTTTAGTAGGACTAATTCCTAGTTTAGGAGGAAGTTTTACAGTTGGTCATAATGTTAGTATTGGTTATTTTGACCAGAATTTAGCTATGTTAGATGAAAAACATATGGTCTTAGAGGAGTTTATGGCAAAGTTTCCTAAAGTTTCAGAGTATGAAGCTAGGTGTAGTTTGGGTTCTTTCTTATTTAAGGGAGATGATGTCTTAAAGAAAATAGAGGTATTATCTGGTGGCGAAAGAGTTAGACTACAGTTATGCAAGATTTTATATACGAAACCAAATGTCTTAATCTTAGATGAACCTACTAATCATTTAGATATTGTAGGAAGAGAATATTTAGAGAGTATTTTAAATGAATATCAAGGAACGGTTTTATTTGTATCGCATGATAGATATTTTATAAGTAAGGTTGCTACTTCGTTACTTGTTTTAGCTAAAGATAATTATCATTTATTTAAGGGGAATTATAAAGAGTATTTGGAGAGTCTTAAAAGTCAAAATATAGATAATAATACTAGTAAGAATATAGATGATTATAGTAAAAATAAATCCGATGTCTTGAATGAACCAAAGAAAAAGGTAAATACTTATAATCTTGGTAAAGAGATTAATAAGTTGGAAAGAGAGATAAAAAAATTGGAAGAGAGGATTAAATCTTTAGAGGAATCTCTTTATTTAGAAGAAGTTTATAGTGATTATGATAAGCTAAATCAAGTTAATAATGAAATCAAAGAAGATAAAGAGAGATTAGAAGAACTAAATACTAAGTGGTTAGAGCTTATGGAAGTAAGTGAGCAGTAGAAAAGAGTATTTTTGATGATACTCTTTTAAAGAATTTTTTTCCTTTGGAGTGGGTATATATATATGATTTTTACTGCATTCATATAAATTAACGATTAGGTGGCGTATTTTAGTCTTTTCTAATAAGTTAAAGCTGATGTAAAGTTTAGTAAAATAATATAAATAAAAATAAAAAATTATGGTAAAATATAAGTAAGAATAGAAGGAGAATATTTATGTTGAATTATGATTTTAAAGATAAGGTAGTTCTTATTACGGGAGCAGGTAGCGGCATCGGCGAAGAATGTGCAAAAAGTTTTAGTAAATGTGGCGCTAAAGTTGTTATCTGTGATAATAAAGAAGATAGAGTTCGTAAGGTAAAGGAAGAACTTGCAGAAAATGGTGGTACAGTTTTAGGGTGTAAGGTTGATGTTACTGATTATCATATGATTGAAAAGTTAGTTAATTTTACGGTGGAAAAGTTAGGGCGTATCGATATAGTTGTTAATTCAGCCGGAATTTGTAAACTTATGCCAATTGATGAGATGCCAATTGAGACAGTTGATGCCTTAATAGATATCAACTTAAAGGGAACTGTTTATATGTGTAAGGCTTTAACGCCAATTATGAAAAAACAACAGTCAGGTAAGATTATTAACATGGCAAGTATAGCCGGTCGTATTTGCAATAGTGGCTTTAATGTATATGCGACTACTAAAGCAGGAATTATGGCAATAACTAGTAGTATGGCTAGAGAACTTGCTCCATATAATGTTAATGTTAATTCGGTTTTACCAGGGATTGTTCGTACGAATATGTGGGAAGGTATTTTAGATGATTTTACAAAGAATGATGATTCTATTAGAGAAGAAACATTCAAACAATCAACATCTGCTATTCCTTTAGGACGTCCTCAGACAGTAGAAGATATTGCTAATATGGTTTTATATTTAGCTAGTGATACTGCTAAGAATATTACAGCCCAAAATATAGCCGTTGATGGTGGATATACTTTTGATTTATAGGTACTAGAAATAGTATCTTTTTTTTCACTAGATTATTTTTACTAACCATGTAATGATTGGGTTACTAGTAAAATAAATTAAAGTTATGAAAGATAGGTAAATAATTAAAAATAAAGTATCAGTTAAAAGGTCTTCTAAATGCCAGAAATTAAGTAAGTAATCAATAAAACCTAATAAGTAAAGAAAGAGAAGATTAATTCCTAATAAAATAAAGAATGTAATGAAAGTTAAGAAAAACCATTCTAAATAGTTGGGATAAGTATTTAAAATATTGACGAAATAACTAAAGTAAGCTGGAATTATAGTAATTAATAAAGCTTGGGGATAGTTTTTAGTACGAATGTAGTCTTTAACCCTAAAGGAAAAAGGAAGCCAAAACAACAATGGAGTAATAATATAGCCATATAATTTAATCCATAAAAGATAGAAAAGAAAATAGATAATAATTGACACGATATTCACCAGTTTTATTGTATAAAATAAGTTAGAGGAAAGCAACTAAAAATAATTGACTTTAGTTATAAAGTGTAATATTCTAATGCTACTAAAGAAGAGGTTTAAAATGGCAATAATAAAAGTAGATGGTATAGAAGATATAAAATATTTAGATAAGATGGTGAATAAGGGGAGTTTTGGGGAAATTTATCCTTTTAGTGATGATACTTATTTTAAGAAGTTAAATATGAGTCAAATGAGTTTGAGCTTACTTGATAATCAGATTAGATTGGAAATTTTAACGGATTTAATGAATTTAAAGGGGACTAAATATTTAATATTACCTAAAGATATTTATGTTACTGAGGAATGTTTATTGGGGTACACTTCTTTGATAAAGAAGGCTAAATCAATTAGAGATATGAGTTTAGATTCTAATTATGGGGATGTTATTAAGGCTTTTAAACTTCTTTGTAAAGATATCGCTATTCTAGCCGATATGAATATTTTTGATTGCAATTTTAATCAGAATAATATATTATTTGATGGAAAGATGTATCTTTTAGACTTAGATCAGAGTATTTATGTGGAAAATGATAATCTTCTATATAAGAGAATGGTATATGAGTTGTTTCAGAGTCTTTATTTATCTTTAGTAAAAGATGGTTTTGGATCAAGAATTCTTATGGAAAGGGATTTAGAAGGGTTAATACAAACTTTTAAGTCTTATACTGGTACTAATTATGATCTTTTTTTTGAGCTTTTAAGATGGAAGTTAGAGTTTTATACAAGGATGAAGATTAATACGGTTGGTGATTTTAGGAAGAGTTTATCTTTAACGAAGAAGGGGTAATATGGCTATTAGAAGGGTTAGTTCTTTAGAAGAGTTAGATTTACCTAATAAGTATATTTATCAGGGGAATAATGGATATATTTATAATTTTAAAGATAAGTATTTTAAGGTGCTTGATGAGGAATATATGTCTTTAGATAATAGGAAAAATCAAGGGAGATTAGATATTTTAGGTAGATTAAGTGAGTTAGAAAATACGAAGTATTTAGTGTTACCGGAAGACATTTATGTTACGGATAGCAAGATACTGGGATATACGATGAGGATATGTCCAGGAAAAGAGTTTATTTATTTGGATGATAATGTTTCTTATGATAAATTGGTTTTAGGAATTATAAATTTACTTTTTGATATAGAAATATTAAGTAATAAGGGTTTATTAGATTTAGATATTTGTAGTAGTAATATTTTCTTTGATGGGGTTAATCTTTATTTATTAGATTTTGATGGAACGATTAGTTTTGATGATAAGAGGAAGGCTTATCTTTTGATGGGGATGAGTCTTATTAATTTATGTATTGGGAAGATTATGGATTCTGATAGACTAGAATGGTTTAAAGATATAGATATTGATTATATGTGGGAGAAGATGAATAGATTAGAGAGTTCTAATTATATAGGGTTATTATGGTTAATTAAGTTAAAGATGAGTAGAGTTTTAGGAAAAGATGTAGAGACTCTTGGGGATATTAGAAGAGTATTAAGAAGGTGATGATATGGCAGTTATTAAGGTTCAAAGTATTAGGGATATTCCTAAGGATGGGGTTTACAGAGTAGAGGCTACTAATAAGCTTTATAGACAAGGATATGATAGAATTCTAAAGATATTTTTAGATTGTTATCAGGGGATGGATAGTAAGAGTGAATAAGATATATAAAAGAGCAGCTTATCAAGTTTTTCAACAGATATTAAGAGTTATTGTTTGGCTTGATAAGAGTCAGGATTTATATACAGTTTTAAATCATTATCATATAAGAGATTTTAATTTGGGGGCGTTACAATGTGGTATAATAGATATTACGAGTAGTGTGGAAGAGTTTAAGGAAAGTTTATTTTCTTTGGGTCTTGATGATAAGTGTACTCTTAAAGATGTTGATATAGTATTAAGGAGAAAGAGAAATGGATATTAATAGTAAATACGAAGAATTAGTTAGTAGGATGAAGGTTATTGGGAGGTCTCTTTGACTTAGATAGTAAAGAGAAGAGGATATCTTTATTAGAAAGTAAGTTAAATGAGTCAGGGATATGGAATAATCTTAAAGAGGCTAGTAAGATTAATGGAGAATTAATTAATCTAAAGAAAGAGTGTAGTGATGCTAAAAAGCTAAAGAGTAGTTTAGAGGGATTAGAGGAGTTAATTAGTCTTAGTGATGATTTAGAGATAAGAAAAGAGGTTGAAGAGGAATTATCTTCTTTAGAAGAGTTAATGAGCAGTTTAGAAGTTGCTACTTTACTTAATGGCCCTTATGATAATTTAAGTTGCTTTTTAGAGATTCACCCAGGGGCAGGGGGAACGGAAGCTATGGATTGGGCTTCAATGTTATTACGGATGTATGAACGTTTTTGTGATGCAAATAATTATAAATATGAAGTTATTGACTATTTGAAAGGTGAAGAAGCAGGGATTAAAGCAGTTACCTTAAGAATTAGTGGTAATATGGCTTATGGTTATTTTAAGGGAGAAAAAGGGGTTCATAGATTAGTTAGAATTTCTCCTTTTGATGCTAATAAGAGAAGACATACTTCTTTTGCTTCGGTAAGTGTAGTTCCAGAGTTTGAGAAAATTTCTAATATTGAGATTAAAGATGAAGATTTAAAGATTGATGTATTCCATTCGAGTGGAGCCGGTGGTCAATCGGTAAATACGAGTGATTCAGCCGTTAGAATTACGCATTTACCTAGTAAAATTGTGGTATCTTGTCAAGTAGAGAGAAGTCAGTTACGTAATAAAGAAAGAGCATTAGAAATGCTAAAATCTAAGTTATACCAGTTAGAAGTGGAGAAAAAAGAAGAAGAATTAAATAAAGAAAAGGGTATTAGTGATAGTATTAATTTTGGTAGTCAGATTAGAAACTATGTTTTAGAGCCTTATACTTTAGTAAAGGATTTAAGAAGTGGTTATGAGACTAGTCAAGCATTTAAGGTTTTAGATGGGGATATTTTACCAATTATGGAATCTGTTTTAAAGATGAAGAAAAATTAACATTAGAAAAGAGCGATAAATTAATAATGAAAAAGCCGATAACAGGACGGTTGGCTGCTGCTATAATACTTAGTTTTTGTATTATCATAACTAGTAATAAGTCTTTTTATGGAAAAGCTTTGGCAAGTGATGGAGGAAAAATCGAAGATTTAACTGATTATCCGGAAGAAATATCTTCTATAAAGATATTTAAAGATAAAGATAATCTTTTAAGTAACGAGGAACTACAGAGACTAAGAAATCTTTCTTATAAGCCTTGTACCTATGAATTTAAGGGAAGCATAGAAGATTTATATAATATTATTATTTTAAATAGTAATAATTATCTTAAAGATACGGATTATTCTAGTATTTTAGAGATTAAAGAAGATTATATAAGAGAGTATGTTATTAAGACTATTAAAGATATAATTAAAAGAAATTTAAAAGAAGAGAGAAAAGATAATATTCATAAGTTAATATCTCTTAAGATTGTTATTGGTTCTTTAGAAGAGGATACTTTAGGACAATATGATTTTAAAGAAAATTTGATTATCTTAGATATGGAGAAAATTCTTGGGAAAAGTAGTTCTATAGATGATATTAATATGAATCTATTTGATTGTTTAAATCATGAGTTTAATCATGCTTTTCAAGGATCTTGTAGTGGTAAGTTAATTAATAATACTTCTTTTATTTTAGAGAGTAGTGCAGAATCTTATAATTATAATATTTTAAAGAATGATTATAAATTTGTTAATAGTAGATATGAATATGGATATGCTTATTTAGAAGAAAGAAAATATGAGAGTAAGTTATTTTTACTTAGTCTTTTAGATAATAAGAGGTCTATAGAAGAGTATTATGATGCTATTGATAAAGGAGATATAAAGAGGTTATTTGCTTTTCTAGATTTAAATAGTATTGAAGAACAGAATGAATTTTTAGAGGGGATATGGTTGGCAGATGGGATCCTTTTAAGGAATAATTATTGGAGTAGAATCGTAAAGTCTGATGATTTTGATAGTCTTAAGGATTATAATATTGATGAGTTATTGATGAGAGAAGCAGCTGGGGCTTATGAGAGTTTTATCTTGAAGATGGCGGTTAAAGGCTTGATGAAATATAATATTTTGAATAATGATTTAAGTTTAGAAGATAATTTATTGTTATATCATTTTATTTTAATAAATGTTTTAGATAGGGTAAGTTTTAATGATTATAATTATGCTACTTGTGAAGTTAGTTATACTTTTTATCAGGATTTTTTTGATCATTATTTACAAATAGAAGAGATATTCTTTAGATTTTTAGGGTCTTATTATAATTATTCGGAAGAAGAGATAAGATCTATAGATGATAGTTTAGATAAAGATAAGATAGTAAATGGGATTAATAATTATTTAAATACGGGGTATTGTCTTAATGAAGATAAATATATTAAAGAATTAATTGATAAATATCCAAAGATAAGAATAATTAGACAGAGTGGGGTTATTTTAGCTAATTTTAACTATAATAATTTAAGAAATATAAGAGATAGGAAATATTCTAAAGATGGGATTAAGCTTATTTTGAAGTAGTATTTACTTTTGAAATATTTTATGTATAATAGAGGCTAATTGATGGGGGTATTTTAGTGAAAAATACAAACAGAAGAATAGTAGCTTCTTTATTAATTTTTAGTATCCTTATAACCGGATGTTCTAAAGATAAGAATAATAAGATAGATATGCTTAGTTATGTAGAGAGTCCTAAAGACAGGGAAAATAGTATTAGAATGGTGGTTGGAAAAGATTTTAATACTATAGACATGATGGGAATAGAAGATGTATTTGGAATAGATGAAGAGATAGAAAAGTCTTTAAATACTAAGAGTGAGGATTGTACTTATAATTATTATGGAAATATAAATAGTTTGTTTTATAAGATTATTAATAATAGTAATGAATATGCTAAAGATAATGATATTTATGATTCTGTTTTTGATGAAGAGTTTTATAATAATATTGATTATACTAATTGTTTTGGGGTTTTCTTTGATAAAGATAAATTAGATAAGATAAGAGAAAGTATTCTAATAGCTTTAGAAAGTTATATAAGTTATATTTATGGGACGGGGAATAAAGAGGACATTCATAATATTTTAGATTTAAAGATAGTGGTATTTAAAGATAAAGAGTTGGAGAAACCTAATACTTATGGAGATTATGATAGTACGGATAATCTTATTAGAATTAGTTTTTATAATATCTTAGAGTCAGGTTGGGAACTTGATGATATAATGGCTCGGATGGATGAGGTTATGAAACATGAACTTAATCATTCTATGGAACATAGTTGTCAAGATAAGATGGAAAATGGGGCTTTAGAGGAGATTGATTTTCTTAATGAGAGGTATTATAGTTTTTTGACGGAAGCCGCGGCAGAATCATCTTTGTATAATCTAGGGATTGCTAGTGGTTATGAAGCTAAGGGAGTAGTTTTTTATTATACTTATGATGAGTATAGGGCTTTAGAAAATAAGTTATTATTATGTTCGGTTTTTCAAAAGAATAGGAAGTTAGAGGATTATTATCGGTATATTAATAATGAGGATATAAATGGTCTTTTAGAGTTTTTAGGCGCTAATTCTTTAGAAGAGAAGAAAGAGTTATTTAGAGTAGTATATGCGATGGATGCTTTAGTCGGAAGAAATATGTATCCATATGATGTTTTAGGAGATAAAGATAAATATTCAAAGGAAGATATTATAAGACTTCATGATAAGATTGGTTATCAACATTATATAAGTATTCTAAAATATAGTCTTAATTCTTTAATAGATTATAATCTTAAAGAAGAGTTATTATCATTAGAGGATAATTTACTTTTATATTATATAGTAGTTAATAGTATTTTAGATGATTGTTTCTTTATAGATGATAGTAGTGGGTATAATATTTATTATTGTTATGAAGATTTTGTTGATAATTATTATCAAATAGAAGATAGTTTCTTTAGGATATTAGAAGTTATGTATCATAAAGATTATGAGGATATAAAGAGTCTTTATAATGAGTATAAAGATATAGATATTATGAAGAGTATGACTTATCTAAGTAATGGTAATGTTAATATAGATAGTAATACTAGTCTTCATGAGAAATTAGAAAAGTTATTGGAGAAGTTTCCTGGTCTTGGGGTTGTCTCTAATACTTACTATTATAATGGTTATATTAGTAATTGTAATTATGTTAAGTTATTAGATAAAGTTATTGATTCCGAGAATAAAGATAATACTTTAAGACTAAGAAAGTAAAAAGAATTAAGATATGTAAAGAAGAAATCTTAATTCTTTTTTGATTCATCAATATCATTAGAAGTTTCCATATTAAGAAGAGCATATTCACAAGCTAGAATGACAAAACGACTGAAGGATATATTTTGACCGACAAGGGCTTTTTCTATTCTATTAATGAGTTCTAAAGGAAATCTTATGGTTTTATTTTCAGTTTCTCCTTTGGGAGAGATTTTAAATGGTTGCATATATTACCTCTTAGATAATTGTAATATAAAGAGTAAGGCAAATGAAGAAAAAGTACATAAATGTAAAAATTCTTTAATTGATAATCAGACAGTGTCTTAATTTAAGAAAGGGACTTGTCAAAAAGAAAAAAATAAATTAAAATGTATGTAACATCTTATAAAGAGTGATGGAGGGACTAGCCCAGAGAAGTCACACCAACCTATTAGATTAGGTGGTAATGCTAGAGCGATAAGATAACTTACCCTTATACTCAAGGTACTTAGTTATCTTGGGTGTTTTTTATATGATGAAAAGAAAGAGGTAAGAAAATGGAAAAATACTATAGTAATGAAATTGTTTTTAGGGGGCATCCTGATAAGGTTTGCGACCAAATAAGTGATGCTATTCTAGATGAATGTTTAAAGCAAGATGAGAATAGTCGTTGTGGAATAGAGACAGTTGGCGGAAAGGGTAAAATCTTTATAACGGGGGAAATTACAACGAAGGCTAAATTAGATATAGAATCTATAGTAAAAGGGGTTCTTAAAGATATTGGGTATGATTATGATTGTGAAATCATTAATAATATAGGTATTCAAAGTCCAGATATAGCGTTGGGGACAAATGATGTAGTTGGTGGGGCTGGTGATAACGGGATGATGTTTGGTTATGCTACTCGGGATACGAAAGAATATTTACCAACGGCAATGGTTATTCTTCAGAAATTAAGTCGTAAGTATGATTGGCTAGTACATACTGATAAACGTTTCTTGGCGGATGGGAAAGCCCAGATTACGGGGGTTTATGAGAATAATAAGCTTATTAGAATTAAGGATTTTACGATATGCTATCAAAATACTGAAGAAGAAAGAGATAAGACTGATGAAATTCTAAAGAAGATATGTAATGAAATATGTAGGGAATACAAAATAAAGGTTGATAAGTATTTAATAAATCCGACAGGAAGATTTTATATTGGGGGATTTCTAGGTGATGCAGGATTAACGGGAAGAAAAATAGTGGTTGATAGCTATCAGTCTTTTGCTAACGTTGGTGGGGGTGCTTTTTCGGGAAAAGACCCTACGAAAGTAGATAGAAGTGGAGCTTATAAAGCAAGAGAAATTGCTAAACAAATATTAAAAGATAATCCTAAGTATTATTGGTGTAGTGTTCAACTTTCGTATGCTATTGGGATTGATAAGCCGTTAGCAATTTATATTACGACCGACTTAGGAGATATCAAAGTACCAGAAAGTTTGTATGAAGAGTGTACGCCAAAAAGAATTATAGAAGATTTAAATTTAAAGAAGGAGTGTTTCTTTAAAAGAGCAAGATACGGTCATTTTACTGATTAGTATCTTTTTTTGGGATGAAAAAAGACCCCTTTAGAGGGAGTACTTATTCATAAATATTTACGTAATAATCATCCATTGAACCACAGGTATCTTCTAGAGAATAGTAATAATCTTTACCACTATCATTTGTTCCGGGTATGATACCACATATTGTTTTAGCAGTATCACCGATTTTATCACTAATTGCCTTTAATTTACTTGTTACATTAATATTTAATTTTTTGATGACATCATTAAGAGATAATTCAGCGTCGTTTTTAATATCATAATAATAACCAGTAAAATGAACACCTCCACCAGCACGGTGATTTAGGTAACTATCAGTAACCATAATAAATAAAATATCTTTATAAATGGCATAACGATAAGATACCGTAGTACTAGCAATTGCAGTTTCCTGATCATTAGTATTTACTGTATCGATATAGCTTTGATAATTCTTTAAAATTTTTTGATTTATTATTTTGGTTACAGGGGTGTCAATTAGAATTTTAGGAATACTAATATTATTAGTAGTTTGATCAGGGTCAGTACTTTCTTTACCAAATTCACTAGTAGGCCAATTATATACTTTATAACCATTAAAAGCTAAGCCAACATACTCATAGTCTTTTTTGGAGGTAGTATTATCATTTGTCGTATTGTTATCTTTGTCATCTTTAGAATCATTAGAAGTGTTATTCTTTTCTTCCTTAGAGTTCTCATTATCTTTAGGACTTATAGTTTCTTTAGTATTACACTTATTAGAGAAGGCTTTATCATAGAGAAGATAACCTCCTAAAGATAGGGATATTACTAGTAATATAATTATTATAATAGTTTTTTTATCTTTCATAAATATAAACTCCTTTCTATTATAAGTTTACCATAGATAAGGATGTTTTGATGACTTTTTATGGTTTTTTTGATACAATCTTTTTAGAATAGATGGTGTGGTATGAAGAAATGGATTAACTTTTTGATAGGGATATTTATAGTAGCTTTTAGTTTTAATTTATTTTGTGTTCCTAATAATTTGGCTTCTTCAGGGATAGGGGGATTATCTATTGTAGTAGGTAATTTTATAGATATTGATAAGTCTTTATTCGTGGGAGTTGTAAATATCTTTTTGATTATTATTTCTTACGTTTTTTTAGGGAAAAGTAATACTTATAAGACGATTGTAGGTTCTTTAGTGTATCCAGTTTTTTTGAAGATTACATCCTCTATAACGGGTTATATTGATTTAAGTGGGGTTGATTTACTGATTAAAGCTGTTATGGGAGGAATAATAACGGGGTATGGGTTAGGACTGGTCTTTAAGTCGGGGTATACCACGGGGGGTACGGATATTATAGAGGCTATATTAGGAAAGTATTTAAGATTACCTATGGATAAGGCAATTATTATTGTGGATGGGGTAGTAGTTATTTTATCGGGGATAGTTTTTGGAATAGAACATCTAATTTATGCTTTAATTTTCTTACTGTTTCAAAGTATTTATTCTAATCAATTTATGTTGGGGCTTAAAGAGGATAAAATCTTATATATTAATTCCCTTAAGAGTAAAGAGATTACCGAGTTTTTAAAAGAGACTTATAATTATGGGATAACTATTTTAAATAGTAAGGGGGGCTTTAGTAAAGATAAAAGACAGGTTTTAGTGGTTGCTATTAGATATAGTTTTTATTTAGAGATTAAGAGGGCTATTATGATGATTGATCCTAAGGCTTTTATTACGGTATGTAATTCTTATGAGGCTATATATATTAATAAAGATGAGAGAAAAAGACTTAAGAAATCTTAAAATTAAGGCTTTTTCTTTGCCTAAAAGAATCTTTAGTTTACTATGGGTATTTATTAAATATTTAATAAAAAAATTTTTAAAAAGGTCATTTTAGGGCTGGACAAATGATTGAAATGGTGTTAACATCTAGCTACTGGTTGGAGTGATGGTTTTGGGAGAGTTAGTATTTATTGATGAGGGTTTATCTAAAGATGAGGTTAATAGAAGAAAGGATATTGTTAAGAGATATTTTAATCTAATAATGGAAAGTTATGTTCGGGTTACTGGGGATAATGTCATTAGACTTGCTAATCTGGAAGAATATATAGCTATGATACTAAGAGTTGTTTTTAGAATAGAAGGATTTAAAGAGAAGTTTAATTCTAAAGACTTTTGGGTTTCTTTATATATAAGTATCTTAATGAGAGAGAATAAAGAAGCTGGGAGAAACGGATTATTTAATGAAGGCGCGATGTCTTTAGATCATTGTTATTTTTATATTTCTTTAGGGTTTTATGATTATGATGCTTTAAAGATAAGTGAGTTTTTAGTAAGTGATGATAGAAAGACTAAGGATATTTTAAAGAATTGGTTAAAAGAACAGGTTAGATTTCATTGTTGTAATTATTTATTAGGAGTAGTTTTAATCTTGATGAAGAGGATAGATGGGTATTTCTATGAAAATTTTAATGATATATTTAGAGTAATGAATCAGACTAGTTCTAGTTTATTAGTAGATAAACAATATAAAAATATTTCTAATGATAAGATGGAATTACCTAAGATTACTAAGGAAGAGATAGATTCTTTAATTGAAGGTTTCTTTAAGAATATTAAGGCTCCTGAATGGTGGAATCAAGAGTATATAGAGTTAAAAGAAAAGGGAAAAATTAGTTTTATCGAAGGAGAAACTTCTCTTATTAATAATAGTATTTATCATGCAGATACGGGTATTATAGAAATCGATTTACGGGGAAATATTATGGATTTTCCTACTTTGGTTCATGAACTTACTCATTATTTTGTTGGTAAGACCAAAAGAGATAATTTTATTTTAGATGAATTGCCTTCAATATATATGGAAGAATTAGCGCTTTCTTATTTAGAGAGCATTGGTTATGATAGAAATGTCATTGCGTTTATGCAAAATCATCGGGTTTTATCTAATTTTTCTGTTTACGAATCTCTTTTTAATAATTTGGCTCTTGTTAATAAATATAAGAAGAAGGGAATTGTTATTAAGGAAGATTTAATGCAACCGTTTATAGAGGCTAATAAAGAGCTTAAGGAATGGCGAGAAAAAATGGTTAATTTGGCTTTAAAACAGGGTAGAGATATTCCAGAGACTTTAAGTGATGATTATTCAATAAATCCAGAAGAGGCTGCTATAGATATGGTTGATCGGGAGATAGATAATATCATAGGTAATGGGAATATGATCTTTGATGGGTGTCAGTATCTTTTAGGGACTATGATAACTAAAGAGTTAATGAATAGACCTAAAGAGGAAGTGTTACCAGAGATGTTTAATTTGATTAATAAGATAGATGAGTATGATTTAGAAAGAGTAGTAAATTCCTTGGGAATAGATATTTTAAAGAAGGATAAGAAAGAAGAGAGAGTCTTAAAGAAAGGGTAAGATTTATGGATGAGATTGAAGTTTTTACAAGAGGATTAAGTTCGGAAGAAATAAATAATCGGGTTAAAGTGTTTGATTTATGTGGTGGTTTAATTAATAAATATGTTCAGATGACTAGTGATTACTTAGTTGATATGGTTAATTTAGAGGATTATTTAACTAAAGTAATTAATACTATTCTTAAAGATGAGAAGTTTATGAAGGGAATAGATAGTCAAGAGTTTTTAGCGGGTAACTATCTTTTAATAGAGACTTCTAAAGATAATGAAAGAATTAATGATGCTTATATTCTTAGTGCTTTTTCTTATTATAAGAGTGATGCTAAAAGAATAGTAGAGTTTTTAATTAACTATGATGAAGTAAGAAAATTAGCGATTAAAAATTGGCTAAAAGATGAAAGTTATCTAAAGATATATAATTATTTACTTAGTAATTTAACTTTAAAGTTAGAATCTTATGATAAGAATGCTTTAAGTTATTTAGATAGTCTTTTAGAGTTAATGAGTTTAAAGAAAAATAGTTATGTTTTTGATGAGGGGTTTTCTGAAAGAAAGTTATCTTTAGAAGAGTCAGATAATTTAGTAGAAGGTTTCTTTTCTTATTTAGGAGCTCCTAAAGAATTGATGAATAATTATCTTTATTTAAAGAGAAATAATTCAATTCAAGACAAAAAGTCATTTAGAGAAGGTAATGGTAATTGTTATTTAGATAAGGATGGTCTTTGGAAGATAGAGTTAGAAAGAACGGGAACTACTAAAGATTTTATTGTTTTTATTCATGAATTTACTCATTTTATTAGTGTAAGTGGGAATAGGGATTCTTTCTTCTTGAGTGAGTTACCTTCTATGTATATGGAAAGTTTAGCAGCCTCTTACTTGGAAAGTCTTGGATATGGAGATAATCTAAGAGAAGAAATTTTAAGAGAAAGAAACAATTATTGTTTAAAAAAATACTTAATAAATAGATCTTTATACCAAGATTTAGTAACTTTTAGAAAAGTTGGTTACCTGAGAGAAGAAAGTTTTGAAGATAAGGTTTCAGGAAAGGTGAAATTTGTAAGAAATAGAGGAGCTTTTAATAATAATGATGTGTCTTTAGAAAGAACAAAGAAAGTTCTTTGGAAAGAAAATATTTCAAAGATTTTAGATACGGGGGTTAATTCAGTTCATGGAATAGCCTATTTACTAGGACTTATAATAACTGAAGAATTGGTAAGAAGACCTAAGGAGGAAGTATTACCGGAGATGTTTAATTTAATTAATAAGATTGATGAGTATGATTTAGAAAGAGTAGTAAATTCTTTGGGAATAGATATTTTAAAGAAGGATAAAGAAGAAGAAAGTGTCTTAAAGAAAAAGTGATTGCGAGAATAATGATTTTGTGATAGTATAACTGGCAAGAGAGAAGGGTTTTATGACTATTGGGGATAATTTTGAGTTTAATAATACTTCTTACCTTTTATTAGGAGTGGTTGAATATCGAGAAATACCTTACTATTTAGGAGTAGATAATCTAAAGAAAGAAGAGTATAAGATATTTAAAAGTAATAATAATACTTTGGTAGAGGAAGAAAATAGACACATAATTAAGAGACTTTTACCGGAATTTAGTAAAGAGTTAAATAGAGTAATTACTTTTGTGGGGGATGATTTAGATGAGTAATTTAGTTGAGATTAATGAGAAAGATTTTAATTATTTAAAAGAGTTAGATTTAGATATTCTAAAGAAATATAGTCTTTATTTTGATTATGATTTAATTATGAATAATATTTCTTTAACACCAATTGAGATTACAGAAGAAAAGAATGATTATAAGGGTTTAGTTCTAACTTGGTTTAATGATTTGTTGTTTAATGAATTAGAATATTTTTATGATACGGATATTACGGGGGAGTTAACTAAGAATAAAGATCCTTATGCGAAGGTTTGTCCTCTAAATGATAGAGAAAGTATGGAATATAAGGCTTATGTTAACTATAAGAAAGTTTTAGCGTTCTCTATTAAGGCTATTCTTGATGATAAGAAAGAGCTTATAAATGATAGTTATATTGCGGGAATTGATACTCCGTGTGATAATGAAGAAGTTATAGAGTTTAGAAATAGCTTAAATAAGATGACTGATGGGGCTTTTTTAGAGAAGTGGGATTTTGCTAATTTAATTGATTTAGAGGACTCCCTTAAGATTTATAAAAAGGTTCTTAAAGATAAGAAGAAACCAGAGATTAAGGATAAGACTACTTTAGGCGATATTATGGATATTATCATTGATTATAGTAATAAAGTAGAGCTTGATGATTATGGAAAGGCTATCATTGATTATTTGGCTAGTGTTATTGATGCTGATAATTTATGGGATGGTATTAAGAGAAGTAATGTTTATGGGGAAATTAATACGGTTACTATAATTTTTGCGGCTCAAGGGTTAGTGGATAGTAGAAAGAATGTTAATTATGCTAAGCATTATGAGAAAGTTTTAAGGAAGAAGAAGGATCCTACTAAAGAATTAGATGAAAAAGAATTAACTAGTTATAAAGGAACGGATATTTATGATGCAGTTAAGGGCTTAGATAATCAGTTAACGGGTAATTTAGAGACTATTAATAATTTAGATAATTTCTGTCGTAATATTATTTTTAATAACAATAGATATAGTAATTTAAAGAAAAATGAGGGTTTATCCGAAGAAGTAGTAAAAGAGAATAATAATAAGTATTTTAATAGAGAAGATTTTGGGAAAAAGATAACTTTTAAATTAGTTAATGGAGATAAAGAGACAACATTTACTAATAAAGTTACTAAAGAAGAGATGGAATCTGATACTAAGAAGGTTAATGAAGCTAAAGAAGCTTTAGATAATCTTGATAAAGAGTTAGAGGAAAGAAAAGCCTTAGCAGATACTCTTGATAAGTTACTTCATAAGCAAGATTTAAGCGAGGAAGAATTAAACCTTTTAGATAAGTATGGAATTAATGGAGACTTAACAACAAATGAATTGGAGACTAAGATTTCTTTAGTAGCAGCTAGATTAAATGAATTAGAGAATACTAAAGAAGAGAGGAAAGAAAAACAAAGTTCATTAGCTAAAGTAAGTGATATTTTAAATCTAAATAATATTAAAGATAAAGCTATTAAAAAATCAAAAGATTTAGTAAATTTTGTTAAAAATAAAGTTGGCTCTGTAGATAATAGTAAAAAACAAATGCTAGTAAATGGGGCTTTAAGTATCCTTTCGAGTGGGGTTGGAGCTAATTTAGCATTGGTTTTAGGACCAGTGGGGATTGTTTTAGTTAATGCAGTTGTGGCACCAATTGCTACTCAAGCATTTGCCTATGGCAATATGCTTGAAGAGTCAGAGCTTAAAGGGGAAACTGTGGAAATTGAAAGTATTAATAAATCTAGTAATAAGCTTGTGAAGAAAGTAAATAGTTTCTTAAGAAAATCTCATTTAAAGAAATTAAGAGACTTAGCCGACTTTAATATTTTTGCTAAATTAGCTAATTCAAAGAATGATAAAGTTAGTAAAATATTTAGTAATAAAGAAGTAGTTAAAAGAATCGGTCTTTCTCTAACGGCAGGGTTAATCGGCATGGATTTAATGGCATTTTCTCGAGCTTTAAATAATATGGCTGTTAAGGCCAATAATAAGCCTAATCCTAGTAGTGCTTCTAACGGTGTAATTGATAATAGTACGGTTAATAAAGTTAATTATGCTGATCCTAAACCAGCACCAGATGTTAAATTAGGACAGACAATCGGGACTGAAAATAAAATTACTGTTGGGTATAAGACTTCTTATGATGCTAAATTAGGAATAAATCCGGTGAAATTAAATCAAAACATTATGTATGATGGCAATTCAATTATTAAAGAAGCTTACTATTATCAAAATGGAGTTATGAAAAAATTAGCGGTTAATGCTAATAACTTAACAGAGACCATTAAAACTTTAGGCATCAAGCCTGAAGATGTAGTTGTTAATTTAGCGAAAAATAGTGGTGAAGGAAGAGCTTGGGTTACTGGAGAAGTAGCAGCCAAATCTTTAGGGTTGACATTGGTACCATGAATGAACGTATAATAAATTTAAAAGATGGAACTTCTTTATATATAGCAGATACCCTAGAATATAAGGGAAAAAGATATGTTTATGGACTACAATATGACAAATTAACGGAGAATGTTACAGGAAAATATTATATTTTAGAAGTTGTTATTCTTAATGATAAGTTAAACTTAAAGAAGATAGAAGATAAAGAATTAAAAGATAAAATATACGTAATGTTTACTAGTAGACAGTTAGAAAATATTTTAGATAATTAAGAGTTTTGTGGAAATACAAAGCTCTTTTAAGTATAATAGAGAAGAGGTTGTTATGGAAGAACTAATTCAAGTACAAAGATATAGTGAAAATGAGTGTTATATTAGTGGTCTTTATGAAGGAAATACTAAGGCAACTTACTTAGTTATTATGGTTCATGATGGTGGTAATAATAAAGATGAGAATGGGGCTTTTCCGATAGTAGAGAATTCTAATTTTAAAAAAGTTCAAGGGAAGATAGAGTTTCAAGAAAAGGAATATGGGAATTATGAGATTCTAAGTAATACTTTAACTCTTAAAGATGAGTTTGGGGTATTTAGATATGATTTAAGAAATTATGGGAATAGTAAGTTAGATAATACAGTTGATAAGAGAGATATGTTATATGAAAGGTATGCTAAAGACTTAAGAGATGTTATTAAGTATTTAAGAAATAAGTATCCTTTTAAGAAGGTGTCTTTTGTAGGAACGGGAATAGGGGGCTTAATCATTGAGTATTATTTAACTAAATACTTAGATATTCCTAAAGAGATGGTGGGAAAAGTAGTATTTATATGTCCAAATAGTCCTAAGATTATTTATAATCTAGATAGTAAGTATTCTTTTAGTTATCAAAAGTATGATTATATTTTAAAGACTAATAAACAGTTTACGAAGATTAAGGGGATTTATGAAGGTCTAAAGACTATTTATGAAGCGGAGAATAATTATAATCTAGATATAGAGTATGCTTCTAAGATGATACCATCTTTATATATCTTATCTTTACAAGATAAGATGTATCCTTGGGAAGTGTTAACTAGTGAGATAGAGAATATTAAAAGAATAAATAAAGATGTTGAGGTAGAAGTAATAAATACTTTAGAAGGGGCTTTTCATGGGATATATGATTATCAGAGTAGTAATTATATGTTAATGAAAGTTTATGAATATTTAAAGGAGGAATAAAATGAATGAGATTAAGTGTCCTAATTGTGGAACAGTAATAAAAATAGATGAGAGTATTTATGCGAAGATTGTTAAACAAGTGAGAGATAAGGAGTTTAATGAAGATATAAAGAAACGTTTAGAAGAGGAACATCTAAGAGAAGAGCAAGCTTTAGAGTTACAGAAGACTTCTTTAGAACAGTATTATCAAGAGAAGGAGTATAAACTTAAAGAAGAGTATAATAAGAGTGTTTTAGAGTTAAAACAACAAGGATTAAATAAAGATTTAGAGACTAAGGAAATCTTAAGTAAGAAAGATAAAGAATTAGTAGAGCTTAAGACTAAGTTAGATAATCAGACTGAGTTAGTTAAGAGTAAGGTTAGTAAAGAGTATCAAGATGAAGTATATCAAAAAGAGAAGATTATTTCTCAATTACAAAGTGATATTAGGATTCAAGAGAGTAAGTATAAACTAGAATTACAAGATAATTTAAATAAGAAGGATAAAGAGATAGGTAGTTTACAAAATACTATAGAGAATACAAAGAATAGTTATCTTTTAAAAGAGAATAATTTAAAAGAGGCTTATGAAGAGAAGTTAAAACTTAAAGATGAGCAGATTGCTTATTATAAGGATTTTAAGGCTAAACAGTCAACTAAGATGATTGGAGAGTCTTTGGAAGTGCATTGTAATAATGAATTTAATAAACTAAGACCATTGTTTCCTAAGAGTTATTTTGAGAAAGATAATGATTGTAAGAATGGGTCTAAAGGAGATTTTATCTTTAGAGATTATGATGATGAAGGAACAGAGATTACTTCAATTATGTTTGAGATGAAGAATGAAGCTGATAAGACGGCTAGTAAACATAAGAATGAGGATTTCTTTAAAGAGTTAGATAAAGATCGTAAAGAAAAGAATTGTGAATATGCTGTATTGGTATCAATGCTGGAGATAGATAATGATTATTATAATGAGGGTATTGTTGATGTATCTTATAAATATCCCAAGATGTATGTTATTAGACCTCAGTTTTTTATTCCTATTATTACTCTTATTAGAGGAATGGGACTTAATACTTTAGAGTATAAAAAAGAGATAGAATTATTACAAAGAGAGAATATTGATATTTCTCATTTTGAAGAGAATATGAATAGTTTTAAAGAATCTTTTGGAAGAAATTATCGTTTAGCTAGTGATAAGTTTAAAAAAGCTATTGAAGAAATTGATAAGACTATTGAACATTTACAAAAGACTAAAGAGAATTTATTATCTAGTGATAAGAATTTAAGGATTGCTAATGATAAGGCTGAAGGTTTAAGTATAAAGAAATTAACTAGTAATAGTAAGACGGTTCGAGAGATGTTTGAAAATCTCGAAGAAAAGAAACAACTAGAGATGAAGGATAGTATTAGGAAAGAGTGAAATTAGATAGTTAACGACCAATTTTGATGCTTATATAGCTAAAAGTGGTCGTTAACTTGCTTTTTTAGAAAATTAAAAGAAACTAATATGAAATTTAAAATACTACAATGAATCTTTTATTGTAGTATTTTTGGTAAAATGACAAAGAAAAAGTTAAAGTATGTTTTTAGAAGAAAATGGAAAACTAAAGAAGAAAAATGTTTACAAATGATGGTAAAATAAGTATGATAAAAGAAATTTGAAAAGAGGGAATGCTATGTTTGAATTAGTATCAAAATATCAACCTAGTGGCGATCAACCAGAAGCTATTAAAGAATTAGTCGAAGGAATAAATGCTGGCAAGAAAGAACAGGTTTTACTGGGAGCCACGGGAACAGGTAAAACTTTTACGATTGCCAATGTTATTGCTAAAACGAATAAACCAACGTTAGTACTTGCTCATAATAAGACTCTTGCCGGACAATTGTATTCGGAGTTAAAAGAATTCTTTCCACATAATCATGTTGAATACTTTGTATCCTATTATGATTATTATCAACCAGAAGCTTATGTTCCTTCGAGTGATACTTATATTGAAAAGGATAGCTCTATTAACGATGAGATTGATGAATTAAGACATGGGGCGACTAGTAGTCTAATTAATAATCGAGATGTTATAGTAGTAGCTAGTGTGTCTTGTATCTATGGAATTGGAGATAAAGAAGACTATGTTAATTCGATGTTAATACTTAGTGTAGGACAGAAGATTAGTAGAGGATATATCTTAGATAGATTAGTAGATATGACTTATGAGAGAAATGATTTAGACTTTCATAGAGGGACTTTTAGAGTACATGGTGATACTATTGATATTATTATGGCTAGTGAAAAGGCGCATGGGGTAAGAATAGAGTTATTTGGAGATGAAGTAGATAGAATAGCAATATTTGATCCTTTGACGGGGGGAATAGAAAAACAAGTTAAGAATATATCTATATTTCCAGCGACGCATTTTGTTACGAGTAAAGATAAGTTAAATGAAGCGATAAGAAGAATACAAGAAGAGTTAGAGGAAAGATTAAAGTATCTTAAAGATAATAATAAATTAATAGAAGAACAAAGATTAAGAGAAAGAGTTAACTATGATATAGAGATGCTAAAAGAAACAGGCTTTTGTAATGGAGTAGAGAATTATTCTAGACATTTAGCTTTAAGAGGAGAAGGAGAGACTCCTTCGACTTTGATGGATTTCTTTCCTAAAGACTTCTTATTAGTAGTAGATGAATCTCATGTAACATTACCACAAGTAAGAGGAATGTATAATGGGGATAGGATGCGTAAACAAACACTTGTAGATTATGGATTTAGATTACCTAGTGCTTTAGATAATAGACCTCTTAAGTATGAGGAGTTTGAAAGAAAGATTAATCAAGTTATTTATGTATCAGCAACACCAGGAGACTTAGAATTAGAACATACGCATAATCAGTATGTAGAACAGATAATAAGACCGACAGGATTATTAGATCCAGAGATTGAGATTAGAAAGACTGAAGGTCAAATAGATGATATTATCAGTGAAATTAATATTCGAAAGAAGAGAAATGAAAGAGTATTAATAACTACTTTGACTATTAGAATGGCAGAAGAATTAACTAACTATTTAAAAGAAGTAGGTATTAAAGTAGAATATTTACATAGTGAGGTTAAGACTTTAGATAGACTTAAAATTATTCATGATTTAAGATGCGGTAAGTATGATTGTGTAGTAGGTATTAACTTATTAAGAGAGGGTATAGATATACCTGAGGTATCTTTAATATGTATTATGGATGCGGATAAGCAAGGATTCTTAAGAAGTACAAGGAGTTTAATTCAGACTGTTGGTAGAGCCGCTAGAAATGCTAATGGACATGTTATTATGTATGCAGATACAGTAAGTGATGCAATGGATGAGACTATCAAAGAGACTAATAGACGTCGTAGTATTCAAGAAAAATATAATAAAGAACATGGAATAGTTCCTAAGACTATTATTAAAGAAATAAGAGAAGTTGTTTCTAATGAGATTAAAGAAGATAATAGTACTAAGAAGACAAAGATGAATAAGAAAGAGAAAGCTTTATTAATGCAATCAATTGAGACGCAGATGAATGAGGCTGCTAAGAATTTAGACTTTGAAAGGGCTATGGAGTTAAGAGATATCTTATTTGAGATGAAAAGTAATTAAAAAATTGTTACCTATATGCTAGGTAACGATTTTTTTAAGTTCTATGTATATATTCTATTTATATGGATATATTAAATTTATTTATATATTTTCATAGAGTTGAAAACTCTATGAAAGCTAACTTTCGGATACTATTCTTACTTTATAACATAACTATATCATAGAAAATAGGCTTTTTAAAGAAAAAGTCATTAGTTTAACTATTCTTTTGTAGTCAAATTTCTAGTCAAGTAAATATTCTTCAAATCTAGGTGAATATTGGTCTTGTAAGACATTATCATAGTTAGAAAATCAAATCTATTCTAGTCAAAAATTCTAGTCAAATAGTCTTTAAGACCAGTATTCACCTAGTATTTTCATAGAGTTTTCAACTCTATGAAAAGTGTAAAGAAATGTAAAGTATATTATTCTTATAAATGGTTATTCTATATGTGAATATTACCTATAGATAGGATGGCTTCTGGAATTATGAAAAAGTTTAATAAAGATAAATATTTAAAACAAATGGAATTTAAAAGATTTTATAGAAAATATGAAAGATACTTTTATATCGGTATTCCTTGTCTTTTAGTAGGTATCTTAGGAATATATTTTGCTTATTCAAAATTTACTACTACGGCTGATGAAGAAGTAGTAAAAACAACTGTTGGTGATTTTATTTATGGTGATGTAGTTATTAATAATTATGTTAATGGTGAGTATGTAGTTGAGGCTCCAGCCCAAGCCACTGGATATAAAGTTGATAAAATTGTTTGTGATAATGGTGCCATTGGCGAATGGAATGCTAGAGATTGGGGACCAATTATTTCTAATGTAACTAAAAGAAGTAAATGCAATATTTATTTTGTGAATACTGAAAAGATAAATATTGGTAATGTGGCTGTGCCATTAGATGCTTATGGACTTTGTCCAACAGTAAATGCAGACGGGACAGCAACGGTTACGGAAGGAGAAAGCACATACGGCTATTTATGCAGTATGAAAGATGCTTATGGGACAAGCTATTACTATCGTGGTAATGTAACAAATAACTATGTAAAATTTGGAACATGGTCTAATGATACACCGTCAATATTTGCTGATAGATATGGCGAACTGTATGATTCTTTAGATGATTGCAAAAACCAAGAAGATTCATCTGATTGTACTGAGATAATTCGTGCTGGAAAAGATATGTATTGGCGTATAATTCGTATAAACGGTGATGGTACGGTAAGAGTTATATATGATGGTACGAGTGCTAGTTCAAACGGTGAATCTAGTAGTTATAGGCAAATTGGTACTACGGCTTTCAATAGCTCTAATGGTAATGCTTATATTGGTTATATGTATGGTAAAGATGATGCATCAACCTATGCTGAGACCCATGCTAATACCAATAATTCAACAATAAAAACTTATCTTGATACATGGTATGAGAATAATATTAAAGGGACAACAAATGAACAATATATTGCCGATAATATATTTTGTAATGATCGTAGCTTTGCTCCAAATAATACTGGGAAAGGTACTTCCGCCTATTTTACATATTATCGCTGGTACAATGATGCTGGCACTACGCAAAACAGTAAAATGATGTTGACATGTCCACAGAAAAATGATGCTTTTACAGTAAATGATACAATTAAAGGAAATGGTGCTTTAACTTATGGCATAGGTTTGTTAACGGCTGATGAAGTAGTATTAGCTGGAGGCTTGGGTTCAAGTAATTTAAATTATTACCTCCATAGTGGGCAAGACTATTGGCTTGCTTCGCCTGGCAGCTTCTACGGCCACACTTATGAGCGTAATGTGAGTTCCGACGGTCACTCGATGGAACGCCGTATCGACTACTCGTTTGGGGCTCGTCCAGTTTTTAATCTGACATCTGATATATTAAAAAATGGTGATGGGATATCTAGTAATCCTTATCACGCGTAAGTGTAAATATTGCTTAAACGAAGACGATATTGTCGCAGAATAAATCTATTCTGCGACCGCCGATTTTTTTAATTTAAACACGGTTACTGGTTGTGTTACTTGTAGCCGTGACAAATTAAAATCTTTATATTGATAATATAAAGTTGGCTTATTCTATATAATACGAGTTAGTCTTACTTGCTTCGCCTAACAACTTCAACGGCAACAATGCTAATGGGTGTAATGTGAATTCCAACGGTAACTTGAACAACAACAATGTCAACAACTCGAGTGGGGGCCGTCCATATTCCTGCTAAGATTGGTAAATAACTAATGTCACTCATGATAAAGGGCTATGGCTTTTTATTGCAAGAAGTAACCTTTTAAGACTAGAAATAATATCTATTTGATTTTTTTAAACAAAGTTAAATATGGTACCAAACTTTTATAAGGTAATCTATATTTTAGATTGGAAACAAGAATAAACCAGTGGTAATTAACCCGAACATATGGCATAGATGCCTTTAAACATGCTTTAAAGGCTAAATACTATGTCACAAAATTAATATGGGAGATATATTAAGATGAGTAAAAATAAAAAAAGAAAAAAACTATTTATTATTTTAAGTATAGTGTGTTTACTTACTATAAGTAGTATTAGTTTTATTTATTATAAGCAGGGTACAAAAGTTGAATCTATTATTGGGGCATATATAGATGGTGAATATTCAACAACATTACCATCTAAAGGTAGTGGCTATGCTGTTGAAAAAATTGTTTGTGATAATAATAAAAGTGCCAGTTGGGATAATGTTAAATGGGGGCTTAAATTATCTAATTGGAGTACAAGAAGTAGATGTAATATTTACTTTAAAAGTCTAGAAAGTTTTACAATAGCAAGTAAAACATTTTACTTAGATGAAATGCAAAGATGTCCATCTATGAATAGTGATGGAACTGTTACTGTAACGGGAGCTGAAGATACTTATGGATATTTATGTAAAGCAAAAGATGTCTATGGTGATTCTTATTATTTTAGAGGTAATGTAACAAATAATTATGTTTTATTTGCTGATAAATATTGGCGTATTATTAGATATAATGGTGATGGCTCAGTAAGAGTAATTTATGATGGAACATCAGCACATGCTAATGGTGAATCAAGTACCGATAGACAAATAGGAACAAGTGCTTTCAACAGTAGTTATAATGATAATGCTTATGTAGGGTATATGTATGGTAAAGTTGGAGCTTCAACATATGCTGAAACACATGCTAATATTAATAATTCCACAATAAAAACATATATAGATACTTGGTATGAAAATAATATTAAAGGTACCTCTAATGAAAAATATATAGTTGATAATGTTTTCTGTAATGACCGCAGTTTTGCTCCCAATAATAGTGGGACAGGTGCTGGAAAGAGTAGCACTTATTATCGTTGGTATAACTTTGCAAACACTTCAAATAACAATAAGATGATGTTAACATGTCCGCAAAAAAACGATGCTTTTACTGTAAGTGATACTTCTAAAGGAAATGGCGCCTTAACATATGGGATTGGTTTGGTAACAACTGATGAAGTAGTTTTAGGTGGTGGATGGAATTCTTATAATTCTAATTATTATTTACGTACTGGTGATGAGTATTGGACATCTTCCCCTTATTATTTTAGCGGCAGCCGCGCTTATGGGCGTCATGTTTTTTCGGACGGTTATGCTAACGACTACTACAGTGTCTACAATACTTATGGTGTCCGCCCAGTTATCAATCTAAGCTCTGAGATTCTAAATAACGGTGATGGGACAGCTAGTAATCCATTCCATCCGTGAAATTAAAGAATAATAAATACTAGAGAGGTAGAGTTTATTATTCTTTTTAAATTCTAAAGAAAGATATATACTAAATAAGAGGAATTATGCTATAATACCACTAGCAAAGAGGAAGTGTATTTATATGAAGAAGACATATGTCATAGGACATAAAAAACCGGATACAGATTCAGTATGTGCTTCAATTAGTTATTCTTATCTAAAGAATAAGTTAGGTTGGGAGACTGAACCTAGAGTATTAGGGAATATTAATAAAGAGACTAAGTTTGTCTTAGATTATTTTAAAGTAGAAGAACCTAGATATCTTAATGATGTAAAAGTAGAGATTAAAGATATGGCTTATCTTAAAGAAGCGTATATTAATGAACATACATCAATAGAAAAGACATTTAAAGAGTTACAAAGATTAGGAGTAACAGGATTACCTTTAGTAGATGAGAATCATAAATTAAAGGGATATATTAATGTTAAAGAGATGGCTAAGAATATTATAGAGGGTGATTTATATGAATTAAATACATCTTATGATAATATCTTAGAAGTATTAGATGGTAAAGAAATATTAAGATTTGATGATGAGATAAAGGGTAATATAATTGCAGCTGCTTATAAGAGTAAGACTTTTACGGAGAGAGTAGAACTTGATAATAGTAATATTTTAATAGTAGCTGATAGACAATATATCATTGATTATGCAATTGATAAGGGTGTTAAATTAATTATTATTGTCGGAGATAGAGTATTCCCGGAAGAGTTATTAGAAAAAGCTAAGAAGAATAAAGTTAATATAATTAGTACACCAGATTCTACTTATGCGACTGCTAATAGAATGAAGTTATGTAATTATATTGAGACGGTTAATATTAATCCCAATCCCATTAAGTTTACGGATTCTGATTATCGTGATAATTTTGTTAGTATTTCCAATAAATATGGTCATACTAACTATCCAATAGTTGAACAAGATAATACTTGTATTGGGATGTTAAGATTAATAGATCAAAATAACTATGAGAAATATAATGTTATTTTAGTAGATCATAATCAACCAGCTCAAAGTGTTGATGGGTTAGAAGAAGCTAATATTATGGAAATAATTGATCATCATAATCTAGGTAACTTGGGTACACAAATGCCTATTCAATTTAGATCAATGCCAGTAGGTTGTACTTGTACTTTGATTTATCAAATCTATAAAGAAAATAATATTGAAATTCCTGAGAATATTGCGGGTTTAATGTTAAGTGCTATTCTATCAGATACATTATTATTAAAGAGTCCAACGACTACGGAGATGGATGTAGAAGTAGCTCGTAAATTAGCTGCTATTGCTAATTTAGATATTCAAGAATATGGGATGGCTATGTTAAAAGCTGGTTCATCTATTAAAGGAATGACTATTCCCGAGATAGTTGAACAAGACTTTAAGACCTTTAAACTAGGAGATGTTTCTTTAGGAATAGGACAAGTTATGACTATGGATTTTGAAGAAATAGCTAAAGATATGTATAAGTATATTGAACATTTAGATGATATGTGCGTTAGAAATAATTATAAAGTAGCAGTTTTATTTGTTACTGATCCTGTGAAGAATGGTTCATATGTTATTTATAGTACTGGTAATGATGATTTAATTAAAGAAGCTTATAAAGATAGTAATTTAGTTGAAGGTACATATCTTGATGGTATGGTATCAAGAAAGAAACAAATGTATCCACAACTTGCAGCGGTAATCTAAGAGTCAGAAATGGCTCTTTTTTAAGACTAATTGTGTAAAGTAAGTGTAAAAATTGCTGAAATTATAAAAAAGTTTGGAATTTTTGAAAAAAAATCGCCATCGACCGCCAATATATCTATATGTAAGGGTAATTTTTCTCATTCTTACAAATTGCATAACAAGTGAAAGGTAGTTGATGATTATATGCAAAAAAGTATAGAAAAAATAAGAAAAAGAGTAAGGTGGAAAACTATTCCAGAAGATAAGATAATTGGCTTGTGTTACGATTTCATGTTTTGCCAAGTATTTGGGGATAAAAATTTGAGCTTTGCTACTAATATATTACTGGCAGATGTTACTAATTTAGATCTTAGGGATTTAGAAGGAAATATCGAGTATTTAAACCGAGATTTAAAAATCTATCAAAAGAAAGAAATGCTTAATAAAGTAGATATTTTATTAAAGTATAATGGCGAATATTATAATATTGAGATGAATACGGATATTTCGATGTTACGAAGAAATAAAGTATATAGAGGTCGAATTGAAAGTGATAATCTAAGATTAGGAGATACGGATTATAGTAATATAGCCAAATTGGTCCAAATCAACTTTAATAATTTTGATAGTAAAAAAAAGAGACTAGTTTCCATAAGTCAGTTAGTAGATCAAGATGGAATTGTAGATGATGATGATCTTGTATACAATATTTCAATGAAATTTACTAATAAAATGTGGTATACTTGTCTTGATGAGAGAGAAAAAAAAGTATTTCTTTGGTGTCAGTTAATGAATACTGAGGATTTATCAACTTTCAAAGAAAGGGCTGAAAAACTTATGGGAAAAGAAAAAGCAAAAATTTTTGTTGACCGTGTTTATGAATTGTCGCATGATTCAAAAAACATAGCCTTATATACTAAACTTAGTAATGATGAAATGGTTAAAAACACATGGGTTAAAGAGCTTAATGAAAAAGAGGAAGATTTGAATAAGAAGTCAGAGGATTTAGACAAAAAGTCAGAAGATTTGGATAAAAAGTCAGAGGATTTAGACAAGAAGTCAGAGGATTTAGACAAAAAATCAGAAGATTTGGATAAAAAATCAAATGATTTAGCTAAAGAAAAAGAATCCTTACAACAAGATAAGACAACAATTATTAGGAATCTCTTGAATGCCGGTTTTAAAGTGGAAGAGATTGCTAAAATGATTAATATGTCTTTAGAAGATATTAAGAAGATAAAGAATAGTTAATTAAATAACCTGATAGATAAAAGTCTACCAGGTTTTATTCATATATAAATATAATAACAGAAAATGAATAATAATACTTAAGACTATATTTAACTTAAAATACCACTTTTTAGTCTTATGATGGAAAAGATACATTCCTATAGTAGTACCTATTATTCCTCCTAGAATAGTAGAAAGAAGAAGAGTTTTTTCAGGAATACGTCTTTTTCTTTTAATAGCTAAGTATTTATCTAAAGAATAGAGAAAGAGACTAATAATATTTATAAATAAATAATAATAAACAAGATACATATTATCACCAAGATAATTATAAATGATATTAAGGAAATATGATATACTAAAGATGAAAGTAGGTACATATGAAAGCATTAATAACAGGAGCTTCTAGTGGATTAGGAAGAGATATGGCTAGGTATTTAGCATCTTTAGACTGGGATTTAATCTTAGTAGCTAGAAGAACGGAGAGATTAAAAGAGTTACAAGAAGATTTAAA
>CAKOOW010000003.1 GCA_934098445.1 uncultured Bacilli bacterium
TATTCAATTCTAAATTTATCACTAGACTTATATTCTTCTTCATTTTCATTTGGGCTAACAATCATAGTTTTTTCTTCACAATCTATTATAGTTCCCGCAAAAGTATGAATATCATCTTGATTATTTTGTTTTGACTTTCCACAGCCAGTCATTACTAATACCATAACCCCACACACTAAAATAGCAAATAATGTTTTTTTCATAATCAATCCTCCATTTCAACAAATTACTATTTATCATCATTATCTATCAAATTTTTCATTTCTTTAAGTTTTGTTTCTAATAATTTTTTATCAATTAATTTTAACTTATATTCAGAAATCATAGTTTGAGACATATTTTTACTAATTGAATATTCAACAACATCTTTATCTTTAGAACTGCAAAGTATAATACCAACGCTTGGATTCTCTTGTTCTTTTTTCACATCTCTATCTAGTGCTTCTAAATATAAATTCATTTTTTCTTTTTAAATAATTATTTTTAATAGACAATTTTAAATAAAAATGTCTTTCTTCTTTGCTTTTAGCTCCACTTAAAATCAGCAAATTGTTTGTCCATGACAATTGCGTCACCAATGGTGTCGCAATCTCATCATCCCTATAAGTATTATAAAATTGAATCATACGTCCTATATTTCTTTTAGTAAATCCCTTTATGTTAGGATAATTATTTTTCATAAAATATGAGGCTTTTGTTGTTTTTTTATCTCCATAATTACTATTTTCTTTTAGTTCATATAGGAATTTACCAACTTCTAAATACAATAAATCATTTCTTCATTTACTTTTCTGTAAGCATTATTTTTTCGCTTTTCAATCATTTCAATAATCTGATTAAAATTAATATCTAACATATATAACCACATCCTTAAAATAAGTTATTTGTAATTTCAAACAAATTATATCATTTAATTTGATAACTTTATATACTTTCAATGAAATTTGGGAAAATTTTGTATATAATGTTTTTAGAAAGAGAATTTAGTTCGTAACTTGTATGTGATTCGCTCCAATCCAAGATAAATTTATAGCTTTTTCTTTAAAAAGTGACAAAAAGAGCCGATGTGAACGGAAAGTGAACGAATCGATTGATATTTTTCCCAAAACTTTATATACTGTATGCAGCACACTTAAAAAGACATTTACGGTCATTATGGACCTTAAATGCCTTTTTTGTTAATCATCTAAATGATCTATTGCATACTGGGCTTCGTCTTTAGTGAATTCTTCACCATATTCAGAAGTAAGTTGTTTATATATAGCTGATTTAGACATACTCATTGTTTCTTGATAATTCTTAGCGGTTGCTAAAGCGTTGGCGTTCCAGTCTGCTTTAATGTTATCTATAGCATATTGAGCTTCGGAAGCAGTAAAACCTTCGCCATATTCAGAAGTAAGTTGTTTATAAATTCTTTTCTTGGACATATGCATAACAGAAGAATATGTTTCGGCCTTTTTCAAAGCATTAGTTTCTCCAGTTGTTGGTTTCTTTCCTAAAGAATAGATAATTGTTATTTTATCCCCTTCATGAATTACTGCATTAATAGTGACACTTTGACTAACAAAACCTCCTTTAGGAATGGTATCCGAATAGTCACTAGTAATGTTACATTTAACTTTCTTTTCAGTACACCAAGAATTAATACTATCTTCAGTCATCGTGCTAAAATCGATAACAGTAACTTCAGCTTTTGGCGTTGCTGGTTTGTTTTCAGTTCCTGTACTAGTACCCGTATTAGTGCCGGTATCAGAAGAATTATTATCGCTATTATTTACAGATATAAAAATCAAAAATATAAATGCAAAGACTATCGTTAAAATAACCTTAGTCTTCTTTTTCATTTCCGGATGAAATTTCCACATAAAAAAGATACCAACGGGTGCAAAGACAATAAGCATTACCCACATAAACCATGTTTCTGCATAGAATTTCTTTTTTTCACTTATTTGCGAATTTTCTTTTACTTCTGCTTTTATTTCTTTATTTTCCTTTACGACTTGTAATTGTCGACCACATTTGGGACAAACAATACTTTCTTTAGGAATTTGTTCTCCACAATACTTACAAAACTTCATTTTACCTCTTTACCTCTTTTTCTAAACGTAATATGGATCTGGTTTACATAGAATTACAATGGTATCAATAATCCAACCGATACCGCATAAACCAAACGTTAATAAATATAATATTCCTGTTCCTGTTTTTCCTTCATAAAATTTATGAGCGCCAAAATAGCCTAAGAAAAAACACAGTAAAAATGCTACCCATTTATCGCATTTTCTGACATTACCCCCAATGACTTGATTATTATTTTGATTATTATTATTAATAATTATCTGAGGATTAGAACTTTTTTTATCAGCATCCGACTTTAATTCTTCTAGTTGACGCCCGCATTTAGGACACATTACAGCATCTATGTAAACTTCATTGCCACAGAATTCACAAAATTTTTTATCATTATTCATTTTATACCTCCTTTCACTACTCACTACTAAATCAAAAAATACCTATACAAGCATACTTTTTAATTAAAGATAAACATCTTTATCTCTAATCTTATTATAGCATAACTTACTCGAATGGAGTAAGTATATTTTTCTAAAGAAATGAGAAAATTATTAATAGCAGATAGATACAATTATTGATTGGTGGTGAGGATATGTTTGATCGTAGTGATGAAAACTATGTTTATGAATTAGTAAGTAAAAATATTAAGAGAATCCGTAAAGAAAAAGGCTATACCCAAGAGCAGTTAGCAGAAAAGATGTCCTACTCTACTCAGTTTATTTCTAATATTGAAAGTAAAAATCATCAAACCTTCTCACTTGGTACCTTATGGCGTTTTGTGACCGTTTTAAATATTGATATTAATGAATTATTTAAAGAAGATGAAAAAAGCCATTAACTTTGAACTTTTAGTTAATGGTTTTTATTTACTATTTTCTTTTAAGATTATAATGTTTTCAGGACTAGCATAGACTTTGATATTACTAATCTCATGAATAGTATCTTCAAAGTTATAGATTTCTTGATTATTAAGACTATTTAATAATTCTTTAAATAATTCCTTCTTATTTGAACATCTACTATATAGTTTTAGACTACCATGGATATTTAAGTAATCTAGAGTACAGGCTTTATTTATTTGATATTCTATTCTTAGATTATCTCTATTATCTTCAATATATTCTATCTTACTTAGATTATTTAAAGATAAGTTATTATCCATAGATACTTCTATATCTTTGGTATCTACATACTTAAGATTAGTTAAACTATCTTTAAAATTTAATATACTAGTAATAGCTAAACCACTAGAGATACCAAAGATGATAAGACTTATTAAGAACATATTAATTATTATTTTCATATTACTAGTTCTACTAAAGATAAAGTTTAATAAGACTAGGATAATCATAATACTAATAACACTTAAAGAGATTATACTTCCTAAGATACCTATGAAGAAAAGACCGGATTTAGTTATTAAGAAAGATATCATAAGACTAATACATAATAATACTAACCCTATAGATATTAAAACTACTAGGAAGAAGGCTATTCCTTTGATTATTCCTTTTAAAAGATTATAGATTATCTTAAAGAAATAATCATCATTAGAACTAGTATTCTTAATAATAATTCTAGGAGTTTTAATTAGTTCTAGGGACTTATAGTCTTCTAAAGACTTCTCTTTTAAAACACTCTGGTAACTAGATAAGTACCTAGACTTATAAAGTTTAATAATAATTATAAGATTAAAGAGAAGGCCTAAGAGTAAGTAAAGACTTCCTAAGGTATTATAGATAAATTTATATACCGAGTGATTTATATTCTTTAAAAGATAATAGACTAGAAAGTCACCCAGATGGGCTCCTAGTAACCAAATGATAAACAAGATACTAATGATAATAATAGTCTCAAAGATTAGTTTTACTTTAGATTTTAAGGTCATTCGGTAGAACAATTCAATACTATCAGTAATAGAGTTAAAAACTTTATCAAGATAATTATCAAATACTTTCTTTGATATTTTCTTATCTTCAATAGCTTCGATATCTTTATGGAGTAAATCATCTATATTAAGATTAAACTTATTACAAAGCATCATTATTTTATCCATCTCGGGATAGGCTACTTTGGACTCCCATTTACTAATGGCTTGTCTTGATACTCCTAAGGTACTAGCTAAGTCTTCTTGACTAAGTTTATGTTTCTTTCTGATTTTTTTTAAGTTTTCTGCTAATGTACTATTCATAAAAATTCTCCTTTTCTAAGAAAATTGTATATCATTCTACTGGTTGCCCTCTACCACTTTTAGGTTGAATTATTGAGAATTTTAGTTGCTAAAGAAATTTTTTCTTAAAAATATTACTTTTCTAAGGTGAAGGTATGTATTTCTAGGGAATATGTACTTGGATTAAAGATAATTACTTCTATCTCGTTTTCTCCTTCTAGAATACTATTATATTCATTAGAGGTTTTATTATAGATAAGATAATAAGCATCTTTAGAAGTCATTAGTTTAGAAGGAAGATTTTCTTTTAAATATTCTTTGATATCAGATAGTTTTAACCAATGGGAGTTATTTTTAATTTGTTCTTCAATAGTAGGGATTTCATCACTTTGATAAGTAACAATAGTCACTTTATAATTAGAAGTCTTAAGACCTAAGTTACCAGGATAACTAACATTCATATGAAGTTCTCGAGAACGATTAATATTCATTATAGTATCATATTCAAAAGATAGATCATCATTAAAAAGAAAACTAAAAGAACCAAAGATTAGTAAAAAGATAGAAACAAGAATCCCAACGATGATATTCTTATTAGCACTTTCATTAGATTGCTGATATCTAAAGCCCATAATAATCGAAAGAAGAGGAATTGGTAACCAAGTATATAAAATCCACATATTCTTTTCCATATCTAATGGATCTTTATTACCACTAGTCTTTAAAACACAGAATAAGGCTCCATAGATACTTAAAATAGATAAGACAAATAAAATCGTAAGAATAGCATTACTCTTCCTTTTATCAGAAATATTAAATATTTTCTTTTGAGGATTTGTTTCTAAATTAGTTAATTTTTCTTTAAGAAGAGGAATAAGCTCTAAAGGACATTCAGACTTATTAAAAGTAATAACTATATTAAGTTTTTTATTCTCCAGATGAATATTAAGATTAGTTTCTATAAACTTAGTAAAGTCTTTATAGTAATACTTAGAAGCTTGAGTTTCATTAGCCATAATAAAATAATCACTATAGAAATTATATTCATTAGTATAATACTCTTTCTCAGGATATTTTTGGGTAAATTCTTTCGTTAAGATTTTATTATACTCTAGTTTAATTTTAACTAAAACGTATAGTCCTATGATAAATAAGACTATTAAGAAGATAATAAGACTGCGAAAATAAGCCCCAAAGATAAGAGGGATAAAACTATAGATTAGAAGATAACGCCCTACTAAAGCCCAATAAATTCTAGGAAAACATTGGGATGCTCGAAGTAAATCTTCTATTTTGATGGTATCGGTAAATTTTAGCACCGGTTTTTCTTTAACATTTAATATACTATTCATAAAACAACACTCTCTCTAAGAGAATTATAACATAAAAAAACTACTTACCAAGATAGTAAATAGTCTATTTTAATTTATGAGTTAGATTGTTGTCATCTTTAACTTTTTTCGAACTTTCAGTTAAATAAGTCTCTTTTAAGGCAAGTTCCAAAGCTTGTAAAACATTAAGTTCTTTTTTGGAAGTAATTTGGCATTTTTGAATTAAATCAGAAAAGTAATTTATTTGAGTCCAAATAAACTCCACAAAAATATTTTGATCATCAGCACTTAAATCTTTAGTAAAGACATTTTCATAACCATAATATTCATCAGAAATATCATAAGCACATTCTTCTTGTCTATAACAATTATATTTGTAAAACTTTTCAGGATTACTAAGATTAGCATACGCATTAACAATATCTAATAGCGTACTATAATCATAAGTACAATCATGCTTTTCAATTAGAGTCTTAACAATAGCAAAACGACTAATAAAAGCATACTTAATCATCATTAAGGTAGTATCCTTAGCCACCGGATGCTTACTATCGACACTAGGTAAATCTAAAAGTTTCCAATAATCAATATTTCCATAATTTAAAATTTCCATAAACCCATTCATCCCCTCAATTTCTCCATATGTTATCATTATTGTCTACTAAAGTCAAGCGGTTTTTGTGAAAAAAAGTTTACAAAAAAGAAAAGAGGCACCCTCTTGGATGTCCCTTTATTCACCAATTTCAATGTATTTCTTTTCTGGTAATTTTCCTTTATTTTCTACCTTAGGAACTTCTAAAGTTAAAATACCATTCTTGAAATTAGCTTTAACATTTTCTGGTTTTACTTCATCGCCAATGTAGAAGCTACGTGAGCATTCACCGTAATATCTTTCTTTTCTAATGTATTTACCTTTCTTGTTATCGTTTTCTTCATTATTAACTTTCGCATTAATAGTTAGATAACCATCGGTAATATCAATCTTAATATTCTTTTTATCAAAGCCTGGTAGATCAATATCTATCACATAATTATCTTTATCTTCACGGATATCCGTCTTCATCATTTTGCTTTCGCTTTTTCTAAAGAATGGATCTCCAAAAATATCATCAAATAAATCAAAATCTCTATTTGGTACTAACATCATATAAATCATTTCCTTTCACTAATACAATATTATACCTAGTAAGGATATCTTTTTTCCTTACGATTATGTTATACCACCTTTTATTAGCACTGTCAAGTATTAAGTGCTAATTATTTTAATTATTTTGTTTCGTAAGAAGAGTTTTAATATCTTTACTATTTGCTTCTTTTAGAGTTACCCATTCTAGGGAATATTCTAAATTATATAGCTCTTTTGCTAGACTAGAAAGTTCCATGAACTCTTTTAAATATTCTTTATAAATAAATTCACTTGATGCTTCATTTAAAGCAATACTATAGTTAACAACCATATTCTTAATACTTGCTAAGACATCATCTAACATGGCTTTACTTTCCATACTTTTCCCCACTTTCTAAGACTTTGGTTAATCCTTTGATATTATTATCCACAGTATTAATTACTTTCTCTAAGTAAGGACATAAGTCTTCATCGAAACATTCATCGATGAAATAGATTAATTTACTCTTTAGAGTATTATTCCAGCTTAACATATCTTCTAGATAGGCTAAGTCTTTAGTTGAGACCATTTTAGGCCACATATTCATCACCTCAATTATATTATGAGGAGGATTTACTCTTTTTATAATGGAATTTAGTGGAAAATAGAAAAAACTTTAGAAGTTAATTTTCTAAAGCTTTTATTCCCTCTATAATACTCTTAATTAGATTATCATTTTCAAAAGTACTAATAATATCCTTTAAGGCTTTTTTATCATTATCATTAAAATCCGTAGTATAATTAGTAATCTCATCTTTAGCTAAATTATCCAGAGATTTTAAAGCATATTTAAGAGTAATATCATTTATCTTTAAGATACCTTTCAAAGAATCACTACTATCTTCTAAAGTTTCATTACTCATAGTACCAGTATATTTCTTATCCCCTACATATATATTATAATCAATACTTAGTAGTTTATTTTCCATCGAAGCATCTAATACTATGGAATTATTACCTTTATAATAATAAGCTATATTAGTCTTATGTGTATTACTATTGATTGTTATTTTTCCAGAGATTTCATTAGATAATGTATAATCAATTGTCGTTAAATTATCATTAATATTAACGGTTATATTAATTCCCTCAACAATACTTAGATTTACCTTAGCAATACGATTACCAGTCATATAGATATTTAAAGTACCAAAATCATCTTTAGTCCCTATTATATCTTTAAAATTATCTTTAGTAATACCAGCGGAAGCAAAATAATTACCAAATAAAGTAAATAAATTATCTTTAAGAGTTTTATTATTATTAATATTATTAATAACACTAGTTAAAGAACTTTTATTTAAGACATAAGAATACTTAGTAACTTTAGTATCTTTATTATTAATACTAGTAGTTATATTCTTCTTAGTAATATATCTTTTCTCTAGAGATTTTAACATCACTTTCTTTAAAGAACTCTCAGTTTCTTTAAGAATATTATAATTAATATTAGGAGTTAAAAAACTATTTTCGATAATATCATTAATATTAGCTACATTATCTAAACACTCCGTATCATTACAAGCACTAAAATTATAATTAACACTGTAAGTATTAGTAAGACTAGGACTTTTTATATAACTATTATTGTTTTGATAATAGTAGGTTAATTTATTATCGCCAAGAGCAGTATCTAATTTAATATACTTACTCTTAGGAGAATAATCTAAATTAAGGTTAATTGTTTCTTTAGAGTCAGTAAGTTCTAAAGAAACTTGATTATCTTTCATAATATCAGGGGCATTCTTTAAAGCTTCTACCCCCTTATCTAGATAATCAAAAGACTTAGTAATAACCATTTTAAAAGGTTTTACTTTGTCATTTAAATTTATATAAACTATTAAACCGAGTAGTAAGAAAAGAAGAATACTACCGATTATAATAAAATCTTGTTTAGTTTGCTTTTTCATTTTCTTCTTTCCTTTCTAATTAGCGGCACAAGCGCCAGCTCCAAAGATAGCCCCTAAAAGACCGCCTCCGGCAAGTCCCCAACCAACGGGGCCACCCAAAATTCCTAAAAGAATTGCTACTCCTGCAACACCAGCACCAACAGCGCCACCCGCAACGGCAGAACCAACATAATCGGTACAACCTTTACCCGTAGCAACGGCAGTTGCAAATCTTGGCGTTCCAGCTCCGGTAACAGCTCGACCGGCAAAACGTATTTCACTACCCTTGGATACATAGGTACTCCAATAAGTACTATTTCCAAAGACGCTATCCCAATAAGGATTATATGGATCCTTTTCAAACTCCTCAACTTTAGTACTAGTCTGCCAGAACCCAGCCGTCTTAATACCACTTATAATCTTATCAGAGTTTTTAATATCTAATGTAAAATAGTAATTATAACCATAAGTTACAAAACCAAACCACCCAGAATCACGACTTTTATCAATATCTATCTTGATATCAGGCGTTACCCTATCAATCTTAACGGGAATATCATAAGTATGATTAGTAGAATGACCTAAATTATCCCAAATAGTAAATAC
Organism: uncultured Bacilli bacterium; assembly: GCA_934098445.1. GTDB lineage: Bacteria > Bacillota_I > Bacilli_A > RF39 > UBA660 > CAG-605. The sequence goes on from CAKOOW010000003.1 coordinate 9,236, forward strand.
AATACGAGCAGTACGTAAATTTTTGCCAATATCTACTTTGAAAGTATAAGATACACTACGGGCATTTACTGTCACATCTTTTACAATTGTTGATTTAGAGCCATTAGATATATCGTAAACTGAGTATGTAACTTTATCAGCACAACCAGTTTGGTCATTTTTAGTATCTTTTTGACAACCAAAACCAACAGTTAGAGTTTCATCATTAGTCCAAGGCTTATTACTATCAAAATTAGCAAATGGTTCAGGACCGGAAGTATCAATATTATTTATAACAATAGTTTCTCTATCCGAAATATTACCAGTATTATCAATGGTATAAGCATAATAAGTAGCATTTTCATTAACATGAGTTTCATAATTATACTTACCATCACTGCCATTAATACGAGTAAAATAGTCTTTAGTTGCAGCATTTGGTAGAGGATTTTTACTTAAGTAATATCCATAAATACCGGAACCGCCACCATCTTCACCAACAAGACTTACGGGAACACTATCTCCTGTATAAGCTGTATTAAATGTAACTTTTAGATTAGGTTTTTCTTTATCGATTCTAACTTCAGCTTCCTTAATAATCTTAAAAGTACTATTTTCTTTTTCTCTATCTATAAATTCTAAAGTCGCAGTAACTTTATTATTATAAATTAAATCTGTACTTACTTCATAAATATTATTACAGTTAGATGAATCATTCATCGCAATATCAGTACAATAAGTACCACTCTTATTATAACTACTACCGCCAACAGTATAAGTCATTTGATTATTAACTAATGGATATTTAGCGAGATTAAGACTACTATCTAATTTTACCATTACATAAACATTTTGCCCAACCCAGTCACTTACTGGTTGATAAGTACCGTTTACTTTGACATACTTACTCATAGTAACTTTAGCTTCTCTTTCTTCGCTTAAAACGACTTCACAGTTACCTTCTAAATTAGTTTTAACATTATAATCGTCCATATTTTTTTCTATATCAAAGGTTACGCAGTCTAAGTATTCCCCATTAACAGGGTTATCAACTTTTTCCATAGCAGCATTTTCTGGATGATCAGCAGTAATATAACCTAATTCGATTAGATGAGCAACTGAAATAGTCGCACTTTTGACATTATTATCACTAGCATACTCATATGCTTTTTCTTGTAAATAGTTTATTTTTTGAGTCAAACTATTTTCTTTGACTTTTTTACTTATTCCGTTATAACTAGCAGCGGCCACAGTCATTAAAATCCCCAATATGACAATGACTGCTAAGAGTTCAGGAATAGTAAATCCTTTATTCTTTTTCATATTATCCTCTTTCTAAGACCTCTAAGTCTTGTAAATATTCTATTACTTCTTTAAAGATAGTATTTTCTGTAAAAACAGCCTTAAATTCATCCCAATAATCTTCTACCTCCTTAGTATCCATTTTATCAGATTTTATATTTTCTGGTAAAGTAAGATTATTATTTTCTTGATAATTTATATTCAAATTGAATTTACTTGTCTTTAGATTTACATTATCTTTATTTATTTCAATTGAACCTTTATTAGTATTTAAATTATTATACATATTATATTCTAGTAAAGTAGAATTTTGTTGTTCTTTAATATTTAATTCTAAAGATTTATTATTACTACTATATAAAACAATATTACTATTATTAGGGCCAATTATACTTCTTAAACTAAGAGAATTACTTTTATAGTAGATAGTTAAAGTCTTAGTTAAATCAATAGTTAAACTAAAACCATCTTGAATAGTTAATTCTATTTTCGTAACTTTTTTATTAATCTTATGAATATTTAAAGTTCCTAGGATATCATTATCTTTTAATTCACTAAAATTTTCTTTAGTTATACCATAATTACTTAAAAGATTAGGAAAGGTCTTAAAGATATTATCTTTCAAAGACTTATTATTATTAATCTTTGTAATTAAATCTCCAAAAGAATTTTTATTAATTAAATAAGAGTATAGTATCTCGGTATTATTATTACCCTTTATTTTTCTTTTAGTAATATAATTCTGATGCCAAGCTTTATTAATAGTAGTTTTTAAATCTTTTAAGATAACTTTTAAATCTTTAGATGTAACATTACTGGGAGAAAAAGTATTACTTAAAATAGTATTTAAAGAAGTAGGACTACACTCTTCACATTCTTTAATTTCATAATCAAAAGCTTGATAAATATTATTCTTCTTTAGATAAGAAGTATTATTAGTATAAAGATAAGCCCAGTCTTGATTATGATATTTCAAATTAGCATAAATATTTTCATTTTGAGAACTTAACAGTAAATCTAAATTAAATTTTTCTTTAGAATCATTAAGCTCTAAAGACATTTTTTTATCTTCATTAAGAAAGCCAATTATATTTTGATATTTATCTAAGGTGTTATCTAAAGCCGCATAAGTAGCATTTACTGTCTCTTTATATATTCTAGTATCATCATTAAAATATAAAATTCCCAGAAAGATGATAATTATTAGAGCAAAAATGCCAATTAAGATTCCTTTCTTTTTCATAAATCCTCCTATTTATGAGCACACAAAGCCCAACCGATAAAACCACCAATAAGGCCACCAATTAAACCACCAATGATAGTATAGCCTAAATAATTAGTGCAGCCTTTGCCATTGGTCTGTCCGCCAGTATAACCAGCAACTCCACTTTTGGAAACGACGCGAGCAGCAAAAGTCCGGCTTTGTTTTTTCTTTAAGTAATAAGAATAAGTTTGTCCACTAAAGAAATATTTATCGGATTCATCGGCTGACATATTTTTTAATTCATCAAGATTAGTTTTACTAGTAGAAAAACCATAACGATCAGAATTAATTCCACTTGGAGGGGTGTTCTCAGAATAAACAGTAATAGTAAACCAATATCCCTTTAGACGAATCAATCCCCTATCTTCAGATTTATCTATCTTAATAGTAGCCTTCGGATTTACTTTATCAATTAAGACTTTAATTCCTTTAACTTCTTTGGTAACTTGATTATTAAGATTATCTTTAACCGTAAAGACTAAATCAATCGTATTAATATACTTATCATTAGGAACACTGATAGTATAAGAAACGGTTCTTGCTTTAACGACAACATTTTCTTTTATAGGAACTCGATTGCCATTAGAAGTATCATAAATTGAATAGATGACCTCATCTTGACAACCAGTTTTACTATCAGAATCACATCCAAAGGTCAAATTAAAATCTTGCATTGTCCAGTTATTTCGACGTTCATAATCTAGTTTAATACTAGGTCCATCAGTATCAATATTATTTATTTTGATAATAACTCCATCTGAGCGATTACCAGCTTTATCAAGCGTATAAGCATAGTAAGTCCCGTTCTTTGGTGCCGTAAATTCATTTGAAGAACGAAATTCATCATTACTTGTAATATCAACATCATCAAAATAATAACCCGCTATTCCTGAACCTTCCCCATCACTAGCCCTTAAAGATACAGGAACACTACCTTTCGTATAAGAAGAAGAAGTACTATAAGATAGACTTGGTTTTTCAATATCATACTTTAACTTAGTCTTAACTGCTGCTAAACCAGTGGTGTTTTCATAAGTAATATTATTTAAATAAGTAATATTCATCTTAACAGTTAATTTAGTATTAAGAAGTAAACTTGATGAGGCTTTATAAACATTAAGACAAGTTGTATCCGGCTCATCAGTATTAATCGTATCACAAATAATTCTTTTAGAGGAGCTTCCAGGGATATCAGTAGTTTTCTCTTCACTAATAGGTCCTAATTGATAAGTTATTTTATTATCCGAAAGACTAAAATTAGCTTCTTTAAAATCTACTAGAACATAGATAGGCTTATTAACCCATGTATCATCATCTAAAATCTCTTGATAAGTATCATTTTCTTTAATATATTTATGGATTTTTAGACTATTTTGTTGTTCTTCCGTCGTTACCATATCACATGAACTATCTAAATCATAGGTAATATTATAGTCTGCTAAGTCTTTTTTAATCATAAAAGTCATACAGTCTAAGAAACCACCGGTAAGAGGATTATCAACTTTCTGATACTCTGGATTTTCAGGGTGATCAGCATTGACATAGCCAAGATGCAAAAGATTATTAACGCTAGTAGTTGTATCTTCTATATCATAGTCAGTAGCATAATTATAAGCTTTTTCCTCTAAATACTTTATTTTTTCCTCAAGAGCGGTCTTCTTAATACGAGCACTAATACCATTATAAGTAGCAGCCGATATTAGAACTAAAATACTTAAAATGACAATAACTGCCAACAATTCAGGGATTGTAAAAGCACTTTTAACCCTACTTTTCTTCTTCATAACAACCTCTTATCTTCTACTTGGAAGTATACCATAAAATAGAGTCAAAAAAAAGACTAATATTTACAATCAGTCTCTTAAAATTAAATTAGTTTAAAGCGTCTTTTAATTTTGAACCTGCTTTGAATGAAGCAACAGTCTTAGCAGGAATATGTAAAGCTTCTTTAGTTAATGGATTAATTCCATCTCTAGCTTCACGTTTTTTAGCACTAAATGTACCGAAACCAACTAGACTAACCTTTCCTTCTTTTTTAAGTCCTTCTACTACGCCTTCTTGAAAAGCATCAACAGCACGAAGAGCATCAGCTTTTGTTAAACCTGCTTTAGCAGCAATAAATTCAACTAATTCAGTTTTTCCCATAATTATGTCCTCCTATTATAATGTAATTATGTTATAAGGACTACAATCCTTACATATAAAATTTAGCACAAATAGATAAGGTAAATCAAGGGAAAAAATGATATTTACCCCATTTTCCTGTAATTTTCTTGGAATTCATAAAAAAATAAGGCTAATTATACTTATTTTTAGTCTTATTTTAAGGATTTTTTATTTATAATTGACATTTATTAGACACTAAATAACGATAGCTATTAGGTTATTAGCGCCTTTGTTGACAATCTTCGTAACAGTTTGACTTAACTTATAACGGGTATTTTGAGGCATAATGGATAATTTAGCTTGAATACCTTCTTGAACGATAGTATCTAGACTGCGGCCAAAGATTTCACTCTTCCAAATACTTTGAGGGTCTGTCTCATAGTCTTTCATGATATAATTGATTAACTCTTTACTTTGGAGTTCACTACCAATAATTGGTTCAAAGGTTGAGGTAACATCTACCCGCATTAAATGGATAGAACTAGCAACGGCTCGTAATTTTACCCCATAACGACTACCTTGTTTAATAACTTCTGGAGTATCTAATTTCATATCTTTAAGACTTGGGTAAACTATTCCGTATCCGGTTGATTTAGCTTGTTTTAAGGCATTTTTTATACCATCTAACTCAATTTTATTATCTTTATAACTAGCAAATACTTTTAACATGGAAGCTTTGGTCGTAACTTCACTACCGATGAATTCTTGTAAAGTCGCATTATATAGTTCATCTGAAGAGTCTAGGTTAACCATAACTGTACCTGTCCCACTATCTAGCTTACTAATATAGGCTTTATTAATGTATTTAGAATTTTCAAAATAAGTAATTAAGTTATCAACATCTTTTAACTTTTTAATTTCTAAAGTACTATTTCTAATAAGTTCTAAGTAGTGTTTCTTAATATCATTTTTATTATCTAAGATGGATACCCACTCTGGTATGGAAAATTCAATATCTAAAACCGGATACTCATATAACGCTGTCTTTAAGACTTCATAGATATCAGCCTCTCGCATATCTAAAACAGATAAAGGCATAACTGGAACGTCATAGTTTTCTTTGATTTCTTTAGCAATACTTAAGCATTCCTTACTACTAGGAGTTTTACTATTTAATATGACAATAAAGGGTTTACCAATATTTTTTAATTCAGTAATACAACGGGCTTCAGCTTCAATGTAGTCACTTCTCTTTAGGTCCCCAATGGTGCCATCTGTCGTAACTACGATCCCAATAGTGGAATGGTCTTTAATGACTTTTTCAGTTCCAATAGAGGCGGCTTCTTCAAGACTAATGGGTTCCGAAAACCAGGGAGTTATAATCATTCTAGGATTACCATTTTCATCTTCGTAACCGGTAGCATTTGGTATAACATAACCTACACAGTCAATAAGTTTAACATTACAACTGAAGTCTTCAATCTTAATATTGGCGCCATTACTAGGAACAAATTTAGGCTCCGTTGTCATAATATTTTTACCACCTGCACTCTGCGGTATTTCATCAAGACATCTTTTCTTTTGGGTTTCATCTTCAATATTAGGAACAATTAAGTTCTCAATAACTTTCTTAATAAAACTAGATTTACCCGTCCTAACGGCTCCTACTACGCCTAAATAAATATCCCCATTACCACGGGTCGCTAAGGGAATTATTACATTATCTTTCATCTTATCACACTCTCTTACTACCTAATTTTATGTGATAGCTATCTCTTTAGAACTAAAAAAGACTATTAAGCCTTTATTAATTCCACAAGGAGTTATAAATTTCTAAATAGTCTTTAATATCTTCATAAGCATCATTTGGACACTTCTTACTATGACAAGTAATCTCTTTAGTATCAGCATTATAACTAAATGACATTTCATCATCGGTATAAGTATGAATATTATGCATAATATAGGATTCTACTCGATAATTATGGTCTTTATTATAGTAAACGAAATTACTACCATCAGTTCTTAGAGAGATTCTACTACCATCATCAAGCTTACGTTCTAACTGGTAACGGCCGTTATAAGTAAAACCTTTATTAAGAAGAGTTTGAGCTTTCAGAGCTTGTTCTTCATAGAGTTTTTTTCCCTCGTTATCACTAGAATTATCTATGCCAATAGAATTTTCCTCTTCTTGGATATTATTCTTATCTAGGAGACGTTCTTTTGTTAAGTCTATTATCTCAGTAGTAGTCTTATCAGCAAGAAAATAAGTAACCGTAATAGTAAACTTACTATCCGTATAATCTTCTTTTTTAAATAATTCCTTGTACTTAGCACTTTCAATTAAATTGCCTAGGGGAATAGAGTTTTGACCACTTAGAAAATCATCATCAATCTTAAATTCAATGGCTATGATATCTTCATCTTTAATATTAGTATTCTTAATATGGAAAGTTCCATAAGAGAAGATATTTTGAATAGATGAGTTAAGGAAAAGACCATCAGTATAAGAAAAATTCTCGCTCTCCCCTTTTAGTGCATAGACTTTTACTTCATCTTTCTGATTTAACTTAATACCTAGGATTACCACGGTAATAATTAAACCGATAAGAAGAAGCGCTAAGATAATCTTGGTAATTAGATTCTTTTGCATATAGTTTTTCACCTCAACACCAAAATACCATATTTAATCAGAATAGTAAAGTTTCCTTAATAGAAGTACTTTATGGTAAAAGTGGTGCCTTTCTTACTAGTATCTACCATAATAAGACCATTATTACTCTCAATAATCTTTTTGGCAAGAGACAGTCCGATGCCGATACTATCGGAAGATGAACTTGCCCCTTTATAAAATCTTTCAAAGATATGAGGTAAATCTTTTTCGCTAATGCCGGGGCCATAATCTCTTATCTCAATACTAGCATAAACTTTATTAGCAGTAGTCGTTATATCAATTTTACTATTTTCATTGGAATGTTCGACACAATTTTTTAAGATATTTGTAATCGCCTCGACTTGCCAGTTTAAATCACAATTAATTTTAATACTGGGTTCTAAATTTTTAGTAATCGTGATATTTTTTAAGTCACATAAAGGCGAAACATTCTTTATGGAAGAGGTTACTATCTCGTTTAAAGAAACTTCTTTTTTTAGAAAATGAACTGTATTAGAATCTAACTTCGATAACTTTAATAAATTTAGAGCTAAAAAGTTCATGTTAAGAAGTTCTCTTTTAATATCTCTTATAAAGTCTTCTTTAGTATTCTTATCCATATCGGGATTATCAATGATATTATCTAAGATAATTAAAATAGAAGTAATAGGAGTCTTTAATTGATGAGAGATATCGGCTAAGGTATCTTTTAAATCTTTTTTGGCTTGTTTAGAATTTTCTGCATCTTCTTTTAACTTAATAGTTACTTTATATAATTCATTTTTTAAAATAGATAATTCATCTTCTGACATTTCTTCTATATCAATCTTATAATTTCTTTTATTTATTTCTTCTAAACACTTGGTAATTTTATTAATCTCCCGGTCTTTTTTAGCATTAAATCTTAAGAATAAGAAGATAAGGAAGAGAATATTTATAAAGACTAGCATAATATTAGTTACTAAGAATTGCTGATATTTATTATCATTTTCCTTAAGAAGGGATTTATTATCAATAGTTAGACTATATTGTTCCAGGACTTTACCATCTTTTTTAGAACTTTTTAAAATATTATATAGTTCATCATCGGTAATATTAGGATATTCTTCTTTAACTTTTAAAATAATACTAGTTATCTTGGTATCAAAATTATCTTTATATGCTTGGTATTCATATTTATTAATGCTATAGGTTAAAAAGATAATAAAAATCGTATATAAACTTAAAAGCACTAAAAACTTTTTTAATTTTTCTTTATTTTTCATAATCAATCCTGTAACCTAAACCTTTAACGGTAGAAATAATATCGGTTTCTAATTTTTGTCTTATTCTTTGGAAGTATACAGTTATTGTATGGCTATCAACATCATTACCAGTCCATTCATAAATTTTATCTAAGATGGTATTACGACTTACGAGCTTATTTAGATTTAAGAATAAAAGATGCAGAAGTTTTAACTCCAACGGGGTTAATTCGATTTTGGTAGTATCTTTATAAACTAACATTTTATCCATATCAAAACTTATATCCCCGACTTTTAAAATACTGTTATGTTTTTGGCGTAACAAGACTTTATTAATACGAGCCAGCAATTCTTTGGTCGAAAAAGGCTTGGTTAAATAGTCTTCGGCTCCTATTTCAAGACCTCTTACAATATCATCTTCCTCATCTTTAGCGGTTAAAAAGATAGTGGGAATATTTAAAGATTTTAGATTATCGGTAAAGAAAGTAAAGCCATTACCATCCGGTAAGGTTACATCTAAAATAATTAAGTTTATCTGAGGATTATCTTTTAAATAAGATATAGCTTCTAAAAGATTTTTACAGGCATAAACTTCATAGTTATTTTGTTTTAAAGTATAAGTTAGGCCTTTGATAATAGTTAAATTATCTTCAATTAATAATATTTGCATAGAAAGTACTCCTTTTTTATATCTTATAATTTTTTATAGTGAAAGAAAAGGGCTTTAAACCCTTTTCCAAACTTTTCTAAATATTTTCGTTTCTAATAGTTTCAATAATATTCTGTTTATTTATCTTTCTTAATGAATATTTCATCAATAAGGTAATTAAAAGGTAAACAGCCAAAATACTAATTATAATCGGAATTATTGGTAATTTATAACCAGAGAAATCACTACTAGCTAGATAATGATAGATTAAAACGGATAAACCAGTACCTAAGATAATACCTACTATTAGAGATTTAACAGTCATAAAGATACTTTCTAAACGAATCATTTTGGAAAATTCTTTGGTAGTCATACCTATACTTTTTAAAGTAGCAAATTCACTTCTTCTAAGTTGCATATTAGTTGTAATGGTATTAAAGATATTAGTTATCCCAATAAGGAAAATTACAATAATAAAGCCATATAGGAAGATACCTACTAAGATATAGAAATTGCGCATCATCTCTACTCGTTCTTCAGTGTTATAAAGTTCATAATCTTCATTATTTAAGAGTTCTTCTATCTCATCTTGAAGTTTAGAAGCCGCTGTTGAATAATATAGGGCCATTATATAAGTACTTTTAGTTGGTAAAGTTTTATATAAATCTTCACTTACAACTAATATAGAACTGTTGGAATTTTCTAGTCCAAAAGGATATTTATCACTTAAGGCTCCCACTACTATTGAGGTAGGATTATCCGAAATGTTGCCCGTAATCGTATCCCCTACTTGAAAGTCAAACTCTCTAAGAATTCTACTTTTTTCTTTATTTGTTTCGTTTTCATATTTAATCATCGGATATTTATCTATTAAAACACCTTTATCTTTAAGGGTTTCATAGTCTAAGTTTAAAGTCTGAAGATATTTTTTATATGCCTCATCATTAAGAGAATAAATAGTTATATAAGTATCAATATCATCGCTAACTTCAGGGTTATGCCACTCTAGATAATCCTTACTATAATGTGTATTAGAAAAGCCAAAATTACTTTGCTTTCTAACAACTACATCTTTAATATTATCTAATTTAGTGGTTTCCATAATTTTTTGATAAGTAGTATCATTATTATTTTTAACTGATAGATAGATATTGTAATCAGAAGAGCCTAGTTCTTCTTTAATACTTTGGAAAGCAAGGGACATAAAGGATGCTAAAGCTATGAAAGTACAAACCGAAACAGCAATGGAAATAACAGTAGTTCGATATTTCTTCTTATTGCGTTGTTGATTTTTATAGGATATTTCGCCCCCAATCCCAAAGATTTTACTAATTAACTTGGGAGTTTTTAATTTTCGAGCCTTAATTTTAAGATCTGCACTGTTTTTAATTGAGTCAATAGGTGAAATTTTACTAGCCCGCCTAGCACTTTTAAAGGCTGAAAAGTAAATAGTTATGATTCCTAGACCAATCGTAAATAATAAAACTAAGGGTGAATAAGAAAATGTTAATTTAAGACCACCAGCCATCATCTTATTTAAGAAGAAATTACTAACTATAACTAAGATATAAGCCGCTAAAAGACCAAATAACAAACCGAAAGGAATACCAATAAGTCCCAAGATAGAGGCTTCATAAAAGACATTTTGGCGAATTTGTTTTTTAGTCGCCCCCACACTTCTTAACATTCCATATTGTTTGGTTTTCTCGGTAATAGAAATATCAAAGCTATTTTTGATGCAAAATACTGAAGTAAAAACAATAATTAGACAAACTATCAAGACAACCGTGCCTAAACTCCTGGTAGTACTTTCATCTAACGGATTAGTTTCTAAAGTTATGAGATAGTTATTACTATTAAACTGGTATTTACTATTCTTCATTTGGGCCTCAAGCCTATCAAGCTCAGAAGCACTAAGATAATCTGACTTTAAGAATTTTTGTAAAATATCAGGTTCGATACCTAAGATATTTGCTGTTACTTTCACATGATTTTTTAAACCGGTTTTATTATACTTAGCATAAACATCAACTTTATCGGGAATATCTTTAGAATCTAAATAAGTAATAAAGGTATAACCTGGGGCTTTATAAGGCTCAATAGTACGATTTGGTCTTTCGGCAATACCAACAATTTGATAGGTTTTACTACTAGTATCTATAAGATGTTCGTTACTATCGGAATCATACGATTCATCTTGACCTAGAAGATAACCATCACTTACTCTTTTTCCAACATCTAAAGTAATATAATCGCCGACTTTTAAATTTATGCGTCCATTCGTTTTTAAGTGGGTAGGAATTATTATTTCCGAGGCATTTTCTGGGAACCTTCCTTCAACTAAATGAACGGAAAGATTATCTAGAGATTCCTTACTAAAGGCTTTTATGTAAGCATAGGGTTTATATTCATTTTTAGAGTCATTTAACTTAGCATAACCGATATTACTAGTTAAATAGGTAGCCGCAATCCCGAAGTTATTTTGAATATTTTGAACATCTTCTTTAGAAACATCTTGATATTCATAATGAAAGTTACCAAACTCATATATTTCATAATTAATTAAAGAATTTATGGCACTGGAATACATGGTAGCCACGGCACTTACTAGAGCCACGGATAAGATGATACCGATAATAGTAACGATGGTGCGTTTCTTATTAAATTTTAAATTTTTAATAGTTAATTTATTTAGTAAGTCCATATTAAGCCTCACTTACGATTTTACCATCTTCAATTTTAATAATTCGATCGGCCATTTTCGCAATTTCTAAGTTATGGGTAATCATAATAATAGTTTGCTTTAATTCTTTATTAGATTTCTTTAACAGAGCCACAATTTCATCACTAGATTTAGAATCTAAGTTACCTGTTGGTTCATCGGCTAAAACAATAGTTGGTCTAGTTATAAGGGCTCTACCAATACTAGTTCGTTGTTGTTGACCACCACTTAATTCATTAGGAAGATGATATCTTCTCTTTTCTAAGCCTAAATGACTTAACATATTTTCTAGTTCTTCATTACTAACTTTACGATTATCGAGCGCTAAAGGTAAAGTAATGTTTTCCTCAACATTTAATATTGGTATTAAGTTATAAAACTGATAGATTAAGCCAATTTGACGACGTCTAAAAATGGCTAGTTTATCATCATCTAAGGCAAATATATCTTTACCGTCAATATAAACTTTACCTTTGGTTGGTCTATCTACGCCGCCGATTAAATGTAAAAGGGTAGATTTCCCCGAACCAGAGGCTCCTACAATAGCCACAAATTCACCTTTTTTAACGCTAAATGAAACATTATCTAAGGCTATAACTTGGGTTTCTTTTTTTCCATATATTTTGGTTAAATTTTCCACTCTTAAAATTTCCATAATAATCTCCTTTTCTTAAAGACATTATATGATATTTAAAGTTACAACTAAGTTACATTTCTAAATTTTATTAAAAAAACTATTCTCCAAAGAAAACAGTTTAAAACATAATTAAATAATCAATAAATTCTAAGATAGGACTAGCAAAGACAAAGATGATAAAATTCGAAATGATTAAGAAAGGTCCAAAAGGAACTTCTCTATCTCTATACTTTATTAAGTAATAAAAAGCAATCGGTAAAGTAAGAAGACTTGCTAAAACTAGATTAACAAAAGCTAATTTATATCCTAAAGATAAACCAATAAAGAAAGAAAGCTTGATGTCCCCACCACCTAAAGACTCTCTTTTAAAAGCTTTATCTCCTAAGATTTTAACTAGTAACATAAAGAAGAATAATAATAATCCACTTAGAATGGCAATCAAAGTATCAATTATACCACCTTGAAGAAATTTAATAATTATTATTAAAATACTCCCTACTATTAAAGGTTCATCTAAGATAATAAGATAATTAAAATCAGTGATACAAGTAATTACTAAGACACTAGAAATCACTAGACTAATAAAGAAGTCATAAGATAAGCCAAAGTAAAGATAACTAAATAAGTAAAAAAGACCTGTAATTATCTCAATTAAAGGATACCACCAGGATAATTTGGTGTGACATTGTCTACACCTACCGCCTTGAATTAAAAAAGAGATAATAGGTATTAATTCATACCATTTAAGTAAATGATTACATTTTTCACAATGACTACCAGGTTTAATAATGGATTCATTATTACTTAAACGATGAGCCACGACATTAAAGAAGGAACCCATTATGGTTCCAATAATAAAGATATAGATAGCAATAATTATATCCATTACATTGTCCCTCCTGAAACATTATTATACATATCAAACATCGGTACTAAAATAGAAATAATTATACCGCCAACTACCACTGCTAGGAAAACAATAGTAAGAGGTTCAATAAAGCTCTTAATATTATTAACCATTGAGGCATGTTGTTCTTGATAGTAGTGACTAACCCTGTCCATCATTTCGGCTAATTCACCAGTCGATTCTCCTGTTACTATCATATTATAAGCGACATCTGGAACGGCCCAATGATCTTTAAAGGCTTTAGAAATCTTATCTCCTGTTACAATGTTGTTAATCGTATTATACATAATTTCTTTATAAATTTCATTATTAGTTATTTTACTTAAGATTTCAACACTCTGCGTAATATAAACATTATTTTTTAATAAGGAAGCAAAAGTTTTAGTAAATATAGCTATTTCATTATAAATAATAATATTTTTAACTACGGGAATATGCATCAAAATCTGCTGAACCGTTTTTCTAAAGGCTTTAACCTTCTTATAAGCCATAACAAAGAGAATAATCGCTATTATAATAAGAATTAAAAGAATCCAAGCTTTAGTCTTTAAGAATTGACTAGCCGCAAGAACTAAAGCGGTCATTCCCTTAATCTCAACACCATTAGATGAATAAATATCTTCAAATTGAGGTACTACATAAAGAATAATAAAGCAAACTACCACAATAGCAAAAATAATAACGATAGAAGGATAAGTCATTGCGCTAATCATTTGCTTCTTTGTTGTTTCCATCTCCGTATAATAGTTAGACATATCATCTAGGGTAGCCTCTAAATCTCCAGTAGCTTCGGCCGCTTTTAACATGTTAATAAGTAATGGGGGAAATTTTGAACCTTGCTTTTCTAAAGCTTGAGAGAAAGAATTTCCCATGGTCAATTCGTATGCAATGGCTTGCATCGTAATTTTTTTATCTTTTTGTTTAGCATATTGATTAATTAAAATTTTAATAGCATCATTTAAGGTTATACCAGCTTTAATATAAGTTGATAATTGTGTTAACCAGAAAATCAGGTCTTTAGTTGACCATTTTGAGCCCACCATGGAAGAATCACCATAAATGAAATCAATCCACTTATTATTTTCAATTTGATAAACTTCAACCCCTTCATTTAGAAGAAATGAGTTAACATCCATTTTAGTTAAAGCTGTAAAGTTACCATACTCAATTTTACCATCTAAATTTTTAATTTTATAACGATAAACTTTAGCTTTATCCGGAATGTTAGCATCTGGTTGTTGAAGTTCCAATTGTAATTTTCTTCTTTCTTCCTCTAAACGCAACACTTCCTTTTGCGTTATACCTAAGAAATCTTTAATTTTTTTGACAATGACTTCTAAATCATCACTTTTTTTCTCTTTTTTCTTATTCATAAATTTAGCTTGTTGATAAGCTTCATCAACCGTCTTTGATGAGGCATTAAACAAAGTTGATAACGGATAAGAAATACCGCGATATGCTAGATAAAAAATGTTCAAGATACTTAAGAAAAATTCCAGCAAGAAACTAGAGTCGCTTTTAGTCTTGGATTTCTTTTTTTTGTTATCGGTAACTGGATTAGCTATCTTAGCGTTAGCATCATTAGAAGGTGTATCTTTATCTAAGGATTTTCCTTCACCTTGATTATTAGTTTGATTTTCATTATTATCTTGAGTTTGATTTTCTAAAGAAGAAGCAACTGTCCCTCCAGCTTGATTATTTAAAGTATCGTTAGGGTTTTGTTTTTCTATAACATTATTTGAAGCATTAATTTGATTAAAATTGGAAGTCTCTTTTGGAGTCGGATTAGAATTATTTACTTCAGAATTATTGTCAGGATTAAAAGTATTATTAAGAGTTTCTTGATTCATATCATTACCACCTATTGTAATCATTATAGCAAATTTAAGACAATAATAAAACTATTTTTCATATACTATTTTAGAGGGTGGTTTTATGTATCCAAGTAATTTTAATAGTTTGTCATTAGGAAAAATTATTGGGGGTTTATCCAAAACTTTAAATATTGTTAATCAAGCTTTACCTTTATATAAACAAATTAAGCCTATCATTAGTAATGCCAGTGGAATTTTAAGTGTTTTTAAAGAATTTAATAAACCTGATACGCCAAGTTTCCCAACAAATTTCAAAGAAAAAAGTACTCAAGCGAGTACGGTTGATGCTAAAATCATTGAAACTAGCAGTTTAAATACGCCTACTTTTTTCCAATAAATTTTCTAAATCTTTTTGTTCTCTTTCAAGAAGCTTAATAGTCTTCGAATCCGGATTTTCTTTTTGAATATTATCAAGGATAGTTTTATTCTTCTTTAGAAGATATTCGTAGTAAGGAATTTTATCTTTCTTTAAAATGCCATATTTTATTGTTTCTTCATCAGGGGTGTTTTCACTATTTTTCCCAAATAAACAAACAATATACCAAAAACCTTTATCAAAAACCGTTTTTTCATCTATGAGATTATACCCTAAAGAAGTTACTCTTCTTCTTAAGATTTCTAAATCATTATTTGATTGTAGAATCAACTTCTTTATTGGTTTAATTTTCTCTTGATTACTTAAGATATTAAGGATTGTATTAGTTCCCATACCACTGATGACTAAAGTATTAAGATTATCCGTATCAAGTCCCTTAAGGCCATCGGTTACAATTAAAGGAATATTTAATTTAGCTTTAGTTACATTTTTACGAGCAGATTGTAAGGCTGTTTCTTTAATATCGGTTAGAACGATACTATCTACTAGTTTATTTTGCGTTACATAGATACCTAAGTAGCCGTGGTCAGCGCCGATATCGGCCACTTTATCGGTAGGATTTAAAAAAGAAGCAATAGCTTTTAAACGAAGGCTTAGCATTAGTCAGTTAAGAAATCCTTTAATTTTTTAGCACGAGATGGATGTCTCAATTTTCTTAAAGCTTTAGCTTCAATTTGTCTAATGCGTTCACGGGTAACATTAAACTTCTTGCCAACTTCTTCTAAAGTATGACTAGTACCATCAACTAAACCGAAACGAAGTTCAAGTACTTCTTGTTCTCTTTCTTGGAGAGTTAATAAGACACTTTTAATTTCTTCTTTTAAAATCTCATTAGTGGCATACTCTTCTGGTGACATTGATAATTCATCTTTGATGAAATCGCCTAAATGAGAATCATCTTCTTCACCGATTGGGGTTTCTAAAGAAACAGGATCTTGGCTAATTTTAATAACTTCGCGAACCTTTTCCACCGAAATTCCCATCTTTTTCGCAATTTCTTCTTCGGTTGGTTCCCTATTAAGTTCTAGAGTCATTTGACGTTGAATACGAGCCATCTTATTAATAGTCTCAACCATATGAACAGGAACACGAATTGTACGAGCTTGATCAGCTAAAGCACGAGTGATGGCTTGTCTAATCCACCAAGTAGCATAAGTTGAGAATTTAAAGCCTTTATCATAATCGAACTTTTCAACTGCTTTCATTAGACCAATATTACCTTCTTGAATTAAATCTAAGAAAAGTAATCCACGGCCAACGTATCTTTTGGCAATAGAAACGACTAAACGTAAGTTAGATTCCGCTAAAATTCTTTTAGCATCCTCATCGCCAGCAGCGGCCGCTACCGAATACTTCATTTCTTCTTCCATAGTAAGTAAAGGAATTTTACCAATTTCTTTTAGATACATACGAACTGGATCGTTAATGTTAACATCTTTAGTTAACTCTTCATCGGTTAAAACTAGTTCTTCAGCCTCTGGCTTATTTGATGAAGAAGAGTCATCATCACTTACAATATCAATATGATTATCAATTAAGGCATTATATAATTCATCTAGAGCATCAGCATCTAAATCTAGACCTTTTAAATGTTCGGCTAGAGTTTCATAAGTAATAAACCCTTGCTTTTTACCTAGAGCAATTAACTCTTTTTCACGGTCTTTTAGGGGCTTTATCTCAGAAACAGCAGCCTTTTTAGTTTCAGATTTTGTCTCCACTTTTGCTTTAACATCACTTGCTTTTGCTTCTTTCTTAGCAGTTGTTTTGGTCGTAGTCTTTTTGGGAGCTGCTTTAACATCTTTTAAAGCAATATTTTGATCACTTAATTCTTTATATAGGACTTTAACATCTTTAGGAGTTAGTCCATTTTCACGGACAATAACCGCTACATCTTCATAACTAACATATCCTTGTTCTTTATTAATATCAATTAATTTTTCTAATACCTTTTGTAATTCTTTATTCATAATTACATCACACTTCCTTTTTTAATTTTTATAATTTGATTAGCGAGCGCTAATTTTTTTTGTAAATCCATTTCATCACTAAGAGCTTTGGTTAGCCTTGCAATATCTTCTCTATCCTTCTCTCTTTGATAGCTTTTTACTGTCAACAGAAAATTATCTTCACTTAAATCTTTATCATCGGCTATTATCTTTTCGACTTCATTACTTAATTCTTCATTATAAGAAATATAGGTAATAAAATCGGCAACTGTTATATTATAATTCTTCTCCGTGAAAAAGACAATTTCATTTGCAATACTTCGGTAAATTTTATTAGGAAAAAAGCCAATTTTTTCTTGATATTCTTCGACATAGTGCCGATCATTTAACATATAATAGAGTAATTCTTTAGTAATTTTATCCAAAAGCGTTGTCTGTTGTTCTTTCTCTTCTTTCCTATTTTCTTTCGTTTTAAAGACCTCGGCTGTAATATTCTTTAAAGATTCCATTTCATTTAAACGCTCTTTTAGGACCTCTTTATCCACCTGAGAAATATTACTTAGTTTAGTTAAACATAAATCTTGATAGATCGGATCATTATTTTCTTTAATATCTTCTAAGATTTGATTAATAAAATCCGTAAACTCTTTTGTATTATTGGTATCTATCTTAGTACCTAGAGTCTTTAATTTAAAATCGAAAAATTCAATCGCCCCAGCAAGCATCTTTTTATAGCCATCAATTCCGTAGGTAAAAACATATTCATCGGGATCTTTTTTTAAACTGATCCTTACAACTTCAACCGCTACACCACTTTTTCTTAATAAATCCCCATTTTTTAAAGTAGCCGTTTCCCCCGCTTCATCCCCATCTAAAGCTAGAATAACGATGGTACGTAATCTCTTAATTAAATCAATTTGTTCTTTGGTCAAGGCCGTTCCCATAAGAGCAATAACATTTTTTACCCCATTAATATAAAGTCTTATAGCATCCATCTGTCCTTCGACGATAATTAACTTACCACTTCTTTTGGCCTCTTCTTTAGCTAGATGATAATTGTAAAGGAAGTTGCCTTTCTTATAAAGATAAGTTTCTTTTGTATTAATATATTTAGCTAGATTTTCCCCTCTGTAGATACGAGCTGAATAACCAATAATATGTCCATAATCATCGCAAAGAGGAAAAGTAATTCTCCCTCGGAAAGTATCATAGACCTTATCTTCACCCCTATTAATAAGTCCCAAAGCCTCTAAATTATCAAGAGTATAACCTTTTGGTACTAGAATACTTGCTAAGACATTATTATCTAGAGCCAACCCAATTCGAAAGTTTTTAATATCTTCATCTTTTAAACCACGCTTATAAAGGTAGTCCTTGGCACTTAAGCCACTTTTCGTATTCAAATTATTCTCATAATACTTGTTAACCAATTCCATAAGATCATATTCTTTTTGATATTTAAGAACGACCTCTTTTTTGATACTGCCAGTTAAGTTATACCCAATTTTATCAGCAACTATTCTAACGGCTTCAATGAAAGAAACGTTTTCGTAGTTTTCGACAAATGTGAATACATTACCAGCGGCTCCACAAGAAAAGCATTTATAAATCTGTTTGGATGTCGAAATACTCATACTAGGTGAGTGATCATCGTGAAATGGACAAACACATTTATAATCTTTGCCTTTTAAAGTCACGGGTATATAACTGGAGATGACATCAACGATGTTACAATTTTTTCTAATTGCATTAATTTCTTCATTACTTACCATTGCCATAAAATTTATCCCTCTATATATAATATATTAGGGATACCCCCCTAATTTAATTCAAAAATTGCAAAAAAAATGCAAAAAATTGCATTTTTTTTGCATTTTGAGACCAAATTACGTATTTTTTTACTATTTTTAAACTTCTTAAGCTGCTTTTTCTTTGGCAAAAAGGCTTGCTTTATTATTCAATTTAGTTTATATATATCTATAAGAATATAATCATCTAGGAATATTTTCATTATTTATATAGGGCTCTTTTTTTACTATACTCTTCTTAAAATAAGTATCATTTTCTTTAAAAGTGGTATGGAGAAGAGTTTTAGAAATACTGCTACCAGGATATTTTAAATAGTTACTATATAGCCTTAGAATATCCGGATTGCGATAACTTAGACGAATATTCTTTTCTTTATCAATATCATAAAGACTAGTAGCTCTCTTTTCTCGAGCCTCTTTTTGTTTAGGAAGGATTAATTTGGGTTGACCACCGCCACCAATGCAACCATTCGGACAATTCATAACTTCGACCATAATATATTTATCTAAATTAGGAAGTAACTTTTCTAGATTAGGAAGTCCATAGACAGATGCTACTTGATAAGTTTTATTGGCAATATGAATAGTAGCTTCTCTTAGACCATCAAAGCCTCTTATACTTTTAAATTCTAAGAAGTTAGCATCAGCATCAGTCCCAGTTAGATAGTAATAAAAAGTTCTCAAGGTAGCTTCTAAAACACCGCCACTAGTTCCAAAGATATTTCCAGCTCCGGAACCATCTGCTAAAACCTTATCAAAGTCAGTCTCTTCTTGGGTTTTTAAATCAACATTTAGTTTCTTTAACAGCAAAGACATTTCATGCGTCGTTAGACAATAATCCATACCAGCAAGTTCAGGTCTTTTGATTTCCATTTTCTTAGCCGTACAAGGAGCTAACATAACGTTAATAACTTTTTTAGAGTCTTTTTTAATCTTAGGAAAGAAATACTCGTTGATGATACTAGCTTGCATCATAATAGGACTTTTAGTACTTGAAAGATTATTTAATAATTCGGGATGATAGATTTCGGCATACTTTACCCACGAAGGACAACAAGAAGTGAGAATAGGCAGCTTTTCTTGATGATTTAAGCGGTTTACTAACTCCATAGCTTCTTCCATAACGGTTAAATCAGCCCCAAAAGTTAAATCAAAGACATATTTAAAGCCAAGCTTTTTAAGAGCAGTTACTAATTTTTTAGTGACAATAGTCCCCGCCTCTAAGCCAAATTCTTCCCCGATACTAGTTCTGATAGCAGGAGCAACCGAAATAGTTAAGATATTTTCTTTATCTTCTAGAAGTCTTATAACTTCATCATAATCATTTTTCGTATCAAGAGCATTAAAAGGACAATTTAAAATACACTGACCACAGTTAATACAAACTGGTCTTTTGACATCATCACGGTTATATTTAACTCCTACAGTATTTTCACAAGTTCTTTTACAAAGACCACAATTAGTACATTTATCTGGGTCAAATTTTAAAGAACAGTTATTCTTCTCTACCCAAATAGCATTCGAGGTATCTTTCTTAAATTCTTCTTTAGAAGCTCCACACTTAGGACACTTATAGTCCTCTAGAGTATTAAATTTCACTTTAGTAGCAACTTCATCATAAGTAAAGCTACATTTCTGACAGATATATTTCATAATTAGTCCTTTCTATCCTATCAAAAGAATATCATAATTAGTAAACTTTTTAAAGACTAAAAAGAAGTATAATCCTATTTCTTAAAAATAATATTCTATTAACTTAAAGAGATTTTTTATAAAGAGTAAACTCCTGGAAATCTTTAACTTTAAGATAATTATTTCTAATATAAGCATCAATATTCTTAGAAAGTTGACCACCTGTATAAGTTCTATTAAGAACAAAATAAGTATTACTATCTAAAGAATTAAAATAATCTATTACTCTTTCTTCACCCTTATAACCTAAGTTTCCATTTAAAAGTAAATCATAAGATGTAATAGGATCATTAAGCAAGTATTTATATATATAAGCATCATACATAAGAAAATAAGTATTATTAAGATTAGGTACTTCTTTTAAGAATAAATCTTTATTGACTAAATAACTACGAGAAATATCTTTATATTCTAAAGCATTTTCTCCCTCTACTAAATCTTTATTAAAATACTGTAAAGGAATAGAAAGCAAAGGACAAATTAATAAGATACTAGCAAAGTAATTAAAATACCTTAGGTAATTAAGATTATAATTCTTCTTTTTAACTAGTTTATCTAAAAAATAAATAATTACAGGGATAATACTTAAGATAATATGCATCGTATTAAAGATAGGATAAGCCATTATTTGATAAGTAATTAAGTATAAGACTTTAATATCCTTAGTCTTAAGATAATAAATGATAAGAAAAATAAGAATACTTAAGATAAATATTGTTCCTAGATTAAAGAAACTATTCTTGCTACTAAAAGAAAAAAGTCCTAGAAAGGTATAATTTAAAAAATCTAAGAAAGTATTAGTAAGAAGAAAATAGCTTAGAAAGAAAAGACAAGGTAGAAAAAAGGCTCCTACTCTTTTAAATAGTCTTTGGGGTTTTTTAATTAAGTAAATAGAAGGTAATATTAAAAGGATAAATGATTGTTTAGTCATAAAAAGAAGTCCTAAGATTAAACCGATAAAAAAATCTTTTTCCTCTTTAATATTAAGAAGGATAAGAACTAAAAAAAGGACTAAGAAGTTATAACTAGGTCTTAAGATAAAACTAATCAAAATAATACTAGGTATAAAAGTATGAGGATATTTCTTATAAAGATAATAATATAACATAGTACTTAGAATAGTATTATAGAGATTAAAAATCAAAAAATTAGTCCCTAAAATTCTCATTAAAAGACCACCTAAGAAAGGATATAAAGGCGTAATTACCATATTATAGTCTTTATACATAAGTAAATGGTTGGCAAAATTATAAGAAAATCCATAGTTCCAGATTAGATCATTATCCGCATTACTATAAGTAATTAAAATTCCGGTATAGATGAATATAACAATAAGTATTAAGATATCTTTCTTCTTTAGTCTCATAAGTTCTCCTAGTATTATTGTAGCATTTTAGTCTTAAGAAAAAAAGTATCTTAAAATCCTTATTAAAGTTATTTTAGTTCTTAATTATCTTTAATAAAGGGGATATATTGCTTAAAAAGAATTATTTTTATTTTCTTTTAAGATTTTATATGTTACGATTAGGTTGTAAGCATAGACTTACATGGAGGGTATAAAATGTTTAATTCAAGAAATGGTAATAGTATTTTAGAAAGTGAAAAAGCTTTACTTGAGACTTTAAAGGACTATAAGTGGTTATTATCTAATGATGCTTATTCTTATTTAGAAGCTTTAATTGGCTTAGAAATATCAGCATATGATCCTGATATTCAAGATCAAGAAAGAGAAGTTTTAAAAAGATTAGATTTATATAAGAAAGTATGTATCTATAATATTTGTATGCGGACTAAAAGATTATTAAATAATAATAGTAATGGAATTATCTTAAGTACAGTTGAAAACTTTAATAATCCCATCGAGTTTAATATCTACGGAAATGTTAATGGTACTAGTTTTCCTGTTTTTGCTTTTGATATTGAAAAAGAAAATCATAAGTATATTGGCGATAGTGACGTCTATTTATCAAGAATTAATGATGAATTAAGAAAAAAAGAAATGGATAGATTAGCCAAAGAAGCTGTTTTAGAGGAGCAAAAACCTAATCCTCATGCTATTCATGATGGTATAACTAGAAAAGAAGAAGAAAATGCAGCTTATTGGGAAGCTACTCATCAAGTAAAGTTAGCTAAAATAAAAGAAGATTTTAATAAATTAGCTAAATTTTATGGTTTAGATAAGAATGCTGAAGAAGTATTAGCCGCTAAAAACTATTTAGGTAATCTTATCTTAAGTGATATGCATCTAAAAGAAAGTGATTTTAGTCCTATGCAGTGTAAAGGTATGAAAAGAACTTTAGTAAAGAGATATCCAGGAATTTCTATTCGCGCTAATATTGATAATATTTAGTTGGGGTTCGTCTCCAACTTTTTGTATTCTATTTTATTATTATGTGATATTATAAAGAACAAGATTAAGGAGAAATTATGACTTTTGAGGGGAAATTAAAAAGAATAAAAAGAAGTGATGAAAAAAACTATTTACTAATATCACCCAGTGTCATTGAACCGGTAGGAAGTTTAGTTGATAGTGATGAGACCTTAGAACTTTATTCACATATTGAAGATAATACTAAGGAATTAGTAGAAGAAATTATGACTGAACTAGTGAATAAAGCTAAATATTATGGAAGAGAAGATAAGATTACGGTTAATTTAGGTTTAATTTTCGACGGGAATTTTAAAAGTATATTTGATTATTTTAATAGTCCTGAAGACTTTATTATAAGTAATAAAGAACAGATAATTGCCATCTATGCATATCCTATTTTAGATAGAAAAAATACTTATTTAGAAGATTATTATCTAGAAGAAGAAATTCAGGGGTTTGGTTATATCTATATAAGTCTAGAAGAATTATTAAGTACTTTAGATAAGAATAATTTTAAATATATGATTGATGTCGATGCTAATCATAATTGGAATACCACAGGTGATGATAAGTTGCTAACTAGTTTTGTAATTAGTTATACTCCAGAGAAAAAAATAGAAAAAGATAATAACCTAAAATTAATGAGAAAAAAAGATAAATAATTGACAGTATTAAAAAAATAACTATAATATTTTTTATGAAAGAGGTTTAACAATGAAAAAACAAGATTTATTAAGAATTAAAGCGGCTATAGCAGCGGCGGCTTTAGCGTTATCCCTTAACGCCTGTACAAAAAAAGCTGTGGAAAAGCCGGTAAAAAAAGAAGAAAATAAAAGTACTTCGATTTTTCAAAGTAATAATGAAGGATCTTATGTTTATCCAGATAGTTATAATAACAAATATGCCGTTGTTGTAATAGAAAATGGTAAGGCTATAGTATTTGAAGCAGTCAAAATTATGAATAGTAACAGTGGCAGAATAATATTTGAACTTGAAAATGGGGATAAATTTAGTGCTTCACCTGATAATGCTTATACTTTTAAGAGTGAAAGGGCTTTAGAAGATGCTCTTACTTTTGCTAATTACTATTGTGAAGAAGTCATTACTTACGAGGATTTGAAGACTCAAAAACTAGAACTAACGAAGTAAATAAAAGTAATTAAATAATTTTTACACATTTTTTAACTAAAATCTCATAAAATAATAGTAAATAGCAAGATGTCTAATTGACAAAATGACTATTTTAAGATAGAATTAAAAATGTGTTGGGACTTTAGCCAAGTGGTAAGGCACGGGACTGCAACTCCCCCATCACCAGTTCAAATCTGGTAGGTCCCTCCAATAAAAAAAATAAGCTCCCCAAGGAGCTTTTCTAATATGCAGGCATAGTTTAGTGGTAGAATATGAGCTTCCCAAGCTTAGGATGCGGGTCCGATTCCCGTTGCCTGCTCCAAATTGATAAGAAACTCGGAAATCAACTTCTGAGAGTAATAAATGCTAACTAGAAATAGTTGGTTTTTTTGTCATTTTGGGTATATAATGTTATTTAGGAAAGGATAATTGATGAAAGAAAACCAAAAAACCAATTTGGAACTTTCTAAAAATTTTAACTATGCATTATTAA
Source organism: uncultured Bacilli bacterium (assembly GCA_934098445.1). Classification (GTDB taxonomy): domain Bacteria; phylum Bacillota_I; class Bacilli_A; order RF39; family UBA660; genus CAG-605. Next base: position 34,390 of record CAKOOW010000003.1, read on the forward strand.
ATTTAAAGCAAGATATAGGAGAAGCTAATAGTTTAGAAGATAAAATATATTTTGAATTAACTAAACAGCAAATAATTGAATATATAAACTACGCTTATACAAACATAAAGAATTGGAAAAATGATTATGAAACCAATAACTATAAATTAATTGCAAATGAGTACAAAGAAATAGAATCTATCATTTCGCAACTAGAATTATGCTTAGTCGAATTTGAAAATGAATTCCATATGGAAGGTATATCTTATTCCATATTCCAAATTGGTAAAATTATATCTAATTTAAAGAAAAAGAGTAATAAAAACGACGAATGAAAAGCCAATAATAAAAGCAACTACCCCAAATAGTGATAAATATGGTACTAAAATTGATGGGTACTAAGATGGTTTAGAGATAATTTTATATCATAAGAAAATATAAAAATAGTGTCTTGATATTAGAAGAACAATTTGCTAAGCCATCATGGCAGCAAAAATTTGTAAAAACACTAAAAAGAGCTATTGTATAAAAATTATTGATTTATGAAATACTATTCAACTACCCTATCGTTAGAAATTCAGTTTACAAATCTTTTCTTTTGTAAGTTTTTATTTTGCTTAGGATTATTATAATACTTAAGATAGTTATACTTCCAAAGACAATAGGAAGTTTATAATCTTTAGAATAAGGTTTAACCTCCAGAATATTACTTTCTAAAGGATGATTATTTATATAACTTAGAAAATAATAAGTCTTAGTATTATCCTTTATATCAATAGTTATCTTCGTATCTTTATCTTTCTTACCACAATTTACTTCAGATACTTTCATATATAGGATATCATCTAAAGAATCTTTATAATACAAAGTACAAGTAGCATTATCTAAAGTACTAGTAAGTTTTAAAGTCACTTTACTCTTAGATAGTTTTACTAATTCAATAGAAGATACTTCTCTATCTAGTTTATCTTCTTTAATCTTATAATCTAAACTTATCTTAAAACTTTTAAAAAGACTACTCTTCTCTTCTTCACCATTTAAATTAATAATATCATAATCTTCATAATATACTTCAATATTATCATCAGAAAACTTAGCATCTTTTAAATAAGACTTGGTAATACTTTTTATCTCTTCCGAAGTATTACCATTCTTAAGAGCTATAATATCAATGAGTTCTAAGGTCCAAGTATCAGGATTATCTAAGATGTCAAAACGATTATTTATATTTCCTGTAAAACTAGTCATAAGAATATTATCTTCTAAAATATATTTAACGACTATAGATTTATTATTATCGGGATTAAGAGTGGGATACTTAATAGTGAGAGTATCTTTTGTAATGGAGATACTAGTATCTCCCATATTGGTATACATCTGATAGGTAGAAGTATCCAAAAGATCTTTTTTTATTTCTTTTAGACTTAAAGCATGAACAGAAGAAGAAAAAAGAAAGAGAGATATTAATAGAATAATTTTTTTCATCTTACAATTTTATCTCGAGCTTCTTCAAAACTTCTTACTCTTATAAGAGCATTTTCTTCTAATTTAGGTTTAAGTTTAGCATTTATAATAGCAATATCAGCTGGACTTATTACTCTAATAACACTTACCAATGCTACCCATTTATCGATTGTATCATTTCCACAACGTCGGTAAGTCTTAGCTAGAGGCATGCTCATCTCATAGACACTATCTTCAATTGATTTTTTTCTTTTTTTAGCTCTTAAAAGAGAACGTTTTAAGTCTAGTAAGAACTTCTTCATTACTTTATTATCACTTAGATTATAAACTTTTAAATATTCTTCATACATACAAATATAATTTTCTAAATTATCTGCTTTTTTCATATCATGATTAATACGATAATCACTTGTCTCATGAAAGAAACCCCTTAATATTACATATTCTTCATCAGTTATTTGCATCATTAACACTTTCCTTTTCTTCTAATATTTTAGGATCTAACAAGATTTTAGCTACTTCTTGCCATCCTGTATGATAATCATATCCTGCTCTTAAGATACCCTTTTCTTTTAATTCTTCATTAGATATATTTTTATTATGATAAGAAGGAAATAGGATTCTAATGGGAATAGCGGGATTTAAATTAGAGACTAAATCATCTATTTGAATATCTGCTCTACAGATATCTTTGGCTCCTGTAAATATATAGTTCTTAGGAGGAATAACATCTTCGGGAATTAAACGATAAAGAAGTTCAAACTTACTCTTAAATATTCTTCCGGAGTTCTTTAAATCAAAAGGATTACGACAATCACTACAAGGATATATATCATAATACTTACTTAAGATTTTAATAGTCTCTAAAGTCCCTGGTAAAAGAACAGGATTCTCATACTGATCCTTTGTACTTATAAACTGATAAAATTCTTGTTTTCTATCCCTAGGAATAGCTACTTCATCAATATAATACTCTGTAAAATCATCAATCGTATAATTAGTATTTAAAAACTCATTAACAAGCTCTAAATAACCAGAGAAGCAAAATACTTCATCTATATCTAATAATATTTTCTTTTTCATAAGACTCCTACTTTCTTATAAACTCCAAGATATCATGAATAATTATATCTTTTTCTTCTTCTTGAATTAAATCATGTCTTAAATGAGGATATACTTTTGATGTAACATTTCTATATCCTAACGCTTCTAAAAATTTTTCTAACTCTTTAAACTTTTTAATACTTATTATAACACGATCACAAGCTCCTGCTAGTAAAAAAATATCTAAAGATTTATTTTTCATTAGATAATCTTTCTTCTTAAAAGCATGCTTTTGAAGACTAAAAAGATTTAAGAAACCATTAGTCGTAAAGATAAAACCACATAAAGGATCACTATTATAGTTAGTCACATTCTTCTCATTTTTACTTAACCACTCATTAGGATACTTATAATTCTTATTAAAACTTTCTATAGAGAGCTTATTTAAAAATTCATTAGGTTTTCTTGGATTACCAAAGATATTATCTAATTTAGCTACCAACAAGCCTATATCCACTAGATTATTTTTAGTCGGCGGACCACAAAGAATTAATTTAGTAATCTCATCATCATACTTACTAATATAATTACGCGCTATTAAAGTTCCCATACTATGAGAGAATAAAATAACGGTCAATTGAGGATATTTTTCTTTAAAATAACTAATAACTATATGAACATCTTCACCTAAAAGCGAGGCATCATCACTATAAAAGTACCCTAAGTCTTCTGGATTTTTAACACTTTTCCCATGACCACGATGATCATAAACAACGGGTAAATACCCTTCTTTAGCTAACTTTTCTAAAAAATAATTATACCTTTCTTTATGTTCACTCATTCCATGCAAAATGACTACTAAGGCTTTGGGAGTCTCAACTGGAATATAATTAACATCAAGATAAATTCCTTTAATACTAGATTCTATTTGTAAATTGTTCATAAATCTCCTTTTTTAGTTCTCTTAAATTATATCATAAGAAGAAAAAATACTCTAGAAAAGGCAAATTTTTGTATATACTGACCTTTTTTGGGGTATTTTACTGACTACTTTTGGGGCATTTTACTGACTACTTTTGGGGTATTTTACTGACCTTTTTTGGGGTAACTAAAAAGAATACACTAAGTTAAGCGTATTCTATTTATATTAAAACTAATAAATCATAATAGAGATATGGTATACTTCATATTACGAATAGTAATAATCATCTTAATAGAAGTAGCATATTTCATATTATAATCAACTTCTAAGACTTTATTACCACTTATATCATTAGAAGCCGATTTATCAGTTACACTACTAGTATATGTCTTATCATTATAAATATATTCAAAAGTAACAAAGTTATTATAGAAGTCATTACCTCCATACATACTATAATTACTAGTATTATCTAAAGATACTAAACTATCTAAGACTATTAAAGTCTTTTTAGTATTACTATTATTAGTAATAGCATTCTTCTTAAGAGTACAATTATCACTCTGACAATAATTATATTCATAAGTATAATTATCGGTTAGATTATAATCATCAATAATAATACTAGAATTCTTCAAAGTAGTAGTTTCTAAATTAATACTTTCTCCTAAAGAATAATTTCCCTTATCTATAACAGTATCATTTTCTTTAGGAGAAACTTTTAAAGTCTTATAACTAGGAGTTCCTTCTCCATTAACATATTTAACACTATCTAGAATTTTAATCTTATAAGAATTACTAATCTCATTATCAAGGATACTATAACATAAAATGTATTTATGTGTCTTATTAGATTCAATCTTATCTTTATAATAAGGTTCACCAAGGTCTTTAAAATAAGTAGATTTATCTAAGATAGGATAAACATAAGTATTACCAAGTTGTAACCAGAAGTTATCAGTATCTAATTCTTTAGGAGTCTTACTTTTATTGGTAACCGATAAGACTAAGACTAAATAATGATATTTATCACTTAAAGTATTTCCTCCGTAATCTAATTTCGTTAGATAAGAATTTTCAACGGTAATATTAAAATTACTATAAGTAAAAGCCTTATCAATTCGCACATTATTATTCAATTTAATTAAACTATTAACTAATAAGACTAAAAGCACTAATCCTAAGATACCTCCAAGTCCCATAAAGACTAACTTGTTATCAATGATATAATACTTAAATTCTCGAAGTTTTCTATTAATAAGACTCTTAATCTTATAGTCTTCTAACTGAATACCAATTTCAATTTCAGCATCATCTTCTTTAGCAATATCAATATCATCTCGAAGATTAGTAAACTCAATAGTAGTTAAGTCAAACCCAATGACATTTAGAAAATAAAAGATTAAGAAGATAAAGTTAGGATAAAAAGTAAATTTTGAAATATCACGGTATAATAATCCGGTTTGACTGGCAATCGTATTAAATTCAAAATTATCTAAAGTCCCCCGGTAGATAAAAGTAAAGACAAAAAGAATCGTATAAAAGATAGCTCCCGTTAAATAAAGTTTCGTATCTTTATCTTTACTCTTAAATAAAATAAAGATAATAATATTCGTGAGGATGATAACCAGTAAGGCAATTGGTAATAAGTAGCCAATGTAATGGAAGGAAAGCTCCACTTCTTTTGTCGTATAACTATTAGAAACAAAGGTTCCAAAAAAATGCATCAAATTAAAAAGTTTAAAAGTCACAAAACCAATTAATAACATCATCACAATATTAATAATTTTAAAATGTTCAATTAAGAATTTAAAAGGTTTTCTTATTATCATATGAACGCTCCTATTCTATTTTAGTATACCATTTAAAAAAGAAAATTAAAAGAGTCCACGATAATTCTCGGGACCTATTTTTTCAAAATAAATTCTTTATTTATTAGTTTTATTAATCATTAACTGACCTGGTAGTAAATAGATTGTCTGATTCATTTTAATAATTTCATCAGCATTTCTTTTAAATTTATCAGCCACAATACTTAGAGTATCTCCATCTTTAGTGATATAAAAGCTATAACCACTCTTGGGAATCATTATCTTCTGATTAGGATAGATATAATCATCCATATTTAAGCCATTTAAGGCTGCTAGTAATGTAGGATTAATATTATAACGACGGGCAATTGCATAAAGATTATCACCAGTATTGACGGTATAGGTAGTAAAGTAATCATTACTTACAGGAACAGCTATATCCATTCCCGCTCTTAAGGAATCCTCATAAAGATTATTAATGCTCATTAGCTCTTCTTTTGTCGTATTAAAGCGATTAGCTATATCATTTAAAGACTCATTGTAACCAACAGTATATTTATCATACATAAAAAATCACATCCTATAATAAGATATGTGACTTTTTAGTTTGTGTTAATCATTTTTGGGGATATATTTTTTCTTTTCTTCCATCATAAATGCCGTAATATTAGTTTCAATTTCTGTTAAAGCTTTCTTATCAATATTAGATAAATTAACTATTTCTTTAACCGTATCAATAGTTATCATCCCCCAAATAAGTCCTTCGTAGACTTCTAAATCATTAAATAAATCGGGAGTAATGGAAGTAAGGGCATAACCTACAAACACACGAGCTTGCCCAATCAAGATGCGCTTATTAGTCAAAGTAACAACAGCAGTACTAAAAATATCTTTGTGAGTATCATTCTTCTGAGCTGGGAAAGCATAGATTACTTCTTCCCCGGGATTTAAATGCTTTTCTACCACACCAGAATGTTTCTTTAGACGCCAAGCAATCCCCCCATGATATTTTCTTTTAAATTCTAAAACTTTAGCATATACAGCGCCAATACTTTGCTTTTCCACTGTAACTAACATAATAAATCACCTAAGTTTGTTTTATCATAAAACCAGTAAAAAATCAATCTAAATAGGTAGTTAGGAAGTAATAAGCCGCAAAACCAATGGCTAAAATGATTAAGATGATAAAAATGGCTAAAAAGAGGCTGCCAAAATGGCTTTTCTTGGGTGGTTTTTCCGCTTCTACTTTGATATTAACTTCTTTTTCTTCAACTTCTTCTTTAGGTGGCTCTAGTAAAACCTTATAGTGGGATTCTTCATATTTATTTCTAACCTCTTGATTACGATTAACGGCATTAAGATTAATACTTGTCTGGGTCAAAGCCATATCAATTCTTGATTCACCAAAGCTTAGACGATGTTCCTCTTCCTCTTTTGTTAAATGATCAATATTATCAAAAAGATTTTCTGTAATTATCTTAGCATATTTATTAGAAGTATTATTATCAATAATCATACTAATACTTTTCTTATAAGCCGAAACATTCTCATTAACTCCCCTACTAATGTCTTTAAAGAAATCATAATAGTATGTATATAAAGTATCAATTAAGACTTCCTTATCAACATATTTATTATTAAGACTAACGTAGTCAGTTTTTTCTAAAGAACTACTATAATTATATAAAGGAATTAAATTTATTACATTATTCCCGCGATTATAATAAATCCCATAAGTATTAAGATTAATTTGACTTTGATTTAAAAGAAGTTCTCCCAGTAAATAATTTATATAAGTGTTTTTCACTTTATAAAGAGACTTACTATCTAAATTAAAAACATAACTAATAATATTTATTGGAAAATCAATTATTTCTTTAATTAAATTAGTATCTACCAACAAATCATTTTTAGAAGGGGCATTTAAATGAATATAATTAGCTAAAAAGTTGGGGATAGTCCTTTTTTCTTCTTTAATTAACATAACCATTCTTTTAGATAGATCTTCGATAGTATATATTTCATCTTCTAAAGTAAGTGCACTAATAAGAATTGATCCTCTTAGCTTATCCTTGGTCAAAAGATGAAATGCCGGCATAGCATTAATTCCTAATAATTTTAAAACTTCATAATTAATAACATCCAAATCCTCTTGATAAGGTTCAAGAGATGTCCTTAAAAATCCTAAAGTTTCTACCGAAGTATATACATCTTTATCCGAATCTACATCCTCAATTCTTTTCTTACTTAAGACTTTATAAGTCAAACGTCCCCTTAAGTTAATAGGGCTATTGGGAATAGCTCTTAAGTTAATATTACTTGCTTTTAAATTTCCATTAATGGTATCTACTAAGAAATATTTATCAGCATTATAAAAGTTTTTAATATCGGTTGTATCGTTCATATTACTTCATCCTTATCTTATAAGATGATTATAACAAATAATGACACTATTTTCTAGGTAAGTTCACGAAAGTCGTTATTTTTTTATCTTAATAGCACTTTTAATCTTGGCAATTTCCATATTAATTAGGGTTTTAGATAAGGTAGTACTTAAAAGTTTTAAACAATTCATTATAACAACTTTAGTATGATTATCCAATGTCTTTGAGGCTTTTAAGACTTCTAGAAGGCTTTTTAAATAATTATCCGAGATATCACTAACTTTTTTAATATTACTCTTTTCTAAAAGACCAAAAGTCTCATCAATAATTAGTTTTCTTTCTTCTAAGTTGTAGTGTTCAAGCCAATCATAAATAGCTTTATCAAGATTGTCACTTAAAGCACTTTTATTAGTCCGAAGAAGTTTGTCATCGGATACTTGCCACGAGGTAGCAGCGTGTTGCATAATTCCTTTAGCATCACTTTTAATAACATCTAAATTTTCTTGATTAAAAAGAACCCCCACCATTGATTCATCTGGAATGATATTATGAAGTTTTTTCTTCACTAATTTATAATTTAAACTATTAAACTCGTTTTCACGAAGACCTGGACCATCAAAAGAATATATTTCTTTAACGGCTAATTTTTTTAGTAAAGACAAGCGCATCGCCCCGACCAAAGCTAAGTTACCCCCTTTAGAATGACCACATATGATAACTGAATGTTTATAAGTACTAATAATTTTTTCAGCATAAAGACCCGCTAAGACTTGCGAAGTAGTAGGATACTTATAAGATAGAATAGCATCTTCTTTCCAGCCCGAAATAGTATTATCTGTTCCTTGATAAGCAATAATGATATTTTTATCTGGTAATAGAAAGGAAACAGCTCCAAACTGCGAGTTTTTATCAGCTTGATATTCATAATTAGTAACAAGGATATCTTGGAATCTCGGAAAATTTTTAATAGAATCTAAAAGACTTAAAGCCGCCCGTTGAGCGATTAAAGATTCTAAAAATACTTTACGGTTAATTTTATTAGCAATTTCGATTAAACTATATTTTTTATTAGCAGTAAAATCAATGTTATCCAGGGGAAGATAAGCTAATTGACTAAAGATTAAAATATCTATTTCGGTTATTTTTTTCTCCTGATATGATATATTTTTATACTTTTCAATAAATTTATAATAGTTCATAATATCTACCTTTCACTTTTTCTTTTTAGTTAATTTTATTTTTTTAGATTCTTCTTCATCTTCTTTAAAAACATCATAATAAATACTTGCTATTATTTTTTTCTCTTCTTCCGGTAATTCTTCCGAATCTATAAGACTTTTGATACTTTTACTAATGGCATCTTCAACAATATATGTCTCAATAATTTCTTTTATTTCTTCTGGTTTCATCTTAGCAAGAAATCCCTTTACTTGTAATATATCAATGGCTTCTAAACCCTTTTTATTACTTAGTTCAAACCAAATAGTACTGGTATATTCTTGATTTTGAAGTTCCCACACATAAGCATTTTCTAGTCTTTTAGCACAAACAATGGGAACTCTAAGAGCATTTATAATACTGGGATTTTTTTGATATTCTCGAAGTTCAAAATCACTCATGTTCTCTAAAAGTCCTAAGGCATACATTTCTTTAATTAAATAAGGATAAAGAATATTATAATCTCTTATATCAGTATAAGTCTTATAAAAATTATAAAAAGGTATAAACATTTTATATAAATAATCTTTTGAATCATCATTTAAATTATCATAAAATTCCCAAAACTTATTATAATCAATCTTTAAACCCTGATCTGCCAGTGTCTTAAATATTCTTAAACTATTGGCCGTATCAATAAGTAAAAACTCAGCGGAAGTTACTAACCATGCTAAAAATATATTCATAAGTATCACCTGCTCTTAACCGTATTCTATCAAATAGTATTTTCAAGAGCAATAATTAATGATAGTACTTTTTAAATTTTTCAAGTTAAAAAAGGCTAAATAGAAATTATTCGTTTCTACTCAGCTTTTACAAGTTCTATTTGGGGTGAATGCCGTAGATATCTACAACTCTTCACAAGGGCAATTGACATTTACATTTCTTTTAAAATCATTAATTTTTTTGAGATTCCATATAATATCGGCTATTTGTTTCTTCCTTAATTTTAAATCCTAACTTCTTATACAAATTAAAAGCTTTGATATTGTCTTTATATACCCAAAGATAAATATTATCGTCATTATCAAGAACATAATTTTTTATTATAGAAGAACCAATACCATTATTTCTATATTCCTTCTCAATAAAAATCTCATCCAACAATAAACCATCATCTATTTTTCTAATCAAAATACTACCTGTGATTTTTTTATTATAAATTATATTTTTATACTCTTTTATTAAAGCCGGTACACTTTTACATATATAATTATCTATTTTTGTCATTTCTTCTTCTGATAAATTTTTAGCATATTCAACAATTGATTTTAATTTATAAGATTTTATTCTATCCAAATCATTAATTGTGGCATTTTCTATTTTAAAATTAAATATCTTCTTTTGAGTAAAAATGTAACTATAAAATTCATCATATGAAATATTATAATTTGGTTTATTATATTTATATATAAGAACATTCAAATCTTTTGAAACTTCATTTTCTCTACTTTTAACAAATTTTATTTTAATATCATTTAGTAACTCATTTAAGTTATTGTATTCATGAATACCTTTTTCATCAAACCACGAATGTTCAAACCAATAGACCTTATTATCCATATAATAGACAAGAAAAGTATGTGATGGTAAATTGTTTTTATCATCTATATAAATAAAATAAGTTTCATTTTTTATATTATTTTCCTCAAATAATTTTCTTTCTAATTCTACTTGGTCCCAACATACTCCAATTTTCTTATTTACTAACTCTTCTGGTGACATTAAATAATACACTTTATTAAAATCCACACTATCACAAATATTATTTCCATTATCATCTAAAAAGCCATATTCAATTTGTTCCATTACATTCATTATTTTTTGAATATTATCCATTATACATCACCTTTTTTACTACATCAGCAGGACTTTCATCGTTTAGGGTTTTTGCTAAATCAGTTAAAAAAATATACTCATGACCACCAATTTGCAAAACTTTAATTGTACTTTCTTTAACATCCACTTCAGTTTGGATCAAATTATTTTTCATTAAGTCAAATCCTTTCTATTAGTTGTTTTTTAATTAATATTTTACCATATAAATTAATGTTTTTCTCGTATTATAATTTGAAATCATCATTTTTATTTTTAGACTCTTTTTCCTTCGAATAATCATAATTATCTTTTATATCTTTGATTTCCTTATCATTTATAATTCCATGAGCATATAAAGCAACTGAAAAGTCATAATATTTATCTTTTTCTTTTTTATTAAACATTCTATCTTTTAAAAATATTATAAGTTTATCAAATAATCTTAGTCCCTTGATAATTTATTCTAAAGCCTCCCAAGCGATTAAAAGTATAATCAATATTAAATTTCTTAAAGACTTTTAATACCCATTCTTTATGCTCTTATCCTACTATGACAAAGTCTAAATCTTTAGGTTTCTTAGCCATTAATAAATCTCTTATGGCCCCACCCATTAAATAGATTGGACACAACATTGAAATAGCAAATGCTGGGTAAAAATGTTTATTAACATATTTTCGAAGACGACTTTGAATAGTTAAGTCGATAGCAAATGCATCTGGTTGTTCATTATATTTTAAATCGTACTCCATAAGCAACTCTTTTCTTAAGAGATATTCTAACAAAAGTACCCTTTATAGCAAGGATAATCTGTAAAATTTTAAAAATAATTTTCTTTAAAAAGAAGCAAAAACTACTATATATAATAAGGAAAAATTTCTTAGATGGGGCTATTCTTATAGATACATAAATTACAATAATCTTGGAAAAAAAACAAGTAATTTCAGAAAATTATGTAAAATTTAGCAAAGAAATAAAAAAGAATAAAATCTTTTGAGGTTCTATTCTTACTTTTGCATTATTTTTTCCTTAAGATACGAGCTTTATAAGTGTTTTTAGCTAATTCAGCTACAGTCATAGGACCAACTCCTCCTGGAACTGGGGTTATATAGGAGGCGATTGGAGCAACCGAGGCAAAATCAACATCACCGCATAATTTATTATTTTCTAAACGATTGATGCCAACATCGATAACTACACTACCCTCTTTAACATAATCTTTAGTTATAAAATTTGGTCTACAAATAGCTACTACTAAGATATCGGCAAGGGTTGTATATTCTTTTAAATTATTAGTCTTAGAATGACATAAAGTCACAGTAGCATTTTGATTAGTTAAAAGAGCCGCAAGTGGTTTGCCAACTAAATCACTTCGACCAACAATAACGACATTTTTTCCGGCGACATCAATATTATTTAAGTTTAATAAATCTAGGATACCAGCTGGCGTACAAGGAACTAAAGAATCGGTACCATGGACTAATTTTCCCATATTGATATCCGTTAATCCATCGACATCTTTTAAAGGGCTAATAGCATTTTGAATTCTTTTAGCATTTAAGTGTCTTGGAATTGGCATCTGCACTAAAATACCATCAACGTTGTCATCTTGATTTAATTTACTAATTAAGTTTAATAATTCTTCTTCCCTAATATCTTCTCTTAATTTATAATGACTAAAGTTGTAATTAAGACTAGATGCCATTTTCTCCTTTTGACGGACATAAACGCTACTAGCAGGCTCTTCACCTACTTGAATTACTACAAGACCTAGTTTAGTATTTAACTCTTCAATTTTTGCTTTTAAGGATTTTAATATTTCTATTTTAGCTTGTCTACCATCTAATATATTCATTTTTATCACCAACCTTATTATAAGACATTTATCTATCTATTGCTAGCTTTATGTCGCAGTAATTTGGCAGTATTTTTCAAAAAAAGCCCCAATAAATGGGACTTTCAAAGACTTATTTGGTGCCTGTGGTGGGACTCGGACCCACACGATATTGCTACCACTGGATTTTGAGTCCAGCGCGTCTACCAATTCCGCCACACAGGCATATAAGTATTATAGCAAATAAT
>CAKOOW010000004.1 GCA_934098445.1 uncultured Bacilli bacterium
CTCCTAATCCTTCTTTTTCTCCTGTATTCAAATAATCAGCCATTATAATTTCAGTTGTACCATCATCTTCTTTACCATATTGAAAAAATGATACTATTAAAGTTACAATTGTAGAAATAAGAATTACAACAGCTGCTATTATTAATATTATTGATATTAATACAATATGAGTTATTATGAAAGTGCCTATTGCCCCTAATACACCAAAGAATCCAGATATTAATCCCGCTGTCAATTTTAGAATATTTCCTAGAGGTTTTAAATCTTTTTGTATTGATGTTTCTTCACTTTCTGACTCGTTATTATTTAGTTTCTTTTTGGGGAATAATCCATTTTTCTTTAATGGAATGTTACTTTTTTTAGAGTCACTACTTTGTTTGACCGATGAATCGTCATTAGAACCATCTGCATGCTTGCTATGCTTTTTTAAGGTATCATTATATTTGTTTCTTGAAGGATTTTTCCCACCAATTGTTGGGGTATTTTCACTTTTCTTTGCTGGATTATTTGATTTATTTATAGTTGGTCTTTTGACTGCTTTATCAGGAATTTTACCTTTAGGGCTAGGGCTATGATTATCTGCACTAGCATCGATTCCCTTATCTACTAGGTCAAGTGCTCCACTATTCGCAACTGCATTTGTAAGCTTCTGGTTAGTTTTGCCAGTTGGCGAAAGTTTGTTTGCAACATTGCCAGCTTGGGCAGCAGCATCGGTTATAGCATTACCAACCTTGGAATTATTTATGACATCAGCCGCCTTAGAGCCTATTTTAGCTCCAGTACTTCCTCCGAAATATGCACCAGCGGCAGTCGCGGCGCCTTTTAAACCTGTTTGAGCCATTCTCTTATTGGCAGCGGTATTTTCTTGGGTTTGACTATTTACATTTTCTTGTTCATTTTGCTTGATATCATTTTCATCTTTTTCCATTTACTCCACCGCCTTATTTCTTTTTTATTTTATCATAATTAAGAAAAAAAAGCAGTAAAAACTGCTTCTTACAATCCACCACCTGATCCAAATGAATCTAGTTCTTCATTTGTGCAAATTACGTATATTTGCATACGTCTTGCACCACATATAAATAAACCTTGCCCTTGGTTATAATATTTAATATTATTCTTTTCTGCTTCGTTTAAGTCAATAAGTAATGATAAATCATCAACAGCTTGCTTCTTTAAGCCCATTACTAAGTAGTATGATGCGTTATCGAATATAGCTTTACCATGCATAATTAAGTTAGGAGCAGCAAAATCTGTTGGTTGTTGAGTAATTATAATAGTACCACTATTATATTTACGACTACGGCGTTGAATTTGTGCTAAGAACTCAGCTCCTAATTCATTTCTTGATGATAATAATACATGGGCTTCATCTACGGAAAGAACTGATGTTACTGACTTATCTAAACATAAGCCCCAAGCATATTTTAAGATATTGAAGAATACAGCATTTCTAATATTATCATCAGTATTCATTAAATCTCTAATATTAAATACAATAAAATCACTATCAATATCTAATGTGGTATGTCCATTAAAATAATATCTTAATTCATTAGTAAATGGTCTTATTTTAAGTTCCAATCTTTCTAGTACATCTCTTTCTCTAGTTTTATCTGGCATTGATAATAATCTGCCACGGATAGTGGCATATAAATCATCAAATGTTGGATAATCATTACTAGTTAAAGTAGAAAAATCCGTATTAAAATCAATTTTAAATCTACGATAAGTATCTTGTAATACTTCACTAAACATTGTAAGAACATCTTCTTCAATATCTGGTGAATAGTATTTCATGAATGCTTTTTGGGATTGGATAGCTCTAGTTAAAATAGTATATCCTAACCCTTGAGCGATATCCTCTTCATCAGCATCCATTACTACTTCTAACGGATTTATCATTCCGAATTGGCCACCTTTACCTAGATCAATAAAGTTTCCTCCTAGGAAATGACACATATCTTCAAGTTCACCTTCTGGGTCAATTGCTACTACTTTATAGCCATTTCTGATATGGCTACGAAGTAGTAATTTAGCAGCAGTTGATTTACCTGAACCAGATGTCCCTAAAATAATCATATTGGCATTATTTCTGTTATGCTCTTTTTTTACTTGATACAAGAATTGATTGAATAGTACCACACCACCAGAGTAATCAACACCGAATAAAGTTGAATTTCCTACGTCTTTTACGCTATCAAAAATAAATGGATACATAGCTGCAATAGTTGGACTTGGAATTGGCGTACCTATTCTATCTTCTATATCTTGTTTTGGGAAAATTGGTAAAATAGATTTAAGAACTTTTTCTTGTTCGAACATTAAAGGAATTCCTTGCATTCCCATGGCATCTAAGAAACTGCGAACATTCATTTTTTTGTTTTCTAAATCTTCTTTTGAATCACCCATCACCATTAGATGCAATTGAAAATCAAATACCCTCGATTGAGTTGCTGCAAGCATTTGAACAAATTGTTCCAAAGATTCATAGTCTTGTCTTATTCTTTCTTGAATTGTTTTATCCTTTTCATTTTGATATCTTTGCTTTAAATCTGCAATTTCTTTGTTAATCATCTTTTGCATTGTAGAAAATTCAAGTGGAATATGCTTAGCTACTACTTTTACACCGGCTATATTAGAAAGGTCTGATAAATAACCTGGTGCAATATATTTTGGAAAACTTACGATTGTAAATATAGTACAATATTTACCACTAATCATGAAATCTGTTACATCAAATTTCATTCCTTTTGGTGCTAATTCACTTTTAATATTTAACATTAAAACATCACCGTCCCAAAATTAGTTTGTTTGCCGCCATTTAAGAAATTATCTAATAACATTCTTAAATCTGAGTTTGATACTTGCATTGAGTTTAATCCGCAATTGGCAAGCCCACTCATAAGTGTTCTTAACTTTTTTTGAATTAAATCCATTCTTTTTTCTTTAAATAAGAAATAATATTCAGTATCTACAACATTATATTCAGCCCCCATAAAAGCATTTGCTTTGTTAATATCTTGCATAATTAACTTTCTAATAACATTATTAGTAGTCTTATTATATAAAACCTGTAATTGAGCTAAATACAAATTAATATCAACTGGTCTATCCGCTATTGTCATCCAGAACTCAAAATCAATCGTATTATAGAAATTTCTTAACTTGACGATAACATTATTTCTAGCTCCCTCATCTAAAATAAATATATTTTTAGGTTCTACTTTAACCCCACAAACAAAATAACCATTTTCTAACTGTATCATTCCGTTTGTTATATTTTTTACTGGCAACCAATCTTCACAATATTTATTGGTTCCATTTGTCTTCTCGACCATAGCCATCTTTAATACACCAACCTTTCCATCTATACATTCTTTGATTAAAGAAGAACATAAATATATTACCAAGTAAAGTCATTATATTATGATAATGCATTACAGGCGTAACCAAGAACCCTGAAATGAGTAAAGGAGTGCATTCTAATAGAATAATATATAGATTATTTGTATCAAACGTAAGTAATAATATTATTGTAAATAATGCCCCTATACTAAACACAATTAAGTCTGTAACTGTAAAGAAATTAAATATTAATTGAGATTTCTTTGAGTTAGCTGGTATTAAATAATTATTCAATTTCTATGTCCTCCTTATTTCTTTTCTGATTGTTTTTTTACTGCATTACTCTCTTGATTAATCCTTTTAACAACTTCAGCATCTTCAATTTTGATTTCATCTATTAATTTAGAAATATTTTTATCATTATATTCTGCACTAATGACACTTCTAAAATCCTCTGGATTTTTAGTTTGTTCTAAAACTTTTGATGCATGATTATATAACGCGGTGTTTCCTGATAAGGCTGAAATATTATCATCCAAGGCGGTGCGATATTGAATAAATAGGTTATTTAAGCTTTTTTGTTCTTCTACGCTAAATTTACTATCATATTTACCAGATCTAATATCCGTATTTATTGATTTTTCTGCTGCTAAAACTCTTTTCTTTGCATCAATAGATTTTTTCTCATAGTCCTTTATTTTACTATCAATTGAATCAGTATTACCGCCTACAGCAATTATTCGTGCACGTTCCTTATTTAACCCATCAAGAGTTGAATTTATAGATTCTTCATTTTTTCTTATAACATCCAAGCTCTCTCCGTCGTAGACTACCAAGTTACTATACTTATCTCTAAGAGCTTTGGCCTTGTCATTTATAGCTGTATCAACTTTAGTTATATTGTCAATAGATTGATGTTTCTTATTTTCATATTCATAATTTGCCCTATGCGAATTTGGATAATCTTTAATTTTATCGATGAAATCGTCCTTATGGCCATTAACTGCCCCCCAGAATGTTCCACCGTGAGAATCCTTATAATCCTTACGTTTAAATTTTGCTTCCATTGCTTCATCTGCCGCTTTTCCTGCTCCGTCTTTAACGTCACTCCATTTTTTAACGTCTTTGGTATTACTCCAACCTCTTCGCATTCCGCTCGCTAATCCAGCAACTCCAGATGGCAAACTTTGTTTAGCCCCTTGCCAAGCGCCACCAATTTTTTTACCAATGCCAGTGTTATTTTTCCAACCGTTAACAACACTTGGTGCCATGTTTCTTATCCCGGCTGTAACACCTCCACCAATAGCTCCTAGCCCTTGAATCATGCCATTTTCTTTCATCTTATCCATTAAACCGATTTTGAAACCATCCGATTTAATTCCAGTTGCTTCGCTGAAAAATTTTGGTGCTTGTTTTATAAAGGCAAAAATTGAACAATATATAAGTGCTCTCAGTAAAACAACTAGAACAAAGCCTAATTTCAATCCACAAATATATGAACCAAAAGCTTCTAGCTGGATGTCTTTAATTGTTCTAACTAGATATATAGCAAAGACAACAATAAATAACCGAACAAAGGCCTCTAATGCACAACTAACTGTTTTTTTAGACCAATTTTTGAAAACGCTATCCTTTCCAGGAACAACTTTTGTCATTATAGCCAATGGAGCAATTAATTCGAGATATCCAAGTTTAATTGCTCGTATCCCCATATCAATGCACATACTGATTAATACATAAGCACAGAACCCACCTGCGATAGTGGATAGTATTATTAAGTATTGAACACTATTATTAGCAATACTATTTTCAAACCAATCACCCATTATAAATGGCCAAAAAGTAGTTAGAAACATTTTACCTTCTTCGGCATGCTCATAGGCCATAGCTAAAGTATAATTTTCTGTGCCAGTAAATGGATCTGAACTTTTTAATTTAATTTCTTCCAAAGCTTGTGGTAGAGCTGTTACTTCACCGTCTACCGAAGCAATGGAATTTGGATAGAAGAAAGATTCAAACAATAATGCTGAAAACTCAGTTGCTGTATTTTCAACTGTATTTCCATCGTCATCGACTCTATCCAAAAGTAATTTTGGTATTGTATTGTTGCACAATACGGCACTTTGAAATTCATAAAACCAATTAAAAACTGTCGGAACAACTGCTATCCCAATTATTGCT
Organism: uncultured Bacilli bacterium; assembly: GCA_934098445.1. GTDB lineage: Bacteria > Bacillota_I > Bacilli_A > RF39 > UBA660 > CAG-605. The sequence continues at coordinate 5,530 of CAKOOW010000004.1, forward strand.
ATGACAATATTTTTTACTATTTTTGAAACAGACTTATCACCTTTTGAAAAGTTATCTGGATTTATTATGGCATTTAATAGGGCATAAGCTACCAAAAACAATGATATAACGCCTATTACCACATAAGTTCTATTAATTAAATCATTAAAGGCAGCATCACTAAATATTTCAAACTGAGAAATAGCTAAAAAAAGTTTAAATGCTATCGAAACTATATAATAAACCATACTGTCAATCATCAAACAAACAGTTGATAATAAAGCCTGAATAAACTGACCAATGGTGGCCTGTTTACTTGCGTCTAAAATAGAACTGTTAGCCAATATTAATATTAAATTCATAATTTTTTTCCTTTCTATGTGATTTTACAAGTTCCATGCGTAGATATCCAGCTTAATACCAAATTCAACACCGTAGGAAAAACAAACAACAATATAGCAAATATAATTCTTTTAGCAGAAGACGTTAGTAATTTATTTAAAGCATCTTTATCTCCACTAGCCACAGCCTTAACAGAATCCATAACGATTAAACAAATTACCAAAATTGGACCTAGAAACTTCATAAAGTTAAATATTTTTTGTAAATAATAAGCAACATCACCTTTTTTATTAACATCACCAAGTATCGATTCACAGTCGCCTGGAACATAATACGAATTGTCCTCATCTTCTGATGGTTTATTATTTTCAGGATTATCATAATCTATAAATATCGTAGCTGTAGGTGTTACCGTTATTGTTACATCGCGATAGGCTGTAGCCCCATTTGGTTTACACTTTAAATAAATGTTTGTGTTCTCTGTAGGTATAGATGCTACTCGTATTGAAGTATTGTTTACTATATTAACATATTTATTTCTTTCATCACCAGTTGAAGCAAAATGACAACTATCGTAACCAATCATATCTTCTTTAGAGGCACCACTTGTTATTGTTTTGGAATCATTATCTAAATTATTAATACCAGAATTGGTATCTTCTCCACTAACCGTTGCTAAGTCTTCTACTTTTACATTTACACATTCTCTTTCATTATCGGTTCCAACCTTAACGCAGCTAAATTTATTATATTTACTAACGTATTGGTCTGATTTTACGACGTAAAAAATTACACCATCTTTACCATCAACCTTTTTATAAGCAGCCCTAGCATAAATATCATCGTTGGACACAGCCCCTATCATTTCGCATGACGTATAGCCTTCCACAAATTCTGACGAAGAGCATTTCCCACTATTACATCTAGAAAACTTTATTTCTTTTGTCGAGGTGCAAGAAGTAGAACTGGTGCATACACTTCCAGTAGCGACTCCACCATTAAGGTTATTGGTGTCAAATTTTGTTGCATCTTCATATACTCTTGCTTCAATTTCAACAGTACTTCCGTCATTGTTGCTAGTGCAAATTAGTCTCTGATCGACATGAGTTTTACCAAAAGGATTCCATTGCAAATAAGTATGCTTAGGCACTTCTCTTACATAAAGAGTCACACCGCCACCATTTCTATATATTCCTAATGTCCCCTTATTTTCATCTTTATAACAGCAATTTGAATATGAATCAAAATATTTGGAGTCTTGAATTGTATATGCCTCAACGGCATTTACTTGATTTAAACCAAAAATAAAGCTACACAATATAGCAAATATATATATAACGTTTCTCTTTTTCATAAAAAAGTACCTCTCACCCCTAAATTATAACATAAAAAAACTAATATTTAAAACAAAATATTAGTTAAACCCTATCTATTAGTATCAGATTTTACTTGACATGCATCGGAAGTCTTTGCAGTACTTGGATTGATAACATATTCCCAGCAGCATCTCCAACCACTAGCATCAGTTTCACCAGTCTGATATACAGCATCTAATAAAACGCCAACTATTGATGGAATAAAGAATATCAATATAGCAGCAATACAACGCATTGCAAATGATTTTAAACTTTTATTAACTTCATCCGGTTTACTTGCCACTACTGATTTACCAACATCTAACATACCAAAAATAATTAATAACAAAGGGATTACAATTTTAATTATTGTTACCACATATCCTACTAATGTAAGGAAAGGTGACAATTCTCCACATACTTTCCCAGTATCAAGACCAGTAGCAAGAACATTTATTAACATATCTAATGACATAAACATCTCCTCATTTCTCTAAATAAATATTACAATAAAATATATACATTGTCAAGAAGATTACTCATCCTTAACAATACCAAATAACTTACCTACAGGCTTTTTAGCCCCACTAGTAGGTGTTTGTTTATCAAATCCCATTTTATATAGTAAGTTATTAAGAATAGGGTTCTTTTCTTTCTTATCATCTAAAGGAGGAATTGATTCAAAGACTTTACAACGTGATTCATATTCAAAGTCTTTTATATCTTTATCTGATAAAAGACATTTATTAAGTACTAATTTATAATTTTTCATCTTAGTTAGAACCATTCGATCAGTTCTTATTAACTTATTTAATTTAATAGTAGAAGGCTCTATTAAATGAAGCACTTCACTAATAGAAGCTACTTTAGGAGACTCATTAATATCAACTAAGATAATATCATAAGTATTATTTGGATTCTTAATAATAGAATCTAACTCACTAGTTGTAACACTACGCATATCTTGATCATTAAAGTACATAAAATCATTCTTGTCTACTTCAATAGCTAAAGTCTTATAATTACCTTCTAATTGTTTCTTCAACATATAAGTTAAGGTGGTAGCACCAGCATGTTCAGTTAAATTCTTAATAGCGATTACTCTACTTCCCATAAATACTCTATTTATAGAGTCATTTAGGAAGTTAGAATTCATACTACCTGGTTCTAAATTAACATTCATATTACTATTAGGAGTTCCTCCTAACATATGATATCTAGCTACATCTTTATAAGTATTAGGATTATCAATTAAATATACTAAAGAATCAATACTTCTAGTAAAGTTATAAATTCCCATAGATACTAATTCTGATAAGTATGTAGGTGAATTTACTTCTTTAGAATCATCTAGAAGTAATATAACCTTATTCATATCAAGTCCAAATGATAACTTTTGGATATTGTTTATATCTTTATAATTTTTTACAGCCGTGATATCTAAAATCATTTTGTTAAAGAAAAAATTTTGAAAATTACTAACAATGACATCGGCATCATATTCACCACGAACATTTTTAATAATGTCGATAGGCAAATTGGTTAGCATTTCACTATAACGATTAGATATTATTACATTCATTTTATTTTCCTTTCTTACTAATATCTAAATAGACACCTAGTATTATTACAATCATAAGTGGCATCCATTTCGATAGTAGTGCCTTTGGCTCCGAAATCTATTATATCCCCAATAACAGGTAAATTCAATGAAAAGAACAGATTAACATCATAGTAACTGCGTCCTAATTTACCTTCATAATAGTTAGTCGTTTTTTTAACACAATAATAGTATTTGTTACTATCGCCATCTAAGACATAGGTAAATCCTGAATTATCAGTCGTATCTAGGCTATTGGCGCCATAACTGCCTACTTCACAATGTCCTTTAGCACTATAACCATTACTAATAAGATAATTATTAATTATCCCAATAGCGCCAGTTGGTCCTTCGGTTAATCCTTCTTTTCTTTCAATAATACTTATTATATCATTTTTAGCTTTAAATACTTTATAATAACTAACGGAAACGGTCAAATAGGATACAAAGATTAAGATAAAGATAATGATTATTTGAAATTCCCAGGTTGCACTCATAGATTCTTTCATTAGCTACAACCTCCATCTTCTTTTGGACAATAAACAATCTTGGTATTTCCTCTTAAATTGAAATTAAAAACACTATTGATAACGGGCATATCTAGGGCAAAGAATACTTTGATATCATAGTAGGCCGCATTAGGAAATTGACCGGTTGGGTCATTAAGATTATAGTTAATACTATGTTTAGTAATGCAAATCATACCGTTATCAGCGTCAGTTAATTGGCCACTGGCTTCGATTGCTTTAGAAGTAATACTGCCATCATTATAATCTACAGCATCACACTTACCGGTTGAGCGATAACCTACTTTATTCATATATTCTTTGATCTCTGTTATGGCATCATTACCTAAACCATTATGTTTCTGAATAATGGTAATTATTTCATTCTTAACATTATAAGCTTTAGTTTGATTTAACATTACACATAAATAGCCAGTAAATACTAAGATAAATAAAATGACAATATTAGTTAAACTTAGGACCCCAATTGATTCTTTCATTTTCTATTACCCTTTCCATACACAGTCAAATGTCTGTCCTTTATAAGTACATTTAACGGTTTTACAGCCTTCTGGGTCTCTGCAGGCTTCACAGACCGCAGCTTGGCATTTAGTATTAGCCGTCATATTATTTTTAATAGTTGGCCAGATGAGCGTATAGAAAAAAGCCATTAGCGCTGCTACGGCCATTACTACTATTACCGTTAAATTTAGTTCCCCAGTGGCTTCTTTCATATCTTATTCTCCTATTTTATTGTTGACCTTTTGTTTGATTATTATTAGGACATGTAACTTTTTCGTATTTTGTATTTCCTTGTTCATCGGATGTCTGATATTGACAAGAACATTGCTTATCAGTACACTCACAGTTAATAGCAGATGAACACTTAGTACTATTTAAAATGTTTGTCTTAATGCTTGGCCATACAAAGGCATAGAAGAATGCAGCAACAGCAGCAATAGCTACTACTGTTACAACAGTCATATTTAATTCACCAGTTGCTTCTTTCATATATTATTATTCCTCCTATCTTATAAGAGTATTATATAATTTTTTTTATTTATACGCAAGTAGTTGAAAAAAATTATTTTAAAAGCAAAAGGTCAAACTTATTTCAGAAAATTTCTAAAATAATGTTCGACCTGGAATTGTATTATATAATTTTTAGTTTCTAAATTAAAAGAGTATTTTCTAGAAGTTTCCTTCGGTCTTCTTCGGTTATGAATCACTTTTTAACTAATTTCAACCTGCATTTACTGCAGATTTACTGCAGATTAAGTATAAATATTATCTAGACTTACCAGTATGCATAGACTCAGTTTCACTACGGAAACTATGCATCTTAATAGCAAAATCTTTACTACGAATTTGATTTTCAATTAATCTTAATTTTTCTAAGAATAATCTTTCTTTTTCTTTACTCAAGAATTTTTGATAACGATTAAGAAGAATCCCTTTTAACATAGCTACTTCATCTAAGACAATGGCTGTATCGGTACTAGTAGCGTCTTCATTATTTATTACATACATGGCATATTTAAGTAAGGCTTTAAATTTATCATTAAATTTAATAGACAAAATATTGTCAGTTAAAGATTTATCAACTACTAGAACTTTATTAACACTGATAATGGTTTTATTCTTCTTAGGTTTAAATTCACAACCTTCGAGATGAGGAGTACTATAAAGGGACAATTTTTCGTTATTTTTACTTAGAATATAAGCCATAGTTATCTTCTTTCTAATAAATCAGGACGACGTTCTTGAGTTTTTTTAATCCGCATTTCATCACGCCACTTAGCTATTTTTTGATGATCACCACTAAGTAATACTGGAGGAACAGCCATATCTTGATAAACAGCTGGTTTGGTATAAGTAGGATAATCCAAAAGATTATCTTCAAATGATTCACTATTTAAGGATTCTTCGTTAATGGCACCACTTAGAAGTCTTACCACAGAATCGGTTATAACGCACGCTGCTAATTCCCCACCAGTTAAGATATAATCTCCGATACTAAGTTCTAAATCAGCAAGAGTTCTAATACGTTCATCAAAACCTTCATAATGACCACAAATAATGATTAAGTGTTTTTTTAATTTTAATTCTTTAGCTATTTTTTGATTATAAGTTTTACCATCCGGAGTTACTAAGATAATGGTACTATCGGGAGTTTTTAAGGATTCTACACACTTAAATATAGGGTCACATTGTAAGACCATTCCTGCACCTCCTCCGTAAGGAGTATCATCTACTTGATTATTTGATCTTACAGAAAATTTTCTAAAATTATGAAGATTTATTTCTACAAGACCTTTTTCAATACTTCTTTTGATAATTGATTCATTAAAATAACCACTTATCATCTCAGGAAACAATGTTAATATATCTATTTTCATAAGATTAAAGCACCCCCATTATTAGTTATAATTTTCTTATTCTTAACATCTACATTTTTTATATAATCAGATTTCAAAGGAATATAAAATATATTCTTACCTTTTATTTCTAAAAGGGTATTACCATTATCTAGATAATAGTCTTTTACTACTCCTAAAAGTTTATCATTATCATATACTTCCAGTCCTATTAAGTCATTTAGTAAATAATCATCTTCATTTATCTTTAAGATACTCCTATTAATATAAACTAATTGTCCTTTTAGTTCTAAGACTTCATTAATATTATTATATCCCTTAAAAGTTACCATCTCAAATATCTTATGATGACGATAACTATTTATGATATATTCTTTCTTTAAAGAACCAACATACAAAGATACATTATTCTTAAAGACTTTATCTTTATATTCAAAATCACTTAAAATCCTAAGTTCACCCTTAATACCATGAGTATTAACAATTTTACCAATACAAACATAATTATTCATAGTCTTTTTTACTCATTTCATACATAATAATAGAAGCCGCTACAGAGGCATTTAAACTTTCCGTTTGATAAGACATCGGAATATAGATATTTTGATTAATTAGTTTTTTAATCTCAGGACTAATTCCTTTGCCTTCACTACCTATTACAATTCCGCACTTAGAGGAAAATGTTACAGTACTTAAAATTTTACCACCGGTTACTTCGGTTCCATAAAGAGTATAATTATTCTTTTTTAACTCTTCTAAAAAGGATGTTAAGTCTTTTCTTAAAATATTAATCTTAAAAAGCATTCCTTCACTAGCGCGAATAGTCTTATCATTATATAAATCAACGCAAGTATTTCCAAGCACTATTGTATCGATATTAAAAGCGACGGCACTTCGGATAATGGTTCCAAGATTTCCGGGGTCTTGGATGTTATCTAAGATAAGTAGGCGATTTTGATAATCTCTTGGGGTTATCTTTTTTACAACTCCTAAACACTCACTAGGACTTTTTAAACTAGAAATCTTTTGCATGACTTCTTTGGTAACATAGTATGTTGGCACCTCAAATTCTAGATTACTATCTTCTAAAAGATAGATTTCTTCTAAGAGATTACTTTGATAAGCTTCTTCAATTAAGTTTTTTGTTTCAATGATAAATAAGCCTTCCGTATCACGAAATTTCTTATCTTTAAGTTTATTTAGATACTTAATTTTCTTATTATCAAGGCTGGTTATTAAGTCCATAATAGTCCTTTCTAGTCTTATTTAAATACTTCTTTTTTTATTAAGTCATATATTTCTTCATGAATATCTAAGACATCTTTTAAATGATTGTTTTTTGTACATTTTATTATGTGATGATGATTAAGCTCAGCTAATTCAAGATAAGTTTCTTCACTATTCTTAATATAAGTTGGTGAATCTTTCGTATCATCATAACCAATGCGGCCTCGTTTTAACTCCATAACCATTTGATAAGGCATATAAAGGAGAATCGTAAAATCAGGTCGAGGGAGTTCTAAAAGAGCATATTCTAAGGTTTCTAACCACTTATAAAGCTTTATTCTTTCATTCTTATCTGATATTTTACAACCTTGACAAGCCATATTAGATTCAACATAACGATCTAAAATCACATCATAGCCTTCATCTAAATAACTTTCAATCATCTTAAGATTATATCTACGATCAGCAGCATAATAAAGAGCAGCCACTTTAGGATCAACCTCGGTAGTTGGTTCTTTAAAGTAAGAAGAACAAATATATTCTTTCCCCATATAAGGTCCGCCAATGATTTTACCCGTTGGCGAATCATACATAGGAAAAGCAAAGTGTTCAACTTTTCTCCCTTCTTTACGAAGTCTTTGTACTAATAAATGAACTTGAGTATCTTTTCCCGAACACTCGGTTCCCTCAACGACAATGATTTTTCCGCGCATAGCATCACCCTATGTCCATAATATACCACAAGTTATGAGGCTTGGTAAATAGTAAAAAACCTAAAATCTTATACTAAAACTATTGATTTAAGATAATTATAGAAGTTGTTTTTTAACAATATAAGTTTCTTCAACTCTTTTTGGAATTAACCGTAAATACATTCTTCTTTTAACTTAATGACTTATAAGTTTTAAGAGAAAACGTTACTTTAAGAATAATTTTTATTAAGAGTAAGAAAAAAGAAGAATTGTTTCTTCCTTAGAATTTAACTTTAACATTTTCACGTTCTTCTGCCGTTGCATTGAAATAAGCACTAGTTTTAAAATTAAACATACCAGCAACAATATTGCTTGGGAACATTTCAATTTTATTATTATACTTCATAGCAACATCATTGTAGAATTGACGAGCATAAGAAATTTTATCTTCAGTTTCGGTTAAAGTAGTTTGTAATTCTCTAAAGCTAGTATCAGCTTTTAACTCTGGATAGCTTTCTGCTAAGGCAAATAACTTAGTAACAACTTTATTTAAGTCATCATTAGCTTTCATCTTATCTTCGGGAGTATCACTTGATAGGTATTCATTACGAGCTTTTACTACAGCTTCAAGAGTACCTTTTTCATGAGATGCATAACCTTTAACAGTCTCGACTAAGTTAGGAATTAAATCAAATCTTCTTTTCAATTGAACGTCAATTTGTGCCCACTGGTCTTTTACTTTATTACGTAACCCAACTAGATTGTTATAAGTACTAATAACATAAAGTATTAAAAGAACAACGATAATCACAATAATCCAAATCATAATCTCCTCCTATAGATATAGTATAGCATATATTATAAAAATATTAAAAAAAACTACCATCATTACAATAGTAGTGTAAAACTATTTAGTAGTTTCTTCTGTAGTTTCGTTATTTAAAACATCTTTGCCTTTGTAGAACCCACATGCCATACATGCACGATGAGGTTGGATAGTAGCACCACATTTAGGACATGTAGTTAATGCTCCAACTTCTTTTTTTAAGTGAGTACGACGCATTCTTTTTTTAGTTTTACTTGTTCTTCTAAATGGAACTGCCATAATTTCACTCCTTCCCTTCATCAAGTAGAGCTCTAAAGCACTCTAATCTTGGATCATCTTTTTTGGAATTTTCATCTCTTACTTCCCAAAACTCGCCTTTTGTTTTTGATAATTTATTATTTTTTGTTGCAACAATGGGAACTTCCAGTACAATATTCTCCCATAAAACTTCTTTTAGGTCAAGACTATTTTGGGTCTTTTTGGTGTTTTTTGCAACTTCTTCGGAGAAATCAGCTAATATTTCATCAAGTTCAATGGCAAATGGATAATCAATATCTTCACAACTATAACCATCAGTTAAAATCATAGTTCCCTGTACTTTACCACTAAAGATAACTTCTTTAGTCAAGCTATAATAAAGGCGTCCTTTAACTTTAACATCATTTAATCTTTTGATAGTACTTAAATGAAGATATTCTTCATCAAATGATATACTAGTGTCAATTAAAATTCCTTGTTCTGTAATTTTATTTAGATCAAATTCCATCAAGCACCAACTCCTTGGTACCTAAGATTATAAACTAAAAAGTTTATTAATGCAACAATATTTCCTTGATTATTTTGGTTTATACATTTATACTCAAACTAGAAATTGAGATGTTTTTATGAAAATAATAGGTTTAATCGCAGAATATAATCCTTTCCATAACGGTCATATGTACCAAATAAAAAAAATTAAAGAGATTTTCCCAGATAGTTTGATTATTTTGTGTCTAGGTAGTTACTTTACCCAAAGAGGAGACATAAGTATTTTAGCAAAACAAGATAAAGTTAAGATTAGTCTGGAATCTGGTATCGATCTTATCGTTGAGTTACCTCTTATGTACACTGTTCAAAGTGGCGATATTTTTGCTTATCAAAGTATTAAAATTTTAAATAGTCTAGGAATAGATACTCTTATCTTTGGTAGTGAAAGCGATGATATAGAATTTCTACAAAAACTAGCTTTAGAACAAGAAAGTCCTTTATATCAGGAAAAAGTCAGGAAATATTTAAAGTTGGGAAATAATTATCCATCGGCTTTAGCTAAAGCTTTAGAAGTTAATTTCTCTTTTAAATCTAATGATTTACTAGGTATTTCTTATCTAAAAGCTATAAACAAGATAAATCCTAATATAAAAGCAGTAACTATTAAGAGAACTAATAATTATTTAGATACTGTTAGTGATGATAATATTATAAGTGCTAGTAATATCAGAGAGAGATTTTATCGTGAGGAAGATATCAGTAAGTATACTCCTTGTTATAAAGAGTTAATAAGAATAGACTATTCTTTATATTTTAAATTACTAAAGAGTAAGATAATGACTTTAGATAACTTAGATAATTATTTAGATGTTAATGAAGGAATTGATAATCTTTTGAAGAAAGTCATTCTCGAATGTCACTCTCTTGAGGAATTAATTAAGAAGTTAAAGACTAAAAGATACACTTATAATCGTTTAAATAGAATGTTTATCCATATTCTCTTAGGACTTAAAAAGGATTATCCTAATGAAGAATACTTAAGAATTTTAGGCTTTAATAATAAAGGTCAAGAATATTTAAAGAAGAATAAAATCAAAGAGAAATATAAGGGGACTAAGTGTTATTATATGGAACTTAAAGGTAGTTGTCTTTATGATATGTTAAGTAATCAAGATACTTATCATTTAGAAATTAAAAATCACCCCCTCTTTAAGGCAGAAGAAAAGGACTTACAAACAAAGTAAATCCTTTTTATTTAACGACACTATTAACAATTTTTCCTTTGATAGCAATAACTTTAATGATTTCTTTTTCTTCGGTAAATTTCTTAACATGTTCTTCCGTAATATGAGGAGCCATTGGATTAAGTAAAGTAAGTAACAAGTTATAATCTAAAGGAGTAATTTCATCTTTAGCATCATAAGCATTCGCTAATATCATAAGGCTGGAAACAACGGTATTGTAACCCATTGTTGTCATATCATTAGTAACTTTCTTAATTGTCTTGTGTTGTATGCTTTCTAAGTCTATAGAATAACCAGCCTCTTTATTAACCTTATCTTTCAAACGAATAATCTTTTCAATGAAACGTTTACATCCTCTTAAGGAGTCGGTTGACCATGGAGCATCCATTTGATAATCTCCCATAAACATTTCATAAACTCTTAAGATATCAGCTCCGTATTCATTAACAATATCATCAGGATTAATGACATTTCCTTTGGACTTACTCATCTTTTGATTATCTGGTCCCAAGACCATTCCGTGAGATACACGAGTCCAAATCATTTCTTTATGCGGAACTAGACCAATATTATATAAGAATTGAACCCAGAATCTGGCATAAAGTAAGTGTCTAGCGGTATGTTCCATTCCCCCGTTATACCAATCGACGCGGTTCCAATACTTCATAGCATCGTAATCAGCAAAGCATGAATCATTATGAGCATCCATAAATCTTAAGAAATACCAGCTAGAGCCAGCCCAGTTAGGCATGGTATCCGTTTCACGGCGAGCATCGCAACCACACTTTGGACATTGACAATTTACCCAATCAGTAATCTTAGCAAGTGGAGATTCACCATTGTCAGTTGGTTCGTACTCAGCTACATCAGGAAGTAACAAAGGTATCTCTTCTTCTGGTACTGGTTGCCAACCACATTTTTCACAATAGATCATAGGGATTGGTTCGCCCCAGAATCTTTGACGAGAGAAAATCCAATCACGCATCTTATAGTTATTAACCCTGCGGGCAATACCCTTTTCTTCTAAATATTTAGTGATAGCTTCTTTAGCATCCCTAACAGAAAGGCCTGTAAACTGGGCACTGTTAATAAGCTTAGCATCTTTATTATCTAAATACTCTTCTTTAGGATAAGCAGCCTTAGTAATATCACCGCCAGTTATAACTTCAAGCATTGGAATATTATGAACTTTAGCATATTCATAGTCTCTTTGGTCATGAGCAGGAACGGCCATGACTGCTCCTGTACCATAGTCTCCTAGAACAAAATCACCTAAGAAGATAGGAACTTCGGCCCCAGTAACAGGATTAATGGCTTTAATACCTTTAACTAAACAACCAGTCTTACCTTTATTAAGTTCGGTACGATCCATATTAGATTTCTTAGCAGTTTCTTCAATATAAGCATTAACTTCATCTTTATTTTTCACACGAGGCATTAAGTCTTTAATAAGTTTACCATCCGGAGCAATAACAAAGAAAGTAATACCATAGATAGTTTCGATACAAGTCGTGAATATTTGAAATTTACCACCACCAACGATATCGATATCAACTTCAACTCCGGTTGATTTACCTATCCAATTAATCTGACCCAATTTAACTTTAGGAGCAAAATTAGTATCATCTAGACCTTTAAGTAAGTCTTCAGCGTAGTTACTCATACGTAGCATCCATTGTGATTTTTCTTTTTGAACAACTGGACTCCCACATCTTTCACAAACACCACCAGCAGCATCTTCATTAGACAAAACAGTCTTACAATTAGGACACCAATTAACAGGTACGGTAGCTTTATAAGCCATATCATGTTTATAGAATTGTAAGAATTGCCATTGTGTCCACTTATAATATTCGGGATCCGTTGTTGAAAATTCTCTTGACCAGTCAAAGCTAAATCCTAAAGATTGCATTTGTTTTTTAAAGTTAGCAATATTAGTTCTAGTTGCATCTTTAGGATGAACATGATTTTTAATAGCATATTGTTCCGCCGGAGCCCCAAAAGCATCCCATCCCATCGGAAACAAAACATTATATCCTTGCATTCTTTTCATTCTTGATAAAGCATCAAGAGCGGTATAACTACGAACATGACCAACATGAAGACCAGCTCCAGATGGATAAGGAAACTCTACTAAGCAATAAAAAGGTGTTTTACTACTACCAGTTACAGCTTTAAAAGTCTCGTGTTCTTCCCAATATTTTTGCCATTTTTTTTCAATTTTTGTATAATTACTCATTTTCTTTTCCCCATTTCTTATTTAAATGTCTTCCAACTATTTCAAAAATACTATAAATTAGTCCAAAGAGAATAACAAAGCCAATAGCTAATTGATAATACATTTTCAGTGGAATATTACAAATTATTGTACAAGTTAAACTAATTACGAAGGCGTTACAGAAACTTGTCCATCTTAATAATTCACGATAATCAACTTTCTTTTCATCTAAGTTATAACGAATCATCATTAACTTACCTTCATTAGTATATTTAAATTGGTTTTCTTTCTTCTTACCCTTAGTCTTACCTTTATTCTTTTCTTTAGGAACCTTTATACGTCCTGCAATATAGTAACAGAATATATATACTATTAAGAAAACAACTATAAAGAAGATTAAATTTTCCCAAATTGTATCCATACAATCACCAACTTTCTTAGGATTAAAAAACACGTAAAGACATCCCATAAGGACGAATTTACGTGGTACCACCTTAATATTATACTCTTAATCTTTATAGGAATTACCCATTTAAACTAATCTAAACAAGTTCATATAGCAATTATATTTGTTTTCACCAACCACAAACTCTCTAAAATAATCTTTTATACTAATACTTTTAAATTTCTTTTTGCGTTTACAAGTCATATTATATACTAATTAATGAGAAATAAGCAAGGACTTTTAAAGCTTTTTGAGAGAAAACTTTAAGTAATTAGTATGACTAAATAAAAAGAGGATTTAATATTTTAATTAACAAGTATTTCAAAAGCACCTACATCGTCAAAATCGTGCTTGACATTTTGCAAACTTTGTGCTAGCATATTTGGCAATTGAAGGAAACTTCTATTAATAAGGGGGATAATTATTTATGAATAACAAGAATAGGAATAGACTTTGTGCCGGATTAGCTTTTATTACAGCAAGCATTTGTATCTTAAAATTAACAAGTATGAATACTAAGAGCGATAGCACTTCTACTAAAGGATACCAAGAACCAAAAGGTACTTCCAGTAGTATTTCTAGTGAATATGTTAAAGAAGAGTCTGAATTAGAGAAATCACTTGTTACTTCAAATGACACTAACGAAAAAAGATTTAGTAGCTCTAGTTCAACGTCTAATTCGGAAGTTACTAGTTTAAGTGATGGAAATGAACTTGATGATGATACTAATACACTTCTTAATAAATATTCTAGTGAATATATTGCTTATATAGGTTTTGGAGATTTTAAAAACAAATTTTATCTATTTGATGTCGATTCTAAAACCGGAATTTGTACTGAAATCAACGGATTATTTACTTTGAAAGCTGATGATTTAGTGGGACTTTATCCTGTACCTTTCCCTGTGCTTGACGTCTTGACCGATGAAGAAAAGCAAAACTTTCTAAGTAGCAAAAACACAACAACTGATGAAGAAGCTAGAGAAAATTTGAATAAAATTAGGACTCCTCAAGAAATAGTAGAAGACTTAAATAAAAAATATATCAATAAAAGTAATGAAGAAATGTTAAAGCAAATCAAAGAAGATGCGAATAAAAACGAAAAATATCCAATTGGTCTTATTAAGATAATATTACTTGATGAGAATGCTACTTCATATATACCTGTCTTAGACATAGGAGATGGCGTATATTATGAATTAAATGGGGATAACCTTTGGTATAGAACTTCTAACAAAATCAGATATAATTTTTTAGACAGTTATGTTGGTTATTATAGTAAATTTAATAAATCATTTTTAACTGCTAAAGAAATCTATGATGTTACAAATCTAATAAATCAAGATTTTAAACCAGAACGTTCTGGCTCTTCTAAAAGTTTAACAAAGTAAAAAAATACATAAGATGATAAAAAGTCTTATGTATTTTTTATTAAGCAAAAAATTGGTCATACCATACTAAGAAGGTATAAATAGTCCAAACTTTCTTATAACAATCTTTTTTACCAGATTTATGGTCTTCTAAAAGTTTTATAATACGTTCATGATTAAATATCTCTTTAGCAACTGGACTATCAAATTTATTTTTTATCTCTTGATATAAATCATCTTCTCTAATCCATTCTCTTAAAGGAACGGGAAATCCTAGTTTCTTCTTTTTATAGGCTTCCGTTGGAATAGACTCTTTCGCGGCTAGTCTTAGAGCTGGTTTTGTAGTTTCTTTATTAATTTTCGCATAAGTTGGTAAGTGTCTTGCTACTTCATAAACTTCTTTGTCTAAGAAAGGAGTTCTGGCTTCCAAACCGAACATCATCGTATTTCTGTCAACCGCATGTAGGAAATCTTGAACTAACCAATAATAATAATCAATTACTTGTCTTTTAACTAAATTACTACTGTCTTTATATTCCATGTAAAGGGGAGCTACAATATCTTTAGTATTAATCTGATTCTTAAAATTAACAATTTTCATCGCTTCTTCATCACGAAATACGCGTCCTAAACCAATGTTATAATCTTCTAATTTACGACCACGACGATAAATAAAGTTAAATCCCCGAACTTCAGGAAATAAGCCGGCTACTAAGGAAGCTACGTGTCTAATTGGATAAGGTATCTTCATATACCAAGATTGATCTATTTCTTCACGATATGATAAGTATCCCCCAAATAACTCATCAGCACCTTCCCCAGAAGTTACTACTTTTACATCTTTAGAAGCTATTTCGGCAACAAAATATAGAGCAATAGCGGAAGGGTCGGCTAATGGTTCATCCATATGATACATAATATTAGGAAATGCCTTCATATACTCTTCTTTAGTTATCTTTTTCGATTTATTTTCTATTCCTAATTTAGCAGCTAAGTCTTTAGCATACTTTATCTCATCATATTTAGGATTATCATAGCCAACCGTAAAAGTTTTATCTGGTCTAGCAAGAGATACTAAGTAAGAAGAATCAATCCCACTTGATAAGAAAGAGCCTACTTCGACATCACTAATCTGATGATACTTAACAGATGATTCCATAGCTGTTCTTATTCTTTTAACGATAGTATCCATATCTTCATTAGTTTCCGCAAATTCTAATTTAAAGAACTGCGTTTTATTAATTTTACCGTTCTTATAAAGAAGTTGATAACCTGGTTCTACGCGATAAACACCTTTAAAGAATGTCTCTTCCGTTGGTGTTGAGTTAAAGCATAAATAACTACTTAAGATTTCTTTATTTAATTCCTTTTTAAATGAAGGATGATCTAAGAAAGCTTTAATTTCGGAAGCAAACATAAAACTGCTCCCAAATTTAGCATAGTACAAGGGCTTAATCCCAAAACCATCTCGAGCGATAAACAAAGTCTTTTGTTTAGTATCCCAAATAGCAAAGGCAAACATTCCACGCAAGTGTTTAGTTACTTCAGTCCCCCATTCTTCATAGCCATGAATTATGACTTCAGTATCACTTTTATTACGAAACTTATGACCTGCCTTGATTAACTCTTCTTTTAATTCGACAAAGTTATAAATTTCACCATTAAAGACAATGACTAAAGAATTATCTTCATTATATTGAGGTTGACCGCCACTAGAAAGGTCAATAATGGCAAGTCTGCGGTGCGCAAGTGCCACTTCATCATCAATAAAGTAACCTTCACCATCCGGACCACGATATTTAATTCGTTCAGCCATATCTTTTATGACTTTCTTCTTATTTTTGATTGTTTTATCTACAAATCCCGCAATTCCACACATATCTTTACTTCATCAATTAAATTGATGCCTTTCTTTCATCTTTTTCTTAATTTTACTTTAATTTTTTTTATTTGTATATATGCTCTTTTCAATTTCTTAAAATTTCAATCAGTTTTTTATCACTTTAGCATAATAGTCATTTTCAATTATAAGTTTACTCAGGCGCATACGATTAGAAACAGTTTTATTAATATTATCAACATACTCATCATCTACACTTACTCCATCTTTAGGAATAAATTTATCCTGATTAGCTAAATAAGTTCCCTTATCACTAACCCAACTTTTATTTTGAAAATAGACTAGTCCTGGCTCAGAAGATAAAATATCTTTACCCATAAATAAGCGAGAGTCATAAGTAATATCAAAAAGATTATATATTGTTGGTAAAAAGTCTAATTGACTAGCCGTTTTATTAATAGTAATTCCTGGGGTTTTAGCATTCCAAATAATCAGAGTATTATGATTAACTTCAATCGTATCATCTCTTTTATAATCGGATAATTCATTTATCACGTTAAGATTTAAACTATAGGGATAATGATCAGGAATAATTGCAATAACAGTATCATCTAGTTTATTATTTTCCTCCAACGACTTTATAAGACTAGCAACAGCTTTATCTAATTCAATAACACTGGCTAGATAGCCTTTGGCTTCTTCGCTATAGTCTAAGTTTTTTACTAAAGACCAATTTTTATTTACGATAGCATTGCCATTTTGGGAATAAGGCATATGAGAGGATACCGAAACATAGTAGGTTAAAAATTTATCCGAGTTCAGATATTCAGGGATGGTAACATTAAGCATTTCTTCATCACTTTGAGGCCACTTATTACAATCCATTAGTTTTTCAAGACCTGTATTTTTAGCTTTAAAGTAATTAAAACCCATATTTTTTAAATAAACGTTACGGTCTTGAAAATAAGCATCGTTAGCATGATAAGCTTTAACATCGTAGCCAATATTTTTAAAGGTTGTTCCTAGTCCAAAAGGAAAATAATTAGTTCCTTTTCTAAAATATTTATTTAAGTCATTAAGATTAGCAAAAAGACTAGTTAAATTTTGAAATTCACCCCCAATAGTACTTAAGTTTATTGGAGTATAAAAGTTAGTGAAATTAAAGCCTTCCGTTGCTAGTTTATATAAAGTCGGTGTTACATCAGCCCGAATACCAATAGTATTTAGGCTTTCAGCTGTAATAACAATTAAATTTTTATCTTTAAAAAGACCAGTATATTCATTCTTTAAGGTACCTTTATCATTTTGCAAATATTTATGCATATTAAGAAGAGTCTTATTTTTTTCCCTACTTACTAGATTATCAAAATCAATATCTAGGATATTATAAGAATAGGTTTCTTCATTAGGTTTTTCTTCTTCATTTTGATTATTATCTTCATTAATACTTGGTATTTCAATTTCTATATCTTTATGATTATTCATAACTATATCTTTAAAATCTAAATAAAAAGCTGGTAAAACTCCTAAAGTTTCCACATTAAGAGCATTATTATTAAGACCATGGAACATACTATACAAAGAATTTTCTTTATCTTTAGTTTGATAAATAACTATATTTAAAACAATTAAACTTAAAAGAATCGTTAATAAGTTGATGATGCTTTTCTTATTAGTAGATTTACGAAAATCAAAGTACTTAGAATATAAAAAACTTAAAATAAATGGAAGGAAAAGGATTAATAAGGGAATAATATTCTTTAGAATTTCAATAATGGCCGTTTTGGAGAAGGCAATAGCTTGATCGGATAAGCCAAAGAGGGAAAGACAAAAATAAGTATTAAAAACTTTCTTAAAGATTAGGGCAATAGCATACCAGATGGTTAAAAGCCCAAGGATTAAAAAATAAATTATTTTGTTCTTCTTAGAACTTTTAGTAATATTGCTGATAAACATAATGATACCACTTATAGGAAGCAGAAAGATGAGTAAAAAGAGATTATTTATCTTAAAAATACTAGAAAAGCCAAAAGCTAACCATTTAAAGATAAATTCTAAAGAAGCTAAGTTCAAGAACGTTATAAAAATTAAGTTAATTGGAATCATCTTAAACTTTGTTAATATAAAGTTGTTCTTTACAACTGTCTTTTCTACTGCTTCAGACATATTAGATTTAATTTTACTACTCTTACTACTCCTTTTTCTTGGCATAAGACCACCTATTCTATGGGAATTAATGATAATCCGACTTTATTTTTTTCTTTATTTATATCACTAACATAAACTTTAACAATCTGACCGACTTTAACAATGTCTTTGGGATCACGAACAAAGTTCTTACTCATCTTAGAAATATGAACAAGACCATCATCATGAAGGCCGATATCGATGAAAGCACCAAAAGAAGTCACATTACGTACGGTTCCTTCAAGTTGCATCCCCATCCTTAAATCATCAATCGTTAAGATATCACTTTTCAATATTGGAGCATCTAAGTTTTCACGAATATCAAGTCCAGGATTTTCTAATTCCTTTAGAATATCTGTAATCGTATAGATATCAGTATTTAACTTAGCTGCCAAATTATTAGGATTAGCCTTTTTGATTGTTGTTTTAAATTCCTCAGTATTAATATTTTTAAGTGATAAGTTTAATTCTTGCAAAATTTCATTTGTGACATTATAAGATTCTGGATGAATACCCGTATTATCAAGAGGATTTAAACCATCTTTAATTCGTAAGAAACCAATAGCCTGTTCGTAAGTTTTAGGACTTATCCCTTTGATATTGGCAATATCCTCTCTAGTTTTGAAAGGTTTTGCACTCATTAATTTAGTAATGGCTGGCTTGGTTAATCCAGAAATATATTTTAAGATAGAAGGACTAGCCGTATTAACGTTAACTCCGACTTCGTTTACGACTTTTAAAACGGTAAAATCAAGACTACTTGCTAATTCTTTTTGATTAACGTCATATTGATATTCCCCTACGCCAATTGACTTAGGATCAATTTTGACTAGCTCCGATAAAGGATCTTGCAAACGGCGACCGATAGATACAGCACTTCGCTTTTCGACAGTTAAATCAGGAAACTCTTCTTTAGCAAGTGGTGAGGCGGAATAAACACTGGCCCCAGCTTCACTAACGATAATGTATTTACAATTAGTACCTTTAATAGTCTCACTAACAAATTTTTCTGATTCACGAGAAGCTGTCCCATTACCAATAGCAATGATATCTATGTGATATTTATTAATTATCTCAAGTAAAGTCTTAGCGGCTCCGACTTTATCATTTACTGGTTCATGAGGATAAATAACGGCTATTGTCTCTAAAGTACCACTTGGTGATAACACGGCTAATTTACAACCAGTACGGAAAGCAGGATCAAATCCTAAGACACGAGAATTCTTAATTGGTGGAGTCAATAACAAGTGTTCAAGATTATCTTGGAAAGTTAGAATAGCTTTCTTAGAAGCTTCCTCGGTTAATTCAGCTCTGATTTCTCTTTCGATACTAGGTAAAATCAATCTCTTTAAAGCATCTTTAATCGCATTCTTAACTATTTTGCAGACAAAAGAAGCCGTATTCTTAATAAACTTAGTCTCTTGATTTTGAAGAATAGCATCAAAGTCATAATCTAGGCTGATACTTAAAATCTTTTCATCTTCACCACGATTCATTGCTAAAATATGAAAGTGTTTGGCATATTTAATTTTTTCTCGAAATTCATAATACATTTCATATATTTTTTTGTCATCTTCACTATTTTTTTTCTTATTAGAAACTAAAAAGCCCGTATTAAAAATATAATTTCTAATATATTTACGGCTTGAAGCATTATCACTTATCCATTCGGCAATGATATAGCCTGCTCCTTCAATAGCTTTATTGACATCCATATTATAACCACTTGCTAAAGTTTCCATACTTCCTTTAAGAGGAAAAGCCATTATTTTTTTAGCTAAAGGCTCCAACCCGGCTTTGATAGCCTCCGTAGCCTTGGTCTTTTTCTTTTCTTTAAAAGGGCGATAAATATCTTCTATTTCAGCTAGTTTATTAGCCTGCATAATACTATTTTTAATTTCTTCTGTTAATAAGCCTTTTTCATCAATAAGTCTTATCGTATCTTCTTTCTTTTTTAAAAGGTTTTCTTGATAACGATAAGTCTCTTCAATCGCACGAATTTCATCTTCATTCAAATTACCAGTTACTTCTTTACGATATCTGGCAATAAATGGAATGGTAGCTCCTTCACTCAAAAGCTTTAAGACAGCATTAACTTGATTCTCTTTTATATTTAAAATTTTGGTTAGTTCTTTAATAATTGTTTCATTCATATTTTTACCTCGCTAGTTTAATTCGAAGAAAAGTCCTAAAACGTAAAACTTCTCTTTGCAAATTCAGTATATCACATCTGAAAGCAGAAATGGTCGCATAAAAAGCGACATTTGCATTTTTTAAGATTTTAATGATAAACAGGCATGTAAAATTGTCCCACTTACTAAAGTACTAACTTTATCCACAATAATCCTAGGTTCTTCAGTCATATCATTTTTTACCCAATCTAAAACGATAGCAACAAAAGCATACTTATAAAAATCAGTTATGAAACATTTGTCTTTTTCAGAAAGTTGGTAACCCTTAGAAATGACCACGATCTCTTCATACATAATCGGATATACCAAACGATAAAGACTTTCTCTTAATATTTATAAAGAAACGGAGTGATAAATATTAATAATAAAATTCTTTTCCTTAAGCATTAAGGCAAAGATAGATAAAAAATTTTCTTGCCAAGACTTAGTGATATCTTGATTATCAAGGACACTACCTATTTCTTCTTTACAAATCCATTCAACCAGGTCTTCTTTATCTAGAAAATGATAGTAAAATGTTTGGCGATTGATGTTACAAGATGATGCTATATCATTAATAGTTATCTTGTTAAAAGAATTAGTCTTTAATAAATCTTTAAGGGCATAAGATATTGCTTTTTTGGTTGTTAAACTACTCATAAATTCACCTGTCATTATTATACTTTAGAATATTTATCTTAAGCAAGGGTATTATTAATCGCAAGAGATTTAAAAATCTGTCAACAAAGTTTTCATTTTTAATAATTTAAACCCTATATATAATAATGAAAATATTCCTAGAAGTGTATTATCTAAAGTATATAGTAGAATACTCTAAAAAAGTTATTTTGACAAGAGAAAAATAATAATTCTTAGAATTAATTAAGTCGAAAAATCATAGTCTTAACATCTAAAGATAAAAATAATTATTCTAACCTGCTTTCTTTTAAGAAAAATAAAAATCTTTCTAATCGGCAAAGACTAGAAAGACTATATGAATTTTTTAAAGTAATAGTTTTTTGGCTTATTTTAAGAGACCACTTTCTTTAAGAAGAAGTTCGATATCTGTATTTTTTACTTTTTTAAGTAATACTTTCACCATTTCTTTTTCAACTAGACTTAGCGGTAACTCATCAAGCGGCTTTTTATCCACAGCATAATAAGCAGCTTTCAAAAGTTCACGAACATCATAACAACTACCCCAAACTTCAGGAACTGCACGGTCGACATTAAGAATGGTATAAACTGCCTCCATTCCCGTACGGATAGAATATTCAGTGGTAAAAATAGTATCTCTTGGCGTTTCCGCAAATTGACCGATAAATGCAAAGTTCAGAGAGCCAGTTGGCACGACAAGTGGACGATCACTTTTCTTACGAGGTTGGAAGAAAGCATTTATATAAGGCATATAAGCAGTAGTAGTATTACACTTTTCTTCAGCATATTCTTTAATTTTATCTCCAGGGAAGCCAATATGATAAAGCCATTCTTCACAGACTTCACTACCAGTACATTCACGCATTGGTTTCTTAACGAAATTACCTTTCTTATTAGTATTAAGCGAGTAAACCCAGATTAAAACCATTCCTTTATCTTGGCTCTTAAACTGAGGTTGACGATTAATTGTCCATGAAAGATACCAATTATCAACACTATCTTTGACCGTGATTATTCCACCCGTTGTAACTTTGCCACTTCTAGGATCACGTTTACAAATAGCCATAATATGGTTGATAATTTCCTCATCACTGGTTGCAATGGTAGCACTCATCCAGTTAGTAGCATCAATATCACTGCAGAATTTCATGGGATTACCAAACTCACCGTTATTAGCTTGATTAGCAATATTCTTCCACATATCCCAAGATTCACCACAACCATTCTTAATTTTAGATAAATCTGGAGCGGTAAATTGATCCCCATAACAAGAAGTATCTGTACAACAACCATTCGTAATAAAGACTAAATCATTTTCAGTTAAAGGAATACTCTTTTCTTCATTATCTTTAAGATATTTTATTTCTTTAGCTAATCTTTTTTGTCCTCTAGTCTCAACAATAACATTCTTAACATCAATACCATATTCAATTTTTACCCCATGGCTTTCTAAATATTTAGTCAAAGGCAAAATCATTGATTCATATTGATTATACTTTGTAAATCTTAAAGCTGAAAAGTCGGGCAAACCATCAATATGATGAACATAACGGCATAGATATCTTTTCATCTCTAATGCTGATGACCATTTCTGAAAAGCAAACATAGTCTGCCAATATAACCAGAAATTAGTATTCCAAAAACTACTTGGCAATACTTCAGATATTTTCTTATCCTCTAGTTCACTTTCTGGTGTAATAAATAATTTGGATAACGCTAAAGCGGATTTCTTATCTAGTTTAAATAATTTGTCAGTATGAGCGTCTTTACCACAAGCAATAGTAGCACGACATAATGAGTAGTTAGGATCATGTTTATTTAACCAATAATACTCATCTAAAACTGATATTTTGGGATTTTCAATAGAAGGTACATCTCTAAACATATCCCACATACATTCAAAATGATTATCCATTTCGCGACCGCCGCGCATATAAAAGCCCTTAGTAATATCTTTACGACCATCACATGACCCACCCGCAAGCTCTAACTTTTCTAGAAGATGAATATTTTCCCCTTTCATTTGTCCATCACGAACTAAATAGAAAGCTGCTGATAAGCCGGCTAAACCCGTACCAATAATATAAGCTTTCTTTTTATCTACGCCAATCGGTTTTTCGGGATGTGCAAAAGCTTCATAAGTTCCTGCTCCATAATACATAATAATTCCTCCTTTATTTTCTATAAATAGAATTATACAATTCTAAAAATTTTATACAATAAACAATTATGATATGATGTATTATTTTTAGACAAATGGTTGAAAATGTAAAAAAAAGACGGTCCTTACTAGGATGTCTTCTATCGAATTATTTTTTCTGTAATTTTTAATATTCTTTTCCTCTTACTTCGTTATTAATCCATGAAAGATAATTTTTACTAGTTGAAGTAATGGGAATAATAGCAAATTCAAAAGTCTCATAACTGTGATATTTACGAACTAGATTATAAATCTTTGTAGAAAGATTTTTCTTGGTCTTAACAAATAAGAGATATTCCTTAGCGGCCTCTACTTCTTGATGCCATAACCAAGTCGATTCACTTTCAATCATCTGGCAACTGCTGACTAATTTTTCTTCTAAAAGAGCTTTAATCGTTCTTTTGGTCTCTTCTAAGTCATCAAAAGCTATTTCAATCATACAATATTCATCCATCTTAATCATTCTCACTTTCTAATTCTCTAATTTTTCTTTTAATCATATGCATCAATTCTTTATCTTCATCTAATTCATTTAAAATATATAGGGCATCTTGAAGTTTAGTTTTCTTAGTGACTTTATTAACTACCTCGGACTTAATAAGATCAGCAGAAATATTTTTATTTTGAAGATAATTAAGTCCTAAGTCTTCAATATTCTTTAAAACATAAGCCTTAAGAGGATACTCATCCATTAACATTACTCCGTAATAGGCTCCTAAAATAGTCTTATAATGATTATTTTCTTCTTCAGTTTTATTTTTCATAATGACAATACTCCTTCAATAAGCAATTTTCACAAAGGGGATTTTTAGCTTTACAGGTATAACGACCAAAAAGGACTAATTGATGGTGCAAACGACTCCATTTATCCTGAGGAATGACTCTCATCAAATATTGTTCAGTCTCATAAACATTCTTATTCTTAGGAACCAATCCCAAGCGATGCGAAGTACGATAAACGTGAGTATCAACTGCAATAGCAGGCATATCATAGATATTAGATAAAACGACATTAGCAGTTTTTCTTCCCACACCCGGTAAAGTTACTAGATAATTAAAGTCATTTGGAACCTCTCCATTATTTTCTTTTAAAAGACGGTTTGCTATATCAATAAGATAATGAGCTTTATTATGATAAGTACCTACAGGATAAATTATTCTTTCGACTTCTTTTACATCTGCCATCGCTAAAGTCGCAAGTGTAAAATGATTCCACAGAACCTTGGTAACTTGATTAACTCGAGAATCGGTACATTGAGCTGATAAGACTGTCGCCATCAAAAGTTCATAGGGTTTCGAATACTCTAATTCACATTTAGGATTAGGAATCATCAGATCTAATTTTTCTAAAATAGCATTAACATTACTCTTCATCATCATTTAACCAATCATAATCAAAGTACTCAGAGGTAGACTGATTAGTATTTTCTTCTGGTACTATACAGGATTCTTTTTTTCTAGAAGATGCTACATCATTCATACTCTGATAACCTTTCTTTTGCCAATCAAAGAGAATTCTATCGATATATCGAAAGTTCTTAGCTCCACTGATAATAGCTTCTTTCAAAGCGCCGATAATCAATTCTTCATTAAGACCTTTTTCTAGCCAGTTATTAATATATTCATATTCAATAGGAGAAAGACTACGGACTAGTTCCTTCTGAAAGACATCATAAATATTATTAGAAGTCTGTTCTTCTTTAGTCTTTTGAAGATTAAGAATTATCTGATTATAAAACTTATCTAAAGAAATTATTTCTTTAATTTGATTATTCTCTTTGGTAGTCTTATATTGAATTATTTCTTTTAAAATCAAATTATTAAAGGATGTCATCACTTCTTCTTCTTTAAGACCGAGACTAGTGGCAATTTGACTACAATCGAAAAAATCTCTTTTATTATTAATTAGTTCTAAGAAAACTAGGAAGTCGTTTAATGATAGGTCTTTAGGTATATTTTTAATTAGTATCTCACTAATAATCAGATTTGGAGCTTTTAATATCTCACTTAAGTTTTGCATCATTACACCACCTTTTTTTATTCTTTGTTATATAATTAGTCAAGATTACTTTATCATTTTTTAGTTTACGAAGAAGAATTTGCTTCTCTAGATCACTATAAACTTTATTTAGCTTATTTTTAGAAATACCTAGATTTATTACTTCTTCATAGGTTATGGCTATTTCTTTACGATTATGGATGGGAATATCTTTTTCTTTTTGAGCAATTACTTTTCGGTCGATGCCTTTAATAAGACCAGAGGTCATTGCATAGTACAAACCATAGTTATATATAACGGTGTTATCTATCTTACCATATTTTAAAATTTTTTGAATAGTTTTTATATTATTTTGTTCTTTTTTAGTAAAAGGATAGTCTGATGGTACTTCTAGTTGGGCGTACATACCGCAAAGATCATCAACTTTCTTAAGCTTTTTATATTTGATATTAAGGATTCTTAAGATACCTAGTTTTTTTAAGTAATCAAAAGATTTAACGACATTAGGACTTAATAAGATTTTATCTAGTTCACTTTTAATCCTAGTTTTTGATAAAGTACTTAGTAGTCCTTTATTCTTTTTAAGAGCATTTAGAGTTTCTTTTTCAATAGAAAAGTTTAGGGTTGCATAGAAACGTAATGCTCTTAACATTCGTAAGGGGTCTTCGCTGAATTTTTCATTAGGATTACCAATTGCTCGAATTTTTTTATTTCTAATATCATCTAGACCGCCAAGCAAGTCTCTGATGTTACCATTTTTATCCATTAAAATAGCATTAATCGTAAAGTCTCTTCTTTTAATATCACAGTTTATATCATTGGTATAAGTAATAGTTGGATGTCTCTTATTATAAGAAAGTTCAACTCGGTAAGTAGTAATATCAATGTTATAGGGGGGAATATTCATCTTGAAGGCACCATACATCGCATTGTTGATGCTCCCTTTTAACAGACTACTTAGTTCTTTAACAGAAGCCGTAGTACATATATCGATATCGAAGCTTTTTTTATTCATGATGGCATCACGGACATAACCACCGACTATATAGCATTCATAATTATTTTCTTCTAGTAAATTTAATATATTGTATATCTTTGTGTCCATTGTATCTCCTAGAGATATTATAACATTTCATTTGACAATATACCACTTGTTATGGTAGAATTTACTAGACAAATGAACAAAGGAGGAATACTTATGGCTATTAAAGTTACAAATAAAAAACCTAAATCTATGAATAGAAGAAGTCATGCTCTTAACAAGACTAATCATTTTCAAAAACCAAATATGATTACTATCACTGTTAATGGTGTTAAAATTAAGACTTCAGCAAGAGAAGCTAGAACTATTCTAAAGGCTAATTAATTTGGTCTTTTTTTAAACCCAGGACTAAAAATCCTGGGTTTTATTATGCTACTTTCTTAAATAGTTTCTTCTTACTTGGATATAATTCATCTAATTTTTCATAAGTTGTATAGTTAGTATAGTTTAAATCTTCTGCTTTAACTAAATAAGTATCGCTTGTAAGATTATTTAAAATTGTCTCTAGATTAGTATTTTCATTGACAATAACGACTTTACCATCTTTTTCATTCTTCCGAATAATTCCAAAATAGTTTTTATGTGGCAAGAAACGAACAATTACGGGAGTTTCTTGACTTCTGATGTTCCCGTAATTATCGGTATAGTATTTTATACCTTTAACTAAATATAAATATTCAATAAAGTTTGTTTGTGACATTTTATTAAAAAACAACATTCCAATTCCCCCTTTTGCTTATTTAAGCAGTTACTTCTAACATTTTATAAACTCGATAAATAGTTTCATCTTTCTTATAAAGTGCAATCGGTTTGTTATTATACACCATAGTAATTATTTTGTCATCCCTATTTAAACTTAATTTAACCCCATTTTTTACTTGGAAGTATTCATCTTTATTTAATTTGTAAACCGGATAGTCTTTTAAAACAGTCAATAATGGTATTTCTTGGTAATTATCATTTAAAATGTCATCTATAGTATAAGCATTTTCTAAGGAAAAATCTCCTTGTTTAGTTCTAGTAAGACTAGTCATAGTCCCTAAAGTTCCCAATTTTTTTGCAATATCTTCGATTAGACTACGAATATAAGTACCTTTAGACACTTCTACTCTAAATTTAATAATATCATCATTAAAAGATAATAATTCAATATCATAAATATGAATATTTCTAGTTGGTAAGGTAACGTTCTCATTATTTCTGGCATATTCATAAAGCTTTTTCCCATTTATTTTGATAGCAGAGTAAATAGGAACAGTTTGTATACTATCACCTAGAAAACTTTTTAAAGCTTTTTCGACTTGCGTTTTAGTAACTTTGTAGGGGGCTTTATTAAGAACTTTACCAGTAATATCTCCGGTGTCAGTTTGAAGGCCGAGCTGCATAGTAGCTACGTATTCTTTCTTAGCAGCTGTAATAATATCTACTAATTTCGTATCGTGATGAGTGCAAATAAGAAGGACACCAGTAGCTAGAGGATCTAGCGTTCCTGTGTGTCCTACTTTCTTCGTATGTAAATGTTTAGATATTATATTAACAACATCACGGGAAGTCATATTAGCTTCTTTACATACATTTAAAATCATTTTTCTTCCTCTTTGATTCTTTTAAGAATTTTTTCAATATTATCACCGTAAGCAATAGAATTATCGTACTTAAATATTAACTTCGGAGTATTTCTAATTTCAATCTTCGATGCAAGTTCACTGCGAAGGTATTTAGCGGTGTCATCGTTTAATTCTCGTTCTAAAGAGGCGGTATCCGTATCATTAAGACTAGTAAAGAATACTTTGCAAAAAGATAAGTCATTAGTAACTTCACAGGCTGTAATGGTGATATTCTTTAAAATAGAATCATGACTTTCTTCCAAAATAATTTCACATAGAGCTTTTTGAATATTACTAGATATTCTTTTTTGTTTAACTAAATTCATCTTTTAACCTCAACCATATCATAGCATTCTAAGACATCTTGTTCTTTTAAATCACTATAATTTTCTAAGGTAATACCACATTCAAAGCCTTTTTTGACTTCTTTAACAGATTCTTTTCCTCTTTGAAGGCCAGAAATCATACCATCATGAATAACAATGCCATCACGAACGACTCTAATCTTAGAGTTAGCTTTAATTAGACCATCAGTTACATAAGAACCAGCAATTTTTCCAACTTTGGAGAAAGTAAATATCTTTCTGATTTCAGCATGTCCAAAGATTTTCTCTTCAAATTCAGGATCTAAAAGTCCTTGCATAGCAGATTCCATATCTTCAATAGCTTTATAGATGATATTATATAAACGAATATCAATACCATATTCTTTAGCCATATCCTTAGTCTGATTAGAAGGAGCAACATTAAAACCAATAATTATCGCATTGGAAGCATTTGCTAATACGACATCACTTTCGGTAATTGTCCCAATATCACTACGAATAACGTTAATTTTAACACCCTTAACATCGATTTTTTGTAAAGAATTCTTAAGAGCTTCTTCACTTCCTTTGACATCAGTTTTCAAAATAACATTAATTTCTTTAGTACCTTCATCAATTGCTTGGAATAATGAGTCTAGAGAAATATTTTCTTTTTTGAATTTTTGATCACGAGCAATAAGGCGACGTTTTTCGGCGACTTCTTTCGCTTGCGTTTCGGATTCAAAGCTCATAAATTTGTCCCCAGCTTCAGGATTACCCTGAAGACCCGTTATTTCCACTGGAGTTGAAGGTCCCGCACTAACTACATCAACGCCAAGATCATTCTTCATAGTTCTTACTTTACCATAGTTTGTCCCAATTACGATTGGATCGCCAATTCTTAAAGTACCATTTTGGATTAAGATGGATGCAACACCACCGATATGTTTATCTAATTTGGATTCAATAACAGAACCGACAGCATAACGATTAGGATTAGCTTTTAAATCAAGCATTTCCGCAGTCGCAAGGATAGTTTCTAACAACGCATCAATGTTTTCGCCAGTTTGGGCTGAAATCTTAACGAATGGATATTCGCCACCCCATTCTTCAGGAGTAATATTTAATGCAGCCATTTCTTCCATAACTTTTTCTGGGTTAGCATCTGGTTTATCCATCTTGTTAACTGCTACAATAATAGGTACTTTAGCGGCTTTCGCATGGTCAATTGCTTCTTTAGTTTGAGGCATAACCCCATCATCAGCAGCAACAATGATAATAACAATATCGGTTACACTAGTCCCACGCGCACGCATAGCCGTGAAGGCAGCATGACCGGGGGTATCAATAAAGGTTATAGGTTCCCCATTATGTACAATTTGATAAGCCCCAATAGCTTGAGTAATACCGCCAAATTCACTAGCAGTAACTTTGGAATGACGAATAGTATCTAATAGAGTTGTCTTACCATGGTCGACATGACCCATAATGGTAACAACTGGTGGTCTTTTAACTAAATCTTCTTTAGAATCTACAATTTCATATTCTTCGAAGTTAGTTATATCTTGGGTTGTATCCTTCTTTAAGACTTTATTGTATTCTAAAGCCACAACTTCCGCATCTTCAAAGGAAATACTCATCGTTAAATTAGACATAATCCCATTGGTCATTAACTTCGTAATAAGATTAGCGCCGCTGCAACCAATGGCCTCAGCTAAATCTGCTACAGTCATATTATCATGATATAAAATAATATTATCTTCCTTAGCATTCTTCTTTAATTTTGATTTGTTCTTATACATTTCTTTTCTTTTATTAAGAAATTCCGCTTTAGAAGAGGCTATTTCACTTTTCTTTTTTAATTTTTGCTTTTTATCACCAGACTCATAAGATTTCTTAATGTTAGTTGTTTCCATAATATCTTCAACTGCTTCATCAATAACATCTTCCTCTTCTAAAGACGTATCAATTGCGCTTGATATTAAGTTGATAGCATTATCTAAAATAATGATATCATCATCGCTAAGAAAATCATCCCCATTTTTAACTTTGATTCCTAATTCTTCACATTTCTTTAAAATCTCAGCAACTGTATGATTTGTATCATTTGCATACTCTTTTACACTCATCATAAAGTCCCCACCTCTTTCTTATATATATTTTTCTATTTCTTCATAAACACTTTCTGGTACTTCACACTCTAAGGCACGGTCTAAGGCTTTATTTTTTTTAGCCATCTCTAAGACCTCTTTTGATTTAGTTATATAAGCTCCTTTACCATTTTGCTTACCGGTTACATCAACAAAAACGTTGTTTTCTTTATCTTTAACAATTCGTAATAAATTTCTTTTGTCTTCACGATTTCTGGTGACAACACACATTCTTAAAGGAACTTTTTTCATTATTTATTGCCCTCTTTTTGGATATCTTCCATCGTTTTAACTTCTAATTTATATCTCGTTAATTTACTAGCTAAACGAACATTAATAGCCTTACGACCAATTGCTAATTTCAAGTTATCATTATCAACAACGACTAAAGCTTCACGTTTTTCTTCATCTTTAATTGAAACAATAACATTTTTCGCTGGAGCCATCGCATTTTTAATGAATTCAGCTGGATCATTACTATATTTAACTAAATCAACTTTTTCGCCGTTTAATTCTTTTAAGATATTAGCAATACGACTACCATGAGCACCAATACAAGCCCCGATGGCATCTACTTTATCATTAGTTGAGTAAACAGCAACCTTCGAACGAATACCTGGTTCTCTAGCAACTTGATATAATATAACAGTACCATCAGCTAACTCAGGAATTTCTGATTCAAATAAGCGTTTAACAAAACCATAATGTTTTCTTGATAAAAGAATTAATGGTCCTTTAGTTCCTGCTTCAACTTTAGTAACATAAACTTTAATGGAAGAGCCCATCTTAACTTCTTCGCCAGGAATCATCTCACTCTTAGGTAAAATTCCACGAGCACGACCTAAATCAACATAATAGTTTCTTTGGTCTTCCATGGCTAACATTCCCACTAACATTTCATCTTGTTTATCTCCAAACTCATTAACAATTGACTCTTTTTCAGCTTCTCTAATTCTTTGCGTTACTACTTGTTTAGCAGCACCAGCCGCAACCCGACCAAAATCATGAGGAGTTACTTCTTTTTCGATAGTGTCCCCAACTTTAATATCAGGGTCAATTTCTTTAGCGTCTTCTAAAAGCATTTGAGCATCAGGATTAATCTCTGGAGGAATTTCAATCTCATTACCTTCTTCATCAGTCTCATAGGTTGAATCAATATAATCATCAACAACCACATAGTAAGAAATAACCTTAAACTTGCCAGTTAACTCATCAAAATCAACTCTTACATTCGTTCTCGCATCATAATTTTTCTTATAAGCGGTCATCAAAGCTTGTTTCATCGCATCAATTATTAAATCTTTAGAAATTCCCTTTTCTTCAGTTACCAAATTTAGGGCTTTTAAAAATTCTAAACCGCTATCTACTACTTTTTCACTTTCTTTTTTCTTCATACTACTCGCCTCTTTCTTTACTTATAACATCTAAGATATAAGATTCGTCAATAAAGTCCATCTTATCAACAATAGGATTAATAATATTGGTTGCCTCAACAATTTCATCTAAGTCAATACCATTTATTTTATCTAATTCTATTGTCAAAAAATTATAATTATTCTCTTTATGATAAAAAATATCAGTAACCATAATTTCTTTTGTCTTCAGACTTTCTTCAACTAACTTTCTAAGTTCATTTAATTTTTCTTCCATAGTACCTCTATAAAATTAAAAGTGGGAATTTTCTGCCCACTTAAATCTGTAATTTAATTATAGCACAATTCCAGATATTTACAAGAAATTTTTCTTTTTAAACTGGGACATTACTTAAGAAATATGTCCTATATAAATAATGAAAAGTTTCTAAAGACTATTGTTTCTTATAGAATAGAATAAATTAAATAAAATAGCAAGTGATATCGGTATAAAA
This sequence comes from uncultured Bacilli bacterium, assembly GCA_934098445.1. Classification (GTDB taxonomy): domain Bacteria; phylum Bacillota_I; class Bacilli_A; order RF39; family UBA660; genus CAG-605. Next base: position 38,483 of record CAKOOW010000004.1, read on the forward strand.
ATTTATCTTAAAAGAAATGCCTGAAGAACTTTAATATAAGAGAATTTTTTGTTATAATGAGGCAAGAAGTTACTAGAAAGGCAAATACTATGCAAGAAAAGGTAAAAAAGACTTTAAAACATCTTTTGGGATACGATGATATTGAAGAGCGAAATATTCAGGAAAAAAATTCGGTCGCCCTAGATAATTTTCTAGAAGAGCATCCTTTATATAAAGAGCCGATTCATACTTTAGGATTACGCCCTGATAATAAAGAATTTTCACCGGATATTAAAAAGATTACGGATGGCTTTGTTATTCTTAATGAAGATTTAAAAAGGTTGGAAGATGATAAAATTCCTAATATTTTTGAATATGATGGTTTACATAGTGGCACTCCCTTACGTTATAAACCTTTTCAAGGAGCTTTGAGAAGCATTAGATGGACTTTAAGAAGAAATAATCTTTATTGGTATCCGAATGCCGAAGGATCACGTTTTGATCGCCAAAATATAGTAGATTATCTAAAAAAAGAAGAAATTCTTGTGAATACGACTGAAAAAAAAGAAGTAGGAATTAACAATATTCTTTTTACTTACTCAACAACTCATGCTTTTCATTTAATTTTAAAAGCCCTTTTAAAAGATGATGATGTTGTCTTGATGACTGGTCCTAACTACGGATTATTTGCTGTTAAACCTGAGATTATTGGTAATCGAGCTTTAGTTATTCCTTTAGAGGAAGAAGATGACTTTCTACCTAATCCGGCTAAGTTAGATAAAAAAATCAAAGAAATCAATCAAGAGCTAGCTAAGAAATACAAAGGAAAAGAATATATCCCCAGAGTTAAGGCTTTTCTTAATGAAAATCCTCATAATCCTTTAGGAAAAGTAATGAGTAAAAAGGATGAAGGGTTACTCCAAGAAGTTGGGTTAGTTTGTAAGAATAATGGGGTTTTTGTAATTGATGATTTAATATACAGAGATTTATCTTATGAAGAAAAGGCTTTACCAATGATGAGTATTCCAGGGTTATTTAATAATACTATCTCTTTGATGGGTATTTCTAAAGCTTACGGATTAGCTTCTTTAAGAGCTGGCTTTATCGTAGGACCAGAAGAAGTCATAAGAATGCTAGCCAATGAAATAGAAGAATCTTTAGACTCTATGAGTGTCTTACAAGTAGCAGCCGTTACGGGAGTATTTAATGGTTCTAAAAGAAGAGAAAGAGAAGCCAAAAAGTACTTAGGAAAGATTTTAAAGATTTATCAGTACCGTTTAAGTCTTTTAGAAGCCTTAATCTATGGAATTGATTATATTAAAGATGAAAAAAGAAAAAAGAAAATTAGCTATGAGATAGATAAATATTCAAACAATCCCGAGATTAGAAATTACATAAAAAAAGGTATTCCACATTTAAAATTAAGAGACAATACTATTCCAGAAAGTGGTTTCTTTGCAATTGTTGATTTTACCTACTTTCGAGGAAAGAAGGATAATGATAGCGTAATTAACAATGATATGGACTTTATCAAATTTCTTTACAAATTAACAAAGATTAAAATTATTATGGGCTCCAATATGTCTTGGCCATATGAAGAAGAAATAATTGGACGTGTAAACTTCGGGTTGGATACTAAAGCTTTAATCAATAATTTCTATCTTATGAAAAAAGCTCTTAACAAATTAAAATAGAAAGGTTTAATATGAACTTACGTAAGATAAAACATATGCTCTATTTAAAAAAAGAATTAGGACTTGCAAACATCGAGCATTTCTTTAGTCATAAAAAATATGTCAAGATTAGAATTGTTTCAACAATTAAATGGGCTTATAAATGTGGAGAAGATGTTTTAATTCTAAGAGAACTAAAAAAACTAGGATTTGATGTTAAAATTGTATGTTACGAGACTGAAAAAGTAGATAAAGAAGCAATTTATCTAATTAAAAGCATCTGGGGATATCAGGATAGTCCGAAGAAATTTAATAACTTTTTAAAAGCTTTAGAGAAAGATAAGGTTCGAACTATAAATCCAGTTCGCATAATGAAAAAAAATATTGATAAAGAAGAACAGTATAACTTATTTATGAGTTATGATATTCCCCATATAAATTCAGTATTTATAAGTAAAGATAAAAATTTCTTAACGAATGTTAAAAAACACTTGAAAAAGACATTTGTGGGAAAGATAGTAGTCGTTAAGCCAAGTATTTCCGCCAGTGGAAATAACACTTTTGTTTTGAATGGTACCAGCAAAAACAATATTACTCTATCGGAGTTAGAAAAAAAGTTTAACTTTTTAACGAAGAAAAATAAGCTTATTATGCAAGAATTTATTCCTGATGTAAAAGATGGCGAAGTTTCGGTAATTGCCTTAAATGGCAAGATAGCTTATGGGGTTAGGAGATATCCTAGTGTTTTTACTCAAAATGATACAGTTGAGCTTTTAGAAAATCTTGATGAAGAAATAATTAGTATTTCAAAGAACGTTTTAAGTATTCCGGAACTAAGAAAAGCTTTTTATGCTCGAATTGATTTTATTAAAAAAGATAGTGGCTACCTAGTGATGGAAATTGAATATACGGATCCTCAATTATTTTTAAATGTCGGTTGTACTAAAGAAGAGACCAGGGAACATATAAAAATTTATTGTGAAGAATTAATTAAATATATAGAAAAAGATTCCTAGTATCCAAACGATATTAAGAATCTTTTATTT
>CAKOOW010000005.1 GCA_934098445.1 uncultured Bacilli bacterium
CCTATTAATAATACTAATATACAAGGTATTCCTATATATAAGTATCTCTTATACTTCTTAAATCTTAATTTCTTTAAGTATTTATCTTTATTAAATTTTTTCATACTAATATAACCCATTTCTAATTATAATACCTATATTCCTTACTTATATATTTCATAGATTTATATACTCTATGAAAGCTAATTTTCGGATATTATTTTTATCTTATACCCAAATGATATCATATCTTTAGGCTTTTTCAAAGGATATATTTAAAGATAAATTATCTTTTTGCAGTTAAATTTCTAGTCAAATAATATGTTCTCAAACCTAGGTGAATACTGACTTTGCAAGATATTATTGTAGTCAAAACATTAAATTTATTCTAGTCAAAATTATGGTCAAATAAGCTTTAAGCCCAGTATTCACCATATATTTTCATAGAGTTATATACTCTATGAAAATATTACTATTTAGACTTAATAAAAAAGACCATCTTCATATGAAGACAATCAACTATATAATATTTGCCATATCTTCGAACCATATTATCAATAATATGGTATTCTATATCGATATTTATTACTTTCTATTTTACAATTAGTATAAATATTTTTATATAATTAGCTAATTTTTAATTGATATGGTACTGAAAAACTACCATCGCCTGATTTTACTGAAATGTTAGATTTGAGAAAAAGGGTCGGACGAATAGCATTAGCATTACGAACATATCCATTGTTCACACTACCATCCACGTTCACATAAAATGCATGACGATTCCCTGCTGTAGTAGGTGTCATTTCCCATTGTATAGAACTTGTATCTAATAAATAATTATTTTCTCGGCAATCACTAAAATATGTAGAAGACCAATTATAAAGTTCTTTAGCAAGACAAGCATTTCGATCTTTTGTCGTTCCGCCACTGGTCGCATAACCATAATCACTTGAATACATTAGGCCAATTTTACCAGTCCAAGTAGTAGCATGACCGCTATAAGCGGTAGTTCCCCTTTCGTAGCCATAAAAATGACTCACTAAACCATTACTTGCTGAAGTATAACTACTTGTACCACCAAGATTCCAAACCACACTCTCAATGGCATTTCTCGTAACATCATTTTTTAAACCTGTTGAAGAAAAATCTACTTCGGTACAGCTAAATGTGGCTCCACTAGTAATTGCAGCTGGCTGACAGCCTTTAGTACCATTATAATAAGAACCCATTTTACTATATAATTGTTGGTTTCCAGAATAAATTATATCGTTTGAATTGGTATATCCTGATTTTAAATAGCTAGTAGGATTTAACATCATCATAAGCTGAGAATCACTCCAGTCATTCGAACCATAATCCGTAGTTGAAGTGCCTACCCCATTCATCTTATAATCCCAAGGATATTTACCTATAAAATCATTTCTTATAATTTTAACAAGATTTTCTTGGGAACCATCCTCCTTAGTTACATTATTAAGTATCCCAATAATTCTCCATAATTCACAAGTATCAGCCGTTTGATTGGTATAATCACGGCAATTAAAATAAACATAATTATCAGGATTAGCTCCAATATATCTAATATTTTTACCTGGGTCATCACTTGCAAACATATCATGATTATTACTCATTGCAGTAGTTATTACCTCACTTAAAGATGGTCTTTTAGTTTCAAAATACACATTACATTTAGTTTTCTTAGTTAAATTAGTCAATACTATTCCCCAAAAATCATTATTCCAAGAAGCAGAAGCATCATTATCGCAAGAAATCTTATCTACTACATAACCATCATTCTTACCAGGAATAGTTTTAGAGTATTCGCCATCTATATAAGCTCCAATAGTAGCATCTTTGGAGATAAACTCTCCTACTGTCGTTCTTACTACTTCTTTCTCTTTAAAGACATTAAATTTTGAATATGTAAAGTATATTCCTATTAATAATACTAAAAGACAAGGTATATCTATATATAAGTATCTCTTATATTTATTAAATCTTAATTTTTTTAAATACTCATCTTTACTAAATCTAACCATATACACCTTTTATCTGATATATTTCTTTTCATAGAACTATAAACTCTATAGAAAGATATTTTCTAGACTTATTATTACTTTCTAACAGGATTTTATCATATAAATTAATATATTTAAAGAAAAATAATTATCTTTTAGAGTCAAGATTCAAGTAAAAAAACTTGATTTTTCTAGAACTTATACTCTATGAAAATTTTATTAATAAAAGATGTATCTTAGTCTTTTGGACTTAAAAACACTGTCACTAGAAAAGCAAAGATTACAGAAGCACTTATTCCAGCGGAAGTAGTAGTCAAAAGATTAGTAAACATTCCTAAGACTCCTTTAGTATGAAAACCTTCAAGACAAGCTTGGTATAGAAGATTACCAAAACTAGTAATAGGAACACAAGATGCTACACCGACATTTTCTACAAACCAAGGATAAATATTAAAATAAGATAATAAAGCTCCTAGACTAACAAAAAGACTAGTAATATGTCCGGGAGTTAACTTAGTATTATCTAAGACTAGTTCTCCTAAAAGACAAACTATTCCACAGAATAAAAATGAATATAAATAAATCATAAGACCTCCAAAGAAACGGCATGACAAATACCGGGTATCTCTTCATGTTGATTAACTAACGTTGGAGAATGTAAAGCTCCAGTTGCCAGCAGTAAAATATTTTTATACTTTTTACTAGGAATAATCTTATTAAATAAGACTAAGGGTAAACTTACTGGACCGGAAGAACCGGCATTATTAAAGTCTTTTTCTTGGAAAAGAAGAGAGCCAGCATCTTGATAATTAGTTAATTTAATATTATTTTTCTTTAAGATTTCTAAGAATAATTGACTGCCGATACGTCCTAAATCTCCGGTAAGAATTAAATCATAAGTATCGGGTGTTTCCTTAAATTTTTTTAAATGTGCCATTAGAGTTTTAGCAGCTGCCGGAGCCATGACTGCCCCCATATTATTAGCATCACTTATCCCATAATTTACGGAAGAACCAATTGTTGCCTTAGTTACCATAATCTTACCTTCCGTACTTAAGATTACGCCACTACTACCGGTAGCAGTCATCGTACTTCTTTTTAATCGAGGAGAACCATATTCAATAGGATAACGAAATTGTCTTTCAGCGACTTCGGTATGACTACTTGTTAAGCATAAACCATTCTTAATCTTTTTACTATCAATTAGATTTCCTAAGATAATTAAGCTCTCATTGAAACTAGCACAAGCTGAATAGACTCCTAAATAAGAATAAGGATATTTAGACATAGTCATATTTAAAATTCCCAATTGATTAGCAAGTTCACCCCCAACAATTAAATCTAACTTAGTCTGTAAGTCATTTCTTTTTAAGAGATTATCAATAACGACTCTTTGCATCTTGGCTTCAGCGCGTTCATAAGTCTTCTCGCCAAAATAATTATCAGTGATAATTTGATTATACTTTTTCACAGATCCTAAAGTCTCTTTAGGGGTTGCAATACTATACCAATCTTTAATAAATACATGATTAAATTTATAACTAACCATGAAGCACCACCTTAATAATAGTTAAGATAAAAGCACTGATAATTCCATATAACAAGACCGAACCCGCAAGTTTAAAGACATTAGCACCTAACCCGGTGATTAAACCGTCCTTTTTATACTCAAGACTTGAAGAAGTAACCGAATGAGCAAAACCGGTAATAGGAATAATAAGACCACATCTACTCTTACTAACCCACGTATCAAAAAATCCTAGACCTGTACAAATACTTGATGTTAAAATAAGAATTAAAAGGGTCCAGATATTAGCGTCCTTACTACTTACATTAAACTTCAAAAGTAAATTAAAAATAAAACACGATAAAACTCCTATTAAACCTCCCACTCCAAAAGCAATTAAAGCATTCTTTAACTTATCCTCACTCGGGGTATATTTTTTTACTAATCTTTGATATTCCTCTTTATTCATAAAAAGACCTCCATAGTTATTATGAGGTCTAAAGATTATTTCTATACTTAACTTAAAGAAGTTTTTAATTTTTTTAGATTTTTTGTTAATATTCTAGAGATACTTACTTGGGATGTATTAAACATCTTAGCTAGTTCTTCTTGGGTATAGTCATTAAAATATCTTAAGATTATTATTTCTTTATCAGGACTTTCTAAATTACTAAGAGTATTCTTTAAGTCTAATAAAGTATCTAAGTTTAAAGGTTTACTAGAAAGGGAGTTATATAGATTAGTATCTTCATTTCTTATTTCATCTAGACTGATGGTTTGATCTAGAGATTTAAGGGCAAAAGAAAGGGTATTACTATCAATATTTAAATAAGAGGCTACTTCTAATAAGGGGGTATCTTTTTTATATAGTTGATCTAAGTATTCTTTTGTCTTTAAGATAAGTTTAGATAACTTAAGAGCTTCTCTAGGGAGGCATAATTAATTTTTTACTCCGGGCTAGTTCATACATTTCTCCGAAAATATAGGTGTAAGCGAAGCTAGAAAACTTAGTATTACTAGTTTCTTCATAATGTTTATAAGCCTTAAATAAACCGATTCTACCAACGTGATAGAGTTCTTCTTTATCTACTCCATAGAAGTTAGTAGCTATTCTTTTAATAAGACCATCACAACTCTTTAGGACTTCATCCATTTAATCACCCAAGTAAAGAATACTATATAGTTAATTAGTTTTAAAGACTTTCGACAAGACTTATAATATCTTTTTATTATTAGACATTTTATATTTATCTAGAGTATATCTTGATGATATAATTAAACTAAGGAGTGGTTATATGAATGATAGTATAGAAAAGAAAAATTCAAAGAAAGGAATAATCATTGGATTAGTTATCTTAATTATTATTATCTTAAGTAGTCTTGTTATTTATAAGATAAAGTTTAAAAAAGATAATAGTAATACTGATAATAATACTCATAAAGAAGAAATTAAAAAAGAACATAAATATAGTAAATACGAATTAACTAGTAATACTTTAGAAGACTTTGATTTATATTTTTTACAATTAGAGAATGATAAGTCTAATAAAGTTTATAGTCCTTTATCAATTAAGTATGTCTTAGGAATGTTAAGTGATGCTTCTACTGATGATACTAAACAAGAGATAGATGATATCTTAGGAAAATATCAGGCTAGAAAGTACACTAATACAACTAATATGGCTTTAGGAAATGCTATGTTTATAAAAAATAGTTATCAAGATAAGATTAAGTCTAGTTATGTTGATACTCTAAAGAATAAGTATAATGCAGAAGTTATCTATGATGAATTTAAGAATACTAAGACAATTAATAACTGGCTTAATAAGAGTACTAATGGATTAATTAAAGAGATAAGTGATGAGGTTAATGATAAAGATTTTATCTTAGTAAATAGTGTTGCTATTGATATGGAATGGGTTAAGAAATTACAAAGTATTGAAGATAATTATTATATTAATTATCAACATGAGAATTATCGTAAAAGTATTGGGGCTTTGATGAGTGATGATTATACCAAGTTGAATTTTAATAATTCTAAAGATGTAACAGCTACAGAGATTGGTGCGGTTATTAATAAGTATGATATTGTTAAGACTTTAGGTAAAGAGAATATTAAGAAAAGAGTTACGGATGATTATAATAAGTGGGTTCAAAATGATGGTAGTGATACTTACGAGATGTGTGGAACTAAGGATAATTTAAGTGATGAGGATAAATTAGATATTGATAAATATCTGGAAGAATTAAATAATAATTATAAAGATATTAGTAGTTCAACAGACTTTTCATTTTACCAAGATGATGATATTACAGTGTTTAGTAAGGATTTAAAGAAGTATAATGGTATTACTTTAGAATATGTTGGTCTTATGCCTAATAAAGTTAGCCTAGATGAATATATTAAAGATAGTAGTGCAATGAAGATAAATAGTATCCTTAATAATTTAAAAGATATAAGTTTAGAAAACTTTAAAGATGGTGTTATTACGGAGATTAGTGGTTATATTCCGATGTTTAAATTCGATTATAAATTAAATCTTAAGAAAGATTTAAATACTATAGGAATTACTTCCATCTTTGATAGTAATAAAGCTTCGTTAGGAAATTTAACTACTGATAAAGTCTATATCAATGATGTTTCTCATCAAGCTAATATTGAATTTTCTAATGATGGTATTAAAGCTAGTGCCGCTACTGTAGCTGGGGGAGCAGGCGGTGGTTCTTGTGGATATGATTATCAATTTAATGTTCCCGTTGAAAAAATAGACTTAACTTTCGATAAGCCTTATATGTTTATAATTAGAAATAAAGATACTAAGGAAGTATGGTTTATGGGTAGTGTCTATGAGCCTAGTAATTATACTAGTGGTTTAAAATATTTAGAGTAAGAATTAATTTTCTTGCTTTTTTTACTTCTAAAAATTTCTTAAATTATCAAACCAGCTAAACCAAGTATCATAAGCTACTTCTACTTCAGCATTTTCCATAATAGTTTCTAAAGCAGTGTAGATGTCTTCTCGTTCTTCGGTCTCAATATTTTTAAGCTTATTCATTTGATTAGTATAGGCTTCTATGGCAGTCTTTATTTCTTCTTCGGTCTGAGACTTTTTAACTGCGATTAAACATTCTTTATAGATACGCATTGCTTTCTTTCCAGAATTATTCTCCCAATTGGTAAAAGGAATACCATATTCAGTTTTAAACCATAGTTCATCACGTAAACCGCCAACATATATGTGTCTAAATTCTTTAGTCTTTTTTAATTTATTTACTTCTTTTCTTAAGAGAAGTCCTTTTTCTTTACCTATATCTTTTGCACAAAAATACGTTAAATCCTTAAAAACGGCAATTGGGGGAAGACCATCTAAGTTAGGAACATTCCAGAATCCCAAGTCTTTTAAATCAGTAAATTCCTCTAAAGCTTCTAGATTAGCTAGATTTCCCTCTAAACCTAAATCTTTAATACCTTTAAACTCTAAAAGACTAGAGCAATCTAAAGCTGCTCCATTCGGACTCGTATTTATCACCACTCTTTTTAAGTTTTGAAAATGACCCCAGTCTGGTAATTTGTAAGTAGTAGTAATCTTTTCATTGGGAATATTAATCCAAAAACAAGAAACATTTCCCCAGTCCTTAATAATTAAATTATGAGGATTACCTGTATAGGTAAATTCTTCTTGATTAGGTCCCATCTTTAAAATAACTTTCTTATCTGTAATAATTCTTAAAGTATCAATCTTTGAATTAGTTAAATCAATATCGACATCTTTTAAAGGTTGCCAAGTAAACCATACTTTTCTTTTGGAAGTCCATTCTAAAAATGATTTATCATTTCCGGTATAGTATACCGAACGTATTAAGTACCTATCATCAAAAGGGTCTTTAACATCTAAAGAATCCCAATTAATAATATCATCAGGATTTACCCAGACTTTAATATCTCCTTTATCAATATCTTTAACTCCTATACTAAGATAAGTCTCTCCTGGATATATTATAAATTCTTTAGTCTCATTATTCACAAGATTAGTTTTAACTTTAAGAGCCGTAGAATACTCTCCTAGTCTTATTCTATCTACTTCACTATAAACCATTATTATCACCTAAGAATATTGTATCATAGTATAAATAAAAACACCTGTATATCAGATGTTTCTAAGAGAGGTCATTATATTAGGGGTTAAATATTACTTAAAACAATTAAATTTCATTAGTCTTTCTTTCTCTTACGACCTTTACCATTAGCACGTAAAATCGTATTAACAGTATCTATCATTCTTTGAAAGCATTTTACATCATCTTCATCAGAGTTTAAAATTTTATAAAATTCCTCTTCTGGTACGGGAGAATATTTTGGCAAATTATAATCTCTTTCATCAGCAATATCTTCTTGTTCCTCAAGAAGAGCATTTTCAAATTCATCATCAGATAAATCAAATAAAAATTCTTCCATTTTTTCTCGATTAGGATAATCCAAGTAGCCATAACGATCCATAACTTCTAAAATTCCAGTTTCTTTATAAGCATAATATAATACATCCTCCCAAATATCCGAGAATAAACCGTTTTCCCTTTCAATGCGAACTAGATTATCTATTTTTTCATACATATTTTCTTCTGTAGATTTTTTCCATATTGATATTTTTTTCTGTAAATCATCAACATACCACTCTAAAAGATTATGATTATTATTAAGATATCCAGCCAAGCCAATATCAAAAAGCTTAGCATAATTAATTATAAAATTAATTAAATCATCTTTACTAAGATTGTCAACTGTTTTACTCATTAATAAACTCTTTAAAGTCTCTAAATTTTCTTTATAAATTTCATAGAGAAATTTATCGGCATAGAAATCATTAATTATTTTATTATTAGAAAATCTTGCTGTACTTAAAAGGAAGTAACTACTTACATTCAATTCTTTTGAAAATTTTACTAAATATGTAAATTTTTCAGCTCTAACCATTACATTTAATTTAAAAGGGTACTGAGGGTAACTATATTTATCCCTTTTTGTTATATCGCACATAATAATGTATAATTCTAAAGTGCTTTCTTCATCATGATCAGTAGCTAAATAATTATCAGCAACCTTGCTAACAAATTTTAAATCATCTTTAAAAGTTAAAATTAAATATTTAATAAATTCATAATCTTGTAATAGTTTTTCGGAACATAAATTATACATTTTCTTATCTTTGCTCAAGCTTATGACCTTCATCATAAAGTCTTTATCATTTTCTAATTCTTCAAGCGAATAGCCTTCTATTTCTTCGCCATTTATATATTTTTTTACTATTTCTTCATTATGTTTTTTCATTTTATCTTCTCTCCTTATCTTTCTTCCACATAAAATATACATTGATTAAGTTTTCTAAGAACTCGATGATTATACACTAAATGTAGGGAATAAGCCGAAAGCTGCTGGGCTCTTTGTTCTGATATATTTAGTATCTTTCCGATTTCAGCAAATGTTTTAACATCATTATCAACAAAGCCATAACGAAGGAGCATAATTTCTTTAACTAATTTTCCTCGTCTACCATTATGGCTACGTTCACCACCTACAATTTCAATTTCATCAAAAAGTTCCTTAAAAGCATTTGAAATAACTCTCTTTTGTAATGTTGTTTCAGCATTATCCTCAGTCAGCCAATTGTTATTTAGTGGAACTTCCATTCCTAGATTAATAACAAGGTCTAAATATCTTTTGAGTTTAACAGTTAATTCTTGCCAGTTAATATCATCTTTTAGCTTTAAATTTTTATATATATTAGCAAGTAAATGACTAATTAAATATTCTTTTCTAACATCTTTATCGAAATATTTTTTTCCCTGATGATAATAATATAAACTATTATAATAATTTTCATTTAACGGTTTTTCCAAGGATGTATCAATCTCATGATAATACGAAAAATCTTCGTTATAGTATTTAGCTTTTATATACTTAAGAAGTAACGAAATAAATTTGTCACTATCAAAGTTATAATTATCTAGTAAATTATTTTTGCCAATCCCAAGACACTTATAAACATTACTTATATAGGTTTTACTATAAAGAGTAGCACTAAAATTTTTACTAGTTTCTAAAGAATGATTATATAGTTCTCTAATCCAAGCTTCATTAAAAGCACTAATAATATCATTGGCATCGTAACTTTTTGTACAAAACATTAAAATATTCTTATCTTTGATATAGTTATAAACAACATAAAGCGTTCCTAAAATAAGCTCATCCATATACTTTTTCTTTTTTTTCTTATCATCAGTAGCACTGTACTTAGCGTATAAGTCTCTAGCTTCTTTATTTGTTAATTTTGGATAACTAGCAATTTGCTTCCCATATTCTTTTAAAATTCTTTCATTATTTTCCATAAAATCCCCCTACTTTCTTTTTACTAATACTAATCTTTTTTGATTAGCACTGTTTAGCGAACAGAAATACCTATCTTTATCAGTATCAAAGTTAAACATATAATCATCATTCATCGTTTTAGTAAGTAAAGACAAAGTCTCGATTTTTTCTTTAGCGTTATAATCACTTACTAAACCAAACATTCCAATACTGATGGATTTACCACTATTATGAAGCTTATCCCAACCACAAACCATTTTACTTGAATATGGATTATGAGTAAGAATTCTTTCTTCCGGTAGTGTTAATAAAAAATCATAACTTAATATTATTTGACCACTATCATAGAGATAAGAATTTTTATTTGCTTTAGAGATAGTATTGGCATACGGTGATATAACATTTATACCAGTAGCTATCAAAGTATCATATCGCCCCTTGCCTATTTCAACTGTATCAGGATTATCATAACCAATTTCTAAGTACTTTAGATAATCGGCATATTCTCCTAATAAAAGTTGGTTTTTAGCAAGCCAATGAATAAATTCTTCGGAATAATTACTTATATTGTTGGATAAAGATATTCCTCTAGCTGCACAAAATTGTCTGTATAAACATTGTAAATATTCTTTAAGCATTTAACCCCTCCTATAAATTTTTTGCTTTTTTTCGAAAAAGCAGTAGTATTGTACTCCAAATAATGATATAATTAAAATACATATTATTCATATTTAATATAACTAAAAGTTATGTAAAGGAGAGAAACCTATGAATATAAATTTAGAATTATATAAAGTATTTTACTTTGTAGCCAAAAATCAAAGTATCTCAAGAGCTGCTAATGAGCTTTTAATAAGCCAACCAGCTATTAGTAAATCGGTTAAAACCTTAGAAGAGCAAATAAACACACCCCTATTCATTCGTAAACGCGATGGCGTTGTCTTAACCGAAGCTGGTCAAATTCTCTATAAAAAGATTAAAAATGCTATGGACTTAATTTATTCTGCTGAAAATGATCTAGAAGTTTTAACGAATATGGAAACAGGAATAATTAATATTGGTGCTAGTAAAACAATTATTCATGAATATTTAATGCCTTATATTAAAGAATTTCACAAAAAATACCCTAAAATTAGTATTAGAGTATTTACCGATAAAACTAGTGATTTAATTAAAAAAGCTAAAATGGGTCTTATTGATGTTATCTTTACTAATTTACCTTTATCCTTATCAACAGATTTTGACACTTACAAATTAACCAACTTACATGACTGTTTTGTTGCCAATAATAATTTTAGTTATTTAAAGGGACACAAAATTACTAAGAGCGACTTAGAAAAACTTCCTTTAATTGTCTTAACTAAAGGAGCTACTTCTAGAATAAGTTTTGATGATTATTGTCTAGAAAATGACATTAATATTACTCCTGAGATGGAATTTGGTAGTAACACTTTAATTAAAGAATTTACTGAAGCGGGATTTGGTATTGGAATGTTAACGGAAGAATATTTGAAAAATGACTTAAAAAGTCAAAAATTATTCAAATTAGATATTGAAATTCCACTAAATAGTAAATATTTAGGAATGGTATGGCCCATCGATAACAAAAGCCTTGTTGCTCATAATTTTATTGAATTTATAAAAAGTAGCACTCATTCGCAAGAATAGTGCTACTATTTTCTTCTTAAAGTATCATTATTATCATCATCAAGTCCATCACTAAAACCATAAACATTCTTTAACTGATCAATAATACGATAAGATAATTCTACCACTTTATCAACATCACCAAAAGCTAAAGCTAAATCTTCTAACAACAAAATATTTTCATCTAAACTCTTAACAGAAAGCATACCATTTTCATTCATAATTCCATATACAGCGCCGCCACTTTCAGCATCTAAGTTATCCAGTAAATAATTAGCTTTATTTAAAGTTTTTATTTTTTCATTATCTACGGTTCTTAATCTTTCACCAATAAACGACTCATTAGTAACAACTCCCTTAATTTTAGAAATTCTTAATCCATCAGTTTCTTGCCTTAATTCAGCGATCATACCCTTTAAAATAATATCTTTATTTTTAGAATAAAAAGCGGAATTTGGAGATTGTTGATGCAAAGCATTCTCACTAAAAAGAGTACTATTGATAGCAACCGTATTTATTTTATCATCTGGTCTTATCATATAAGAATTAGGATTAGTAGTCGTAAAAATAGAAGTACTTTTAAAGAAATCCCCTCTAATAAAAGCATTAGTCTTAAGGATTATCTTTTCCCAAGGAAGCATCTCATATAAAATACCATCTTGACCTCTTAGACAACCACAAATACTATCTTCAACTATCCTTTCTTTATTTTCTAAAATTTTCTCAAGAATTTTCCTAGCAGGATAAAATTTTTGGGAATCTAATCCTAGAAACGCCATAGTCATTGGCGGTAAATTTAGTCTTTTAGTAACCCTCGTACGACTAGGTGGAATACCTAGTAAATGTTGAATATTATTATTATTCAAAGGTTGATTTATTTCAATTGAATTTCTAACATCATTAGTTAAAATAATATGAGATTTAATCTCTTTGTCACCACGCATATAATAACTAGTAAACATATCATAACACATTTGTAAATTATCTAAAAGAGCAGCAATTACTTGTTTTTTAGTATCCCTAGAAACTTTAGCAGAAGAAAAACTCTTACCAATAAAATTTTCTATTGTACTGATAGGATAACTAGCTATTTGCATATCATCAATTGTTCTTAAAAAATCACCACCATCTTGAAATCTTTTGATCTCTTCGCCATCCAAAGAATGTTTATTTATATAACCATTTAGAACAAAATACTCTTTATCCTTAGGACTATTTTTTACCATACCTTCATCTTGACTATCTTCTCTTTCTATTTCTTCTTGTAAATTCTTTTCTGTAGCTCTAATATGATTAGCCAAATTTTTCCTTTCTTTTGAACCTAATTCTTGATATTCTGGTAAAAAGCCATCAGAGGCTAAATTTTCAAAAAAATTAATAATTTTATCGGAAGGACGAATAGTTAAACATGTAGTTAATTTAGTACCATGATATACTTTTTTGCATAGATGATCAGCTAATTTACGATATCTTTTCTTAGTATCTAATCTTAATGAGTTAATTTCAGTCTGTAAATATATATTTTTTCCGGTATTAGCCTCTAATAAATTAATTAAAGCGGTATCAGATAGAACTAAATTACTAGCAATTCGTTTCTTTTGGAGTTCAATATATTTATGAATAACATTTTTTTGCTCTTTAGTTAAAGCATCAGTAGAAGCCGTTATCTCTTCATATATTTCTTCATCATCATGAGTAAGTAAGGCTACCATAAGGGGTTGTTTTAATTTAGAGCTAGCTAAACATTTAGCATCTATAAACTCTCTTAAACTTTGATTAATTTCTAAAGAACCATTAAAAACATCCTGATACCAAATTTCTTTAGCATTAGAAAGTCGACAAGCAATCTCAAGTAAAAGATTTTCTTTTTGATCATTAATACTTTTATACTTCTGAAAGTTTTCTCTTTCTAATATAAGTTCTTCCATTTTTTGAACAGCCTTATCTAAAGTCATTAATACTGCACTATTATCTAAGTTATGAGCATCTGAAAGCTCTTTAAAACGTGATACTTTAGCCTGAAGTTCTCTAATAGCATTATCTAAAGAAGTTATTTTTTCATTAATTTTTTCTTCTTGATAATTAGCTGGTAAAAAGGAAAAATTATTAAGCAAACCTTGCTCTTCTTTACGTATTTTTTCTAACTCTTTTAAATCATTTTGAGCGATAGTAATATCATTATTCATTAACACACCTCATATCTTCTTATATTAGTATATCATGAATAATGTTTACTTAAATAAAAAAACACCTGTATATCAGATGTTTTTATTTAAAAGATTAATATCTTTAGACCAATAACTATTAAGATAATACCTCCTACTATATAAGGTTTACCAAGTATCTTAGTACCAAAATAATTTCCTAGATAAGGTCCTACAAAACACATAAGAAAAGTAATAAGTCCAATTGAAGTTAAGGCTATTAGAAGATTAACTTCTAAGAAGGCTAAAGATAGTCCAATAGCAAAAGCATCTAGGGATGTTGCTAATCCTAAGACTAATATATTCTTTAGATCTACTGTAGTATCTTCTTTACTTAGAAGCATATTAATTCCTATAATACTTAATATTCCAAAAGAAATAAATTTCGTTAGAATAGTAATACTCGGATTAAAGTTATAAGCTACTAGGAATCCTAGCATAGGCATAATAACTTGAAAAAGACTAAAAGTAAAAGAAGTCATTAAAGGTACTTTTAAAGGAATCTTCTTATAATTAAGACCAATCGTAATTGAGACTACAAAAGCATCACAAGCAAGCCCAATACTAATTAAAATAATATCTAAAAGATTCATACTATCTTATTAACTTTTTTCCCTCTTATAATAGTTAAGAAATTCTCCAGAACCATCCCTATAAAACTAGATTTCGTAATATCACTTTCTATAGTAACCTCTTCTTCTCTTACAATTAACCCTTCATTATCTAAGATTTCTATAGTCCCTACTTTAGTTCCTTTCTTTAAGGGAGCTTTAAGTTTATCTATCTTAAGATTATAAGTATAGTTAGGACTATCCTTTTCTTTACTTATTAACTCTGTGATATCTTTCTTCGTAACGATTTTAACGGTCTTTTCCTTACTCTTATCGATATAGACAGTCCCCAGTTCTTGAGATTTACTAATAATTGTATTAAGTTTAAAAGAATTAAAAGCATAATTTAACATACTAGTAGTCTCACTACTTCTTAAGTCACTAGTAGGTTCTCCCATAAGTACCGTTATATACCGAATATTATTCTTCTTAGCAGTTGCTGTTAGGCAGTACCCGGCTTCTTTAGTATACCCTGTCTTTAAACCATCTACTCCCTCGTAGTATCTAGTTAGTTTGTTTGTATTAACTAACCAAGTCCTAGAGCCATCGGGTTTATTAAAATAATCTTCATATATAGATGTATACTCTAATATCTTCTCATGACTAATTAAGTTAGCGGCAATTATAGCCATATCATAAGCCGAACTATAATGGTTATCCGCGTGAAGTCCATGAGGATTGGCAAAATGGGTATCCGTAAGGCCTAAGTCCGCTATCTTTTGATTCATCATATTAACAAAATTTTCTACACTACCCCCGATATACTCGGCTAAGGCCACCGCCCCATCGTTTGCCGAAGCAATACTTACCCCTTTAATGATTTCTTCTAAGCGAATGTTACTATTTTCTTCTAAAAACATTTGAGAACCACCCATCGCTGCTGCCACTTTCGAAATATGAACCATATCATCTAGAGAAATTTTACCATTATCTAAGGCTTCAAAAGTTAAGAGTAAAGTCATCATCTTAGTCATTGAAGCTGGCTCTAAGCGTTCATGACTATTCTTTTCAAATATAACTTTATTAGTCGTTGGTTCCATAATAATCCCACTCTTCGCATTACTTGCAAGATCTAGGGCTGATACTAGGAAAGGACAACCCAATAAAACCAGTAAAAAACATATCTTTTTCATAAATTACCTCTATTAAAACTTATGAAAAAAAGAAGACTTTATTACTCGAAATCTTCTTAAATACCATCTAGTGCATTATTATATAGCCACTCTTTTAAAGCAGTCATATCATTAGTTTCATAATAATTAATTAAATGTCCTAAATATGCTGCTATCTTTTCGACCGGAATAGAAATAATCCCTTGACCAGTACGAATAAGCTCTTTATTAGCAACTATATTAGCTACTCTCTTATTACCATCTAAAAACATTTGACTTTACTAGATTCAACAAAATATAAAAATTCTTCATCTAAAGAATTTAAAACCATACTCCAAGCATCTTTTAATCCCTTTAGTTTTAACATATCATCTACCGAAATTTTTCCAGTATTAACATTATTCATAAAGAGATAAGTATCTTCTAAAGAAGTCTTTATTCCCTCTAAGATAGCACTTCTATAGATAATATTTCCTAGATTTTTCTTTATAAAAGAAATATTATCATCTTTAGACATATTAAATTTACTTTTCATATAAACTCTCTTCTCTTCTTAAGTTTACTATATTTTTAAGGCTTATTAAAGAAGATGTTTAATTTTCTATAAAGAAGTAATAAATTTATGATAAAATAAAGAGTATAAAGAGTTTAGTTAAGGAGTTTTAAATACTATCTGCAGCTTTTATCTAGTATTTAAGTAAAGCATATGAATGAAGAAAAGAAAATAAATCCCCAAAATAATAATAATAATCTAGGAGTAAGTACTCCTCCTAAGAAGAGTAATAAAAAGAATAGTCCTAAGAGTAATAGTTCTAAAAAGACTAATAATACATCTAAGAAGAAATCAACTACTAGAAAGACTAATAGTCCTAAGAAGAAGGTTTCTAAAGAAAGAAATAATCCTTCTAAAGAAGAAACTAAGACTTTAGAGATTAAAAATACTAATCTAAAGATTAATGATAAGTCTAAAGAAGTAATAGTTAAAGAAGAAGATACTTCTAAAGATAAGAAGGAATCTAAAGAAATTAAACCGATAAAAGAAACTACTACATATGAAAAGAATAATAATAAGATGAGAAAAAGTCCTATGACTAAAAAGAAAGTCTTAAAAGAGACAACAGAGATTATTACTCTTAAAGATAAGAATAGTGAAAAAGAAAAGAATTATCAACAAGAATTAAAAGATATTAATAATAATAATGAGTTTGCTAAAGCTATATTTCAAAGTGAGGATATTCCTCAAGCTATTAAAGAAGAAGAAGAAAATCAAGAGAAATTAAATAAAGAGATAGATGAATTATTAACTAAAGAAAAGAAAGTCAATATGATTGAACCCTTTATCTTTATCATTGTCCTTATCATTTGTTTAATTGGACTTTATGTTATTTTATTTACTAAGGATAGTGCGATTATCAGTAGTCTTCTAAATAATATTAATATGGAGATAACTAGTAATCTTAAGAGTCTTAATACTCTTAAAGAAGAGATAAATAAAGGAATGATTATTGATGCTAAGATTGATACCACTAATTTAGAATATACTAATCTTAAAGATTATAATTATCTTTTTACTCTTAGTAATAAAGACAATAATTATACTGGTGAATTTACTATTGAAAAAGAAGATAAAGTCTTTAAGACTGATTATGTCTATCTAGATAATAGTTTATACTTAAAGAATGAGGCTTATTACTATCCTCTTAAATGGGATAATCCCTATTCTTTAAATCCTTTAAGTATTAATTATAATAATCTTAATAATAATATTGAAGTCTTAAAGAATTATTTAATTAATAATCTAAAGTATAGTCGTTCTGAAAAATCTAAAGAAGAAATTAATGGGGAGAAACTAAAAGTCTTAAAAATTTATTTTACTGAAAAAGAAATAAATGAAGGTCTTAAGAATATGTTTAGTACTCTTAAAGGTGATAGTGAACTTCTAAAGTCAATAGCTAAAAATCTCAGTACGACAGAAGAAGAAGTCGTTAAAGTCTTAAACCAAGAAATAACTTATCAAGGAGATATTACTTTAGATATCTATACAAAGGGTCTATTCCAAGAGTTTGTTGGCTTTAAAATCGAGGGAAATGATAATAAAGCTATTGAATATTTAATTACTGGAGATACTAAAAGTCTTTATATCAATGGCAACTCTAAGATAAGTATTACAAAGAGTACTGATAAACTACTTATCTATAAAGATGATATTAAAGTCTTAGATATTAAGTATAGTATGAATAAAGATAAGACCTTGGATTTTCAACTTAGTAATATTATTAATAACTACCAAGGAAGTATTATCTTAAAAGATGTTGATAGTACCACGAAAGAGATGATTTTTAGTATTAAGGATACCAATAAGAGTGATATTAATCTCGAGGTAACTATGAATATTAAAAGACCAAAGACTTATCAAGAGGTAATGGATCTTACGGATGCTACTTATTATAGGGATATAACGGAAGAAGATCAAGAGAATATTAGAAATACCATAAGTAATATTTTGTTTAATGAAGAGAAATCTCTAGAAGAATAAGATTTCTTTTTTAGTGTATTTTTAAATTATTTGTGTTATAATTTTCTTATAGTAATATTATAAAGATAAAGAGGAGTATATATGAACAAAGAAAAAAGCTTATATGATGAAATATTTATGACTAATGAGGCTCCAGATATTAAGGATACTAATAGTAGTAAAGATATAAAAGATGCCATTGATGATGCTAATCTAAATGAGACGGTGGGAATGGAAGATATTTTTGTCTTTGATGATAAAAATACTAAGGAACAAGAGAAAAAAGATATTAAGATTGAAAAAGAAGAAACTAGTAGCGCTATTAAATTAGAAGATGCCAAGTTCTTTGATTTAGTTAATAATACTTTAGTAGATTTACGTTTAGATTTAGATAATGTTAATCTTGATAATGAATTAGCCGAGATGAAAAACGATTCTAAGGATAATGTTAGTCCTTTAGTAAATGATTATAATAAAAAGGATACTAAGGAATTAGATAAGACTATGGTAAATAGTATTACTCTTGATGATTTTAAAGAGTCTAAAGACAATAGTATTAGTCAAGTAGTTGAGACTCCTAAAGAGGCTAAGTCTAAGGGTAATTTATTTCCTTGGTTAAGTTATGTCTTCGTAGTTTTATTAATCTTAGTAGCTATCGGTGGTAGTTTAACTTTCTTAGTAAGACAGTTTAAATAAAAGTTAAAAGTAAATAGAATTAAAAAGGCAAAAAAATAAAAGCACTTAAGTTAAGAGAAGGTTTCTTAACTTAGGTGTTTTTTTACTCCAAAATTTAATAAAAGATAAAAAGACAATTAAAAAAAGAGGCCTTCTTACCAAGAAGAGCCACCGCCGCCGCCAGAACCACCACCGGAGAAACCACCGCCAGATGAGCCTCCAGATGAGCCTCCAGATGAGCCGCCAGAACTTGAAGACCAAAAGCTATCCGAACTACCAGAGTTATAATTATTTAAACGATTGATAGTACTGGTACTAATGGCTGCGGTGGAAGCAACTAAGTTATTAAATGCCATTAAGTCAAATGAATTACTGTCATTGATATCAGGATTACTATGGAAACAATCAAATTTATTAAGCCATTTATGCGAAATGCCAAGAACATAGGTGTAAGGCAAAATATCATAAAAATATTCGGGATTTTTTTCGACTTCCAAGTCTAATTCGTCCTTTTTAGCGACCATTAAGAAGTTACGGAAACCAAGAATTTGACCATATAATGGGCTAACTTTCTTAGTTCGACGACCTGGTAAGTGATATAACAATGACATTAAACCAATAAATACTATATAAAATAAGATTAAGGCCCAAGCGCCACTGTAATGGGAAACTGCTATTAGCCAACTTAAGCCATGACCAAAGAAAGTGGAAATTAGAAAGATAAAAGCCATATTAAAAAATTTATATAGCCAATCAACATTAGCAAAATAGGCAGGAACATAAAAAAATCCGAAAAATAAAGACATAAGAGTCATCCACGTTTGATAACTACCCTTTAAGCAAGAAGAATTAAGGACGTAAATCAAAAAAGCCGCAGTTAATATTATTAAAACTTTAATTGCTTTATTAGCGTTTATACTTTTCTTAGTTAACAACCGATTGATATTTTTTTCTTTATTCCCCTTTTCAAAGAATTCTCTAGTTAATCTAATGATGCTCATTTCTAGTTCTTCTTCAGTTAAATATTCAACTTTCTTTCCTTCAGGAGTAGTTTCTTTTAAAGGACTCATAAATAAGTATGTCCAATATTTTTTAGTAATTTTATTATCGCCATCGTATTCCTTAACTTTAGTAATTTTACACTTAATTTTCTTAGAAAGCCAATGTTTTTTAGCAATATCCGTAATCGTAATATAGCCTTGGTCAGCTAGATAAACTAACATTGAAGAAATGTCTTTATGATTGATATAACCTCTAAAGATATAACCGACTTGTAAACTATTTAGATTTTGAGGGGGATAAAATTCAGGAGTAACAACGACATTAGGATTTCTTTTATAAAAGTACCATATAAGAAAAGTAATAAGGAAAGCTCCGACAGGAACAATATAAATCCAAGTTTCAAATTTCTTAAAGGCATTAATTATCGTAGATATCAAAGTTAACAAGTTTAAAGCAATACTAAGAATGAAACTTTTAAGATTAAATTTAGGTCTAGTAAAATAGTTATCGGGAAGTTCAATTCGGATAGTTAGGCCTTCTTTAGGATTTAAAATCCCCTTATAAGTACCTTGAATAGTATTATCATTAACTTCGTATTTTACTTTATTACTACTCACACTACCATAAGTTCCTTCAGAAAAGCCAATTTTACTAGTATCAAAGTCCTTGGGCATTGTTATTTTAAAAGAGACATTTTCGATTATAGTATCCCACTTGGTACCAATGATATTAAAATATAGTTCATCAAAGTTTTTATTTTTATCTTTACCCAGATTATATTTGTATTTGATGACATATTCTTTCGCTCCAATAATAGTTTTAGAAGCACTACCAAGCTGAATATTTAAATAACCATCTTTCTTACTAAGGCTATATTGTTCATTAACTTCCAGGTTTTTTACCGAGGCAGTTTTAGTTTCTTTAGACCCATCTAGTCTCTCGACTTTATTTTTTAACGGAATGTTTCGAATAATTCCGTGTTTTCTTTGATTAAAAAAGGCATTAATAGTCTCCGTAATATCTAAAGAATTATCCGCATTTACATTGACGTCAACGGTATATTGATTAATCTCATAGTCGTAATGACTCGCTAGACTTTTGCTACTTACACCGGTAGCACTTAGTGATGATGGATACAATAAAATTAAAAGTAACCAGATAACAATAAATTTTCTTTTCATAAACTTCCCTACCTTACTTAATTATACCATGAAAAAGAAAAAAATTAGCCATTAACGACTAATTTGATTGTTATTTTTCTGGAGCTTCTTTTTTATCTTTAGATTTCGGCTCTTTAGGTAAGGTTTCTTTACGAGAAAGATTTAAACGTCCTTTATTATCATATCCTAAAGAGACAACGGTTATTTCATCGCCAACTTTAAATAAGTCTTTAGGATGTTCAACGCGTTTATTATCTAATTGAGAGACATGGCATAATCCTTCTACACCAGGCCATAGTTCCACAAAGCAACCAAAACTTTCGACTTTGGTAACTTTTCCGGTATACACTTTGTCTTTTTCAACTTCTCTTACGACTGCTAAGATACGTTCTTTAGTCATATTAATAATATTTTGATCTTGATGATAAATAATAACACGACCATCATCTTCTAAATCAACTTTAACGGCATCTTTATCATTAACCGAAGTAACATTGCTACATTCTAAGATGATTTTAGTAATCATCTCGCCACCTTTACCGATAACATCTTTAATTTTCTCTGGATTAATTGTAAAGCATTCAATCTTTGGAGCATAAGGGGATAATTCTTTACGAGGTTCAGATATAGCATTAGTCATAACTTCTAAGACTTCTAAACGAGCTTTTTTAGCTTGGGCTAAAGCTTTCTTTAAGATATCTTCAGTTACTCCTTTAATTTTAATATCCATTTGTAAAGCAGTAATACCTTTCTTAGTACCAGCTACTTTAAAGTCCATATCTCCCATATGATCTTCAAGACCTTGGATATCTGTTAAAATAGTATATTTTTTGCCATCATTAGAAGTAATAAGACCCATCGCAATGCCTGCTACTGGAGCTTTAATTGGGACTCCAGCGGCCATTAAAGACATACAACCGGCACAGATAGTAGCTTGTGATGATGATCCATTAGACTCTAAAATTTCAGAGACCACACGAACGGTATATGGAAATTCTTCTTCGCTAGGCATTACTTGAAGTAACGCTCTTTCTCCTAAGGCTCCATGACCAATTTCCCTACGTCCCGGTGAACCATAACGGCCAACTTCTCCCACACAATAAGCTGGAAAATTATAATGTAGCATAAATCTTTTTGTGTCTTCTAAACCCAGTCCATCTAAGATTTGATGCTCATTTAAGGCTCCCAAAGTTGTAGTGGCTAAAGCTTGAGTCTCACCTCTAGTAAACGTTGCAGAACCATGAGTTCTTGGTAATATATCTACTTCGGCTTTTAATGGACGAATTTCATCCATCTTTCTGCCATCTGGACGAATATGTTTCTTCGTAATTAAATCACGAACACTCTCGCCTTCAATCTTATCGACTAACTTTTTTACATCTTTTAATATACTATCTAAGTTATTATTGCCAGCATAGATTTCTGCAAAATGACCAATAGTATTTTCTTTTACTTTGCTAATAGCATCATATTGAGCAAGTTTTCCTTTAACATCAAAACATTTAAACATTTCAGAAGTGGCATAGTCTCTTACTTGTGTCTCTAATTCTTTATCGATAGAGGCTAAATCAACCGTTACTTTTTCTTTGCCCACCTCAGCAACAATTTTATCTTGGAATGCACATAATTTCTTGATTTCTTCATGCCCAAACATTAAGGCTTCAAGCATTTCTTTTTCACTAGCTTCTTTAGCCCCAGCCTCAACCATACAAATGGCATCTTTACTACCGGCAACAGTTACACTTAAAGTTGTTTCTTCGGTTTGGTTAGTATCCGGATTAATTATATAGTCTTTACCAATCTTCCCAACTACAACGCCCGCTATTGGTCCATCAAAGGGAATATCCGAAATTGATAAAGCTAGGCTTGAGGCAAACATTGCGGTCATTTCTGGGGAATTATCAGGATCTACTGATAAAACGGTATTAATAACTTGAACTTCATTACGAAAATTCTCATCAAACATTGGTCTAATTGGTCGATCAATTAACCTAGCTGTTAAAGTAGCCGCATCACTTGGACGTCCTTCTCTTTTAATAAATCCTCCGGGAATCTTACCAACAGCATATAATCTTTCTTGATATAAAACGGTTAAGGGAAAGAAATCTTGGGTAATTGGGGTATCTCCCATTACTACAGCAGTTAAAACAACGGTATCACCATAACGAACTAATACTGAAGCATTAGCTTGTTTAGCATATTCACCAGTCTCAACAACTAATTTTTTCCCTAAAAAATCATATTCAAATACTTTTTTACTCATAACTCTACTCCTAACTTAGAAAAAAGACACTGTAAAAATAAGTGCCTACTTTCTGATATTTAATTTTTTAATTGTTTCTCTGTAGCTAACTACATCGTTTTTCTTTAAATAATCTAATAAACTTCTTCTTTTACCTACCTTCATAAGTAATCCTCTTTTTGAATGATAGTCATGAATATGAGTCTTTAGATGTTCTGTTAAATCGTTAATTTCATAAGTTAAAATTGCAATTTGAGCTTCAGTAGCACCGCAACCTTTATCCTTACCAAATTCTTTAACTAATTTTGCTTTTGTTTCTTTTGAAACTGCCATAATATCTCTCCTTATCTATTTATATGTTTAATCTTAGCATAAATCCGAAAGATGTTGGTTTAAGCCAGGAATAAACTTTCTTAAATATCTTATATTATTTTTTCCAAAATTGCAAGTCCTAATTTTCAAAAGTGGCATCTAAATAATAAATAGGTCTTCCTTCTTTTTGATATTGTTTCTCATAGTTAGTTAATACATTAGGAATAGGCTTTTCTTCATGATGTAAATCAAGACTAACACGGTCAAATGTATACCAATATTGAGATAAACTCATCAAGGCATAAGCAAAATATCCTTTATTATCTGTCTTTAAGATAATATGTTTATTTTTTTTAAATACTCTATCGTATAGTTTTAGATAACTAACATGGGTAAGACGTCTTTTTTCATCATGAGCTTTAGGCCAAGGTTCTGGAAATGTTAAGTAAATAGTATCTATTTCTTTTTTAAAAACTTTATCTAAATTGCCAGCATCCATATTAATAAGCTTTAAATTATTAAGCTTAGCTTTATCTAAGATTCTAATGGCACTTACCATCTGTGAGGCATTAATTTCTATCCCAATAAAATTAACATTAGGATACTTTTTAGCCATCTCTATGATGAAGTCTCCTCTTCCCATCCCAATCTCTATTTTTATTGGATTATTATTTCCAAAGACACTACTCCATTTGCCTAAATAACTGGTAGGATTATTAACGACATAAGGACTTCTATTAACGATTTTATCGGCATCTCTTACTACAATATATTCCATAAATACTCCGTTTCTTTTCTATATACTATCATAAATTAAAAGATTATTATAGTTATTTTAAATATTTCTAATTATTTTTGACGTTTTAAAACTAATTTTTCATAAGAAATAACGTCTTTGGCAAAATACTTAAAACCATCAGCAATTATTTCTTCGTTAGTTAAATCAAGACCAGCAACTTTTAAGGCTTCTAAAGTCGGCATAGAACCACCGACATATAGAAATTGCAAGTATTTTTCTCTACTGTCAGAAATATTATTCTTAATATCATTGGCTAATTTAGTAGCCATTATCATACCCGTTGCATATTGAAAATTATAATAGCAATAATTGCCCATAAAATAATGCAGTCTCGTAACATAACCATATTTTAGGTAATCATCCCAAACAATCTCTGGATTATATTTTTGATAAAGTTTTTGGTAAAGGGCAATCATTTCATCTGGGGTCATTGGGCGGCCATTTTGGATAGCTTTGCAAATACCATCTTCAAATTCAAACCACATTATAGAAGTATAGACATTAGCAATAAATTTGCCAATTTTTTGTTCTAAAATAATAATTTTTTCTTCATCGGTACTTGCTTGTTCAAAGTAATAATCAGCCATTAAAATCTCATTAGTTAAAGAAGTAACTTCTGATAAGAAATTCGAGAAATGAAAATCACTGAATTGATGTGTTTCTTTGATAAAACTACTGTTAACAGCATGTCCTAACTCGTGAGCAATAGTGTAACTGTCTCGCATTGTATCATGACTATTCATTACAATTAAAGATTGAGTATAATTACGAAGATGGTAACCACCAGGATATTTATTTTCCCTTGGGTAAACGTCAATTAACCCACGATTTAATATTTCTTCAAGACGTTTTAAATATTCAGATCCTAAAGGACTTAAGGCTTTGATAACATTATTAACGGCGGTGGTAAAATCAATTTTACTTTCATCCTTGCCTTCTCTTCTATCATAAAAATGCATTTCATCAAGACCTAGTTCTTGTCTTCTAAGTACATAATACTTTTTTAAACTTTCTAAACTATCATTAGCATTCTTTAAAAGATTAGCAGTAATTTTGATACTCAAATCATCTTCGCCTAAAACATGTTCTAAGATACTAGAGTAACCAGCTTCAGTAGCTAAATCTTGAAACATTTGATAACGCATGTTAAGGAGACTAGAAATAGTTTTATTTATTTTAGATAGACTTTGAAAGTAAGTTGTCGCTAGGCTTTTTCGCTCTTCAGGAGTGGCTTTTAACATTAAACTATTATAATTTCTAGTAGTTAATTTGATAGTTTCTCCATTGAATACAATTTCTTCGGCGGGAAATTCAACATTCATTAAGGTATTATATAAGCTATTTATCCTACTTACATATGGTAGTATTTTAGTAGATAATCCCCTTTCATCTAAATGATCTTTTTTACGCATAACATTATAGAAAACCATATAGTAGTCTTTTAATTCTTTGTTTTGGGCAAGATATTCATCCAAAGTCATATCAATACTCATAATTTCTTCATTAATTATGTTTTTTAAGCTATCTAAATATGATTTTATGCTATTGATAATTTCTTTATTTTGATTATAAACTTGATTGCTTAGATTTAAATCTGATTTAACTTCATTATAACTATATAATTTTTCCCATTCTAGGTATTTAGCATAATACCAGTCTAATTGTGCTTTTAAAGACTTACTTTTAAATTCACTAGCTGGTAGATTTTCCTTACTTAACTGTTCTAAATGACTATTAAAATCATCATCGCTTACAAAAAAAGCGGCAAAATCGATATTAGTTTTATATTGCATATTAATCATCTCCATTTTTTATTTTCTTGATTATAATATCTATTTATTCTTATAAGTCTTTGCTCATCTGTCTCTAATTGATTATAATTTTCTGGATAAAAGCCTCTTTTGCCACTTAATATATCTAAGATTGGTTTAATATGCTCTTCTTCCAAACCTTTATATAAGTCTAAATAGACTTGATATTTCCTTAAATCCATACTAACTAATTCATCATCTATAATGACAAAGCTAGTAACAAAAGGATTAGATTCTAAATAAGTCTTTATTTCCTTAGATTTATCTTCATCTATATAAGGAGTTACATCATAAATATAGATACCTAATCTCTTTAAGACCTTTACATACTTTTCTAAGTAACTTCCCTCAATTGATTTTAAACCCTCTCTTTGAAAACTATATTTATTAGAGCTAGTTAAAACTATTTTAGCCCCACTTCTATCTATGACTTTTCTTAATATTAAAGCATTTTTTTCATCTATTAAATCTGGATGTTTCCAGTTATTTAAGACTCCATCTAAGTCTAAAAATATTATTTTCATATATCCCCCTATAAGTTTTTTGACTCATTGGCTTCTTTCTCATACAACTCTTGATAAGTCTTACTCTTCTTTAATAGTTCTTTATGAGAACCGGATGCTTCGATAACCCCATCATTTACCACTAAAATTCTATCGGCATCAATGACTGTTGACAGACGATGAGCAACTATTAAAATCGTATATTCTCCTTTTAAGTTACTTATTGCTTCTTGAATTTTTGATTGTGTTGCATTATCAAGAGCGCTCGTTGCCTCATCAAATAATAATATTTCTGTCTTTAAAAGTAAGGCTCTGGCAATTGCTAATCTTTGTTTTTGACCGCCGGATAAAGTTACTCCACCCTCACCAACAATAGTATCATATTTATTAGGTAAAGTCTCAATAAAATCATCTAAACAAGCTAAATGACAAGCCTCTTTTATCTCTTTTTCGGTAACATTTTGTTTAACAACTTTTAAATTATCCGCAATACTCATATTAAAAATATAAGCATTCTGACTAATTACCGACAAATTTCCTCTGATACTTGATTTATCTAAAGTATTAATATCTACTCCATCAAAAGTAATAAGGCCTTTTTCAGTTCTTTCTAAAGCACTTATCAAATTGAAAATAGTGGTCTTTCCAGTGCCAGATGGTCCAACAAAACCAACAGTCTCATTAGCTTTTATCTTAAAGTTCATTCCTTTTAAGACCGGCAAATTATCTTCATAGCCAAAATAAACATCTTTAAATTCAATATTGCCCTCAAATTTCTTCAGTTTTTTAGAGCCAAAATGTTCCTTACTAAATTCATTTTCTTCTAAAATTCCAAAAATTCGATTGGCCGAAAGATTATACTGTCTAACAATTTCAAATATCTGCTCTATCCAGTTAGCCGTTGAAATCAATTGATTATGGTAACTATAAATGATAATAGTATTTGCTACAGATAAAACACTATTACTTAAAAAGATAAAAATAAATATACTAATTATTAAATCTCCCGTATCCCGAAGTGAACCTCCAAGCAATCGTAATACTTCTCTTGTTATTTCATAGTTATAGGATATTTTATTAGTCTCTGACATATATTCACTAGCTTTAACTAAGAATGATTCTTCGGCATCTAAAATTTTAACATCTTTAGCCCCTCTAACAATCTCTGAAATAAACCCCCCAGTCTTTTCTCTACTCTTTTTCCATTCTTTCCGATTTTTATAATTTATCTTACTAGCAAACTTATTATAAAAGATAACAACAATTATAATAAAGATATAAATTAGTCCTAACCACCAATTAATAAATAAAACCGTAACTAAGATTCCTAGATTACCAATAATGCTAACTATATAGTCAATTAAGGTCGTAAATATATCAGTTAAACTATTAGTATCACCACTTATTCTTTCAATAAAGACCCCACTCGAATTATTGTTTAAATCGTGTTGCGTGATTTTAAGGGTTTCTCGAACCAACTCCATTTGAAGATTTTTTCTTACATCATAATAAAACTTGCTATAGGTATAGTTATAAACAAGATGACAAATATTTCTAAATATCTCTAAAGCAAAAATAGCCACAATAAAAACTAATAGTTTTTGAAAATTATTATTCGTTAAAGCCAGCAATCTTTGGGCACCCAAGACCGGTGCCACAACGGAGATTATAGTCATCAAAACATTTATCACTAAGAATAGCCACAAATATTTACGACCTTTCTTCGCATACTTATAAGTGGATTTTAAGTTTTTTAATAAGCCTCTATCTTGAGTTTTCACACTTTTCTCTTCTACTTCCATACTTTACTCCATTCTTTAATTTATCTTTTCTTTTTAGTCTCTATTTCTATTCCTGATATACTATTAAATGTCTCTCTATTTCTTAGTTGGTCTTTTTCTAAAGACGTTAATTGTTCGTTTACTTGTTTTAATTTAGCTTCAATATCTCTTAAGGCTTTCTTATTATCTGGACCTTTAGTTTCTAAAAAGTTAGTCGCTTCTTTAACTAAATCATTAACCTCTCTTAAAGTATCAACTCCAAATAATTCTAAAAGATATAATCTTACATCCACTAATCTCTTATCTACATGAACTCTTGCTTCTTCTAAACACTCCTTATCATAAAGAATATTACTATCTAAATATCCCTTTAATAAAGGTTGATTCTTTTCTTGATGTCTTCTTATCTCCTCTAAAATAATATTCAAAACCATTCTATATTTACTAGGATTATCAACTCTCTCTTTTAAAATTCACCTTTTCTATATACCTAAGTTGTTAAAGAGTATCAGGAGTCATTAAAACATTATTATCATTAACTTCTAGCATCACTACCTCTTTTACTTCTTCTTTAATAATTCAAATTTATATAATAGGATATTAAAAGTCCTAAAACACTCAAATAAATCACTATTTTCTTATGTCTTTTTAAAAACCCATCTACTATTTTCTCTTTCTTAAAAAGGACTAAAAAACCATATATGAAAAATATTAAAAAAATAGGAATTCCTAAGACATTAGCTCTTAAACTATTCTGCCAATCAAATTTTAATAAATAAACAAACGACCTCGTTAGGCCACACCCCGGACAAGGAATTTTAAATAGTCTATAAAAGGGACATATCCTAATATTAAAATAATAAAATATTAAAGATATTATCCCTAAAAATCCTAATTCCAACAGCCAATAATTTTTCTTCATGTTATAAAATCATTGAAATAGTTGCAAAATTCTTTTGCTTAGTTTTCTTAGTAATTGTAAACCAATCAATGATAGTTAAAATTCCGCAGCAACCAAAGGTCAAGAATTTTAAGATTCCCATCCCAATATCGCCTAGCATAAAGCGGTCAATTCCTAGATAGCCTAAGAAAACAGAGATTAAAAGCAAGGTTGTTGGGTCTTGTAGTTCACAAGTTTGTAAAGTAAGATAAGTATTTTCATCAGCATTTTCTAGCTTTTGTCTAATAATTGGAATGGCACCAGCCTCAAAGTATTTGGCATTAGTTGTTAAATATAAATCTATTGTTTGTTTATCCATATAATATAAACTCCTCTTTTTCATTATAACATTATTAGATGATATTTGCTATCTTTTATTCAGTTCTTAAAGCTTCAACCGGATCTTTTTTACTAGCCATCTTAGCGGGAATTAAACCGCCAATTACGGTAATTACTATGCTAATGATAATCATTAATATCGTATGATAAATACTTAATCTCGCTACGTTATCAAGGTTCGTCGCATTTTTAATTACCACATTAATTGGGAAAGTCAAAAGATAAGCTATACCGACACCCATAAGTCCAGAAGTAAAGCCAATTATTGCTGTCTCCGCATTAAACACTCGGGAAATATCTTTTTTACGAGCCCCTAAACTTCTTAAGATTCCTATTTCTTTTGTTCTTTCTAAAACACTAATGTAAGTAATAATACTAATCATAATTGAAGAAACAATTAAAGATACGGAAGAAAATCCTATTAGAACTAAAGTTATACCATTCATAATACCACCAGAAAGTTCAGTTACGGTACTAGCATAATCCGTATAAATTATTTTATCCTCATCACTCTTATTCTCATTATACTTATCTAAATATTCAATAATTTCATCTTTACTAGTAAAATCTTTAGGATATATGGCAATAGTTTGAGGATCTTTACTACCCCCAAGCATGGAAATAGCCAGCTCTTTCGTATCATCTTCATCGAAATCATCGCCATTTAAAACATTATAATCTTTCTCCTTTTGAGCCTTAACAATATTAGAGTTAAGATTTTTATCAATGCTTTCTTCTTCTATCTTGGCATTGATTAACAAGGTTGAACCACTATAAATAGTAACATTAGCGTCTTTTTTAGCTCTTATAATTCCCGTAATATTTATCTTGATATTATCATCATTATTCCATAATTCATCATAATTTTGTTTGGTCATAAATAATCCATCAATTTCTTCATAAAAATTATTATTAGATACTACTTGTAATTCTTTACCGATAACATCTTCAAACGTACTATTTTCTTTTAAACCAAGGTCTTTATATAAATAGGGATATAAACGGTTATAGGTATCAACTACTAATAAAGCTTCATTACTATTTTCGGGATATTTACCACTTAAAAGGTCATAATTTTCCTTGATGATATCCGAAGTGCCATTGGTAGAAAAACTGGTTTCAATATAATTATTATTAAAATAATCAACAGTATCATTTTTTATAATCACATTCATATTAGCATTATAGCCATAACCAATACCATTTAAATAATCATTATTAATATCATTTATATAATTAATATAATCACTAGTTATCTTATTCTTATGAGCATTTGCTACTGTGTATTGATATTTTTTGATAATATTATCACTTGGATACTCATCTTCACGATTTCCTAGTTCTAAAGCCATTTCACTTTTTAAATCCGTTGCTTCTGGTGTAATATAGATAGGCATCTGCGTTAAAGTATTTTTTTCAAAATCATCTATTTGAATTTGAAAGCCATTAGAAAGAGCTAAAACTAAAGAGATTCCAATAATACCAATGGATGCAGCAAAACTAGTTAAAAGGGTTCTACCTTTCTTAGTCTTAATGTTATTTAAAGATAAGCCTAAGGCGGTTAAAAGACTCATTTTTGTCTTGGGTAAGGTGTATAGATCAGTTTCTTTCTTAGTTTCATAAGGATTAGAATCACTTATAATAACGCCATCACTTAACTTAATAATACGACTAGCATAGATATCCGCTAAATTTTCATTATGAGTTACCATAATAACTAATTTGTCTTTCGAAATATCCTTAATTAATTCCATAATCTGGGTACTAGTCTTCGAGTCCAAAGCCCCGGTTGGTTCATCAGCTAAAATAATATCAGGGTTATTAACTAGGGCTCTAGCAATAGCAACCCTTTGCATCTGACCACCGCTTAATTGGTTAGGTTTCTTATGAATATGATCTTTTAGTCCTACCCTTTCTAGAGCTTCAATAGCTTTCTTTCTTGCCACGCTCTTACGGATATTTCTTAGAGTCAAACACATCTCAACATTACTTAAAATCGAAATATGACTAATTAAATTATAACTTTGAAAGATAAAGCCAACTGACTTATTACGATAAGAATCCCAGTCCTTATCTTTAAATTGCTTGGTACTTTTCCCATTAATAATTAAATCACCTGAATCATAATGATCTAGTCCTCCTAAAATATTAAGTAAAGTAGTCTTTCCTGATCCTGATGGTCCTAGAATAGCTACAAATTCATTTGGACGAAAAGATAAGTTAATATCTTTTAAAACCGGATATTTACTATCTTTAAGACCATAACTTTTATAAATATTTTTTATTGTTAACATAATTCCTCCTACGATATTTAATTTGTCCCTCTATATATAATATATTAGGAGTACCCCTCGATTTTAATTCAAAAATGCTAAACTTTTTTATTTTTTTTACTTCTTTTGGCATTATTTGACAATCAGTAACTAAAAAGACCGATAAATTTACTATAAGTCTCTCCGGTTGATAACATCCCCAATTATCCCCCCAAAAAGAAACTTGTATTCAAATATTGAAATTATAAACCATAGATCAAATCTTCATACTATATTTATATAGTCCAAATTCTATGAGTTTTTAAAATCCAAAAAAAGAAACCCGAGGGTTTCTCATTAAATACTAATTAAACAGTATAGAATTTTTTCTTTTTACTAATTAAAGCAATTGATACTAAAGCAACAGATGCAACCCCAGCAATAATAGCATAATTCATAAATTCCCCAGTAGTTGGATTACATTCTTCATCTTTACAATTTTTCTTTACAATAGTAATATTTGGACAATACTTACCATCGTCTCCGACTTTAATACTACCATCTTTGGAAGATTGAGCATCAAAAACAACACCAGTTACGCACATTCTACCACAATCACCATTAGTTATGTCAGCAGCAGCTTCTTCTAATTTTAAATTAAATGATAAAATTTCAATTTCTTTACCGGCTGTTAATGTCCCAGCATAAGTTAGAGTAATAGTGCCATTTTCTTTATTACTTTCAACATTACTGCTGTCAATAATAAAACCACTAGCTTCTTTAACTTCACTTACAGTTAAATATTTAGATTGTGTCATATTAATTGTAACATTTTTAGTAGGACTAGTAGAATTTGCTAAAGCCGCATTAGGTGTAAATTTTACTGTACATAAAGTTGAACCACCGACAGCAAGTTCAGTTGATTTACAAGATACAGTTAAATTAGACACTGCAGCAGTCGCATCACCTGCAGAAGGTGTATTAGTACTTGGAGTACCACCTGCACTAGGAGTACCACCTGCACTAGGAGTACCACTTGCATCATCAGCATAAACAGTTCCAATTCCCATAACCCCTACTGCCATAACAAGGAAGGCAGCAATTAAATTATTAATTTTCTTTTTCATAAATTACCTCTCACATTTATCTTTCCCTTATTTTTCATTTTTATGATATCAAATTTTACGAAAAAAGTAAATTACTTTACTAATTATTTTTAAAATTCTTGTAAACTATGATATTATATAAGAGATAAATAAAATAACGAGGAAATAATTATGCAGAAAATAGAAATCGAATTTAAAAATGAATTTGTCAAAATATATTTAATTGTTAAAGAAAGAAACTTAGATAAGACTCTTCTTAATACAAATATTATTAGTAACGAGAAACTTCTTTTCTCCCTAGATTATATTAAAAAGAATCAAAAATTAGTTAGTAGTTTCTTAAAAGAAATAGTTTTAGAGAAAAAGACTAGTACGATTCTTTGTAATGATATGAATGTCATAAGTACAGTAGGATATGTTTTTAAGAATACTCCTATTATCAAAGTTTTAATGAATACTAATGATAATTTTACTTATGATGCTTATGAAGCTATAAAGAGTATTAATACTTTAAAAGAAGTAGAATGTAATTCTATTCCTACTTATCTAATTGAGCTCTTTGATAAAGAAAATATCAAGGTTGTTTCTAAACAAGAAGTATTATTTTCTTCACAATTTATGGCTAATAATGACTTAAATAACTATTCGTCAATCTTTTATGCTAAGTCTATTAAATTAATGTGTCCTATAGTTACTAATGATTATAATGACTTAACTACTTTCTTTAAGATTAATAAATATTTAAAGACTATTGAATTATATCGATATTTAACAACGGACTTACTTACTTTAATTGACTTACTTAAATCAATGCGAGTTAAAAATATCACCATAGCAATCCATGATAATATTACGGATAAAGATGTCATAGAAAGACTTAAAGTTATCAAGAAAGAAAATAAGAAATATAAGATTAATATTACTCTTTTCTATTCTAATGAATATATTGAGTCTAATTATGTAAAGCAGTTAATTGCAACGACTATTAAATCTTGTGCTGTAATTATTATTTCTTTAAGTCTTCTTGCCTTCTCTTTTGTTTTCTATAATAATAAAAAGTCAGAAGAAAATGCTACTTCGATTAAAAATGATATTACCCAGTACTTAGATGATAAGATTAGTAATATTCCTGAGGAAGAACCTACTCCAGAGATACCAGATAATAATCCAAAGGAAAATATAACTCCCGAAGAGCCAAGTATTCCTGAGGAAGATACTACTCCTAAAGATAATAGAAATCCTATTATTGTAGCCCTAAAAGAATTAAATGATGAGACAGTAGGATGGTTAAATGTCCCCGGGACTAATATTGATTATCCTGTTGTTAAAGCTAAAGATAATGCTTACTATTTAAGACATAACTTCAAAAAAGAAAAAGACTATAATGGTTGGGTATTTATGAATTATTTAAATTCAGCAGAAATGTTAGATAAGAACACCATTATCTTTGCTCATAATCGTTATTATAGTAATATTATGTTTGGGACCCTAAACAAAGTCGGTAAGAAAGCTTGGTATCAAAATATTAAAGATAATTTAATTACTTATAGTGATATTAATAAAGAGATGAAATGGGAAGTCTTTGCGGCTTATACAGTGCCGGTAACTGATGATTACTTAGAAACTAATTTTAGTACTGATGAAGATTTTAATAACTTTATCAAGATGATTAGAAGTCGCTCAGTTATTAGTAGTGACTTAGAGATTAAAAGTACTGATAAGATTCTAACTCTATCGACATGTGCTGATATTAATACAAGATTTGTCGTTCATGCTGTCTTAAGAACTGACCTTCTAGAAGAAAATAACTAACTTATCCTTTGGGATGAGTTTTTTCTTGCCAAAATATTCTTTTTAGAGTATCCTACTATATACTTTAGATGATAAACATTCAAAGAAAATTTTCATTATTATATATAGAGATTAATTTATTCTAAAATTACTCTTATAATTTAAAACCGCCAGGAAACCCTTTTTTTCTTAGATTTTTATTGTTATAATGAATATATACAATAAGGATATGATAAATATGGACATGGATACTTTAAGACCTAAATTAGAAAAGATAATTGAATTTACCCTTAGAGATGATAATAAATTAACTCCTCTACTTATTAATCTCTTTAATGAATTAGTAACTACAATTGATAATAATCCCGATAAAATTAATCTTCTAAAGAGATTAGAGCTTATTCGTAATAAAGATAATCTCGTAGTGTTTGATCGATATATATCAATAATTCTAGGAAAAATAACGCTTTCTTTAGAAGAAAAATATACTCTTCTTAACCTAGATATCCCCTACTTCCAGACTCTTAGTCTTTATAATAAACTAAGTATCCAAAAGAAATTAGAATACTTTGATAATAAAAACTTTCTTTCGAATCTTGATATCAAAAGAATTAATTACTCTCTTAATAATAAAAAAGATATTCTAAATACCTTGATTATCCCTCTTATTAAGAAGATTCCTAATAACTCTTTAATCTTAGAAAATATTCCTAAAGACTTAATAGCTTATAAAGAATTATATTCAAAATTTAATCCCGAGATAATTAGTAAATATCTAAATAAATATTATTATCTAGGAAGTGATTTAAAAAAATTAATAAGTTCTGGTATCTTAAAATATGCTAAGAAATACAGTATTATTTCCTATAATTTAGATAAAGAAACTTTTAATTCTCTAGTCTTAGAAAATCCTTATATCCTAGAAAAAATAAGTCCGAAAGTAAGCTCTAAACTTATTGATAAGGAAATCCTTCATACTTTGTTAAATCATAACTACAATAAAAGCTTAAATAATACGATTAAAGAACTTAATATGTTAGTGAATAATAATACTAAATATTTAACACCAGAATATCTAAGTAAGTGTGATGATAATAGTATCTATTTATATGCAAGTAATGATTTAAAGATAAGAAATCTCTTTAAGAGTAATCCAAACTATCTTTTAAAGATGCATTATGAGACCTTAATTTATTTTCTAAAGAATGATTTTTCAGAAGAAGAAAGAGTTAGTTTACTTCGAAATACTAGTTTTATCAATAAGATTCCTGATAACTATCTAAAAGACATTTTAAATCAAATGACCTTTCCTGATGTCTTTAATAGTCTTCAGAATATGGTTATCTTAAATAAAGTTAATAATCTTAATATTGATTTAAAAGACTATGACAAGATCTTTATAAGTGGGTATTTAGATTCTCCAGGATTAGTAAATATCTCTAGTAATGAAATGCTTCTTAAGATGTTTAGTTTAATAAGTCCCCTAGAGGTTAAAAAGTACTTAAATTATCCTTATATCTATACGAAATTAAAGTCTTTTGAATTAGTTAAAGTTCTAATAGATTGTAAATTAAATATCTATATAGATACTCCTAAGTTAATAAAAGTTTTAAGAATAGATGAGATTAAGTATTATCTTAATAATGTCTTAAATAGTGATTATCTTCGTTATGAAGTTTTATTTAATTCTTATACTTGGTATAAGATTCTAGGGATTAAGAAGGAATTAAAGGAGGAAGATAAAGAGACTATTAAATATCTCTATGACTTAGTATTAATCAAAGGACAAGTAACCTTAGAGTGTAAAACTAATGACTTAGAAGCTTTTAAGAGTATAGTTAATGCTTATTATCTCTTTGGACTTAATGATACTAAAGAATTATATGAAATGGGAAATAAAGATATCTCTTTAGAAGAGGTTGATTCTTTAGGAGAATCTTATATTAAATACTTCTTAAAAGAATTTCCTTATAATATAGATATACCTAAGTATTTAGATATCTTAAAAACAGAAGACTATAAGAGTAAAGAGATTATTGATTTACTAAATGAAATGAATAATACAGGGTATAGTAATCTCCTAGAGAGTAAGAATAGAATCGAAGAATATAAAGAATATAGACTTCTTAATGAAGAGAAAGCTCTTATGAATATTTTAGTATTCTTAAAGAATTATAATAATTATTTAGAAGAGTATCAGATTAGACTAATAAAAGAAAGATTCTTAAGACTAAAAAGAAATAATTATCGTTTAAGAGATGATTTATATTATGAGATTATAGATAAGTATACTAAAGAATTTATTAACTTTAAGAAACTAGGAGTCTTAAGAGAGTATCTTAGGGATAATAATAACTATCAAGATTGGTTTATTAAAAGTCCAGAAGGATTAAAGAATACTTTAGAAGAATATTTAAAAAGATATAATTATACTTTAGAGATAGTCTTAGAAAAAATTATCGATGGGTATTTAAGAAAAGATAATATTACAAAGATAATTGGTAATATGGGATATAGTAAACCAGCTTATTTTGATATTATTAAGTATGAAAGACAAGAAAAGATTAGATTAAAGAAGATTAATACTAAGTTAAAAGGAATATTTAAGAAATATAGTAATCAAGATAGAATAATCTTACTTAATTATTTAGCTTATGGAATTAATCCAGGGATGATTTTAGATAGTAAGATTATGGAAGTCTTAAGATATTACCGGGTAGTAATAAGTAATTTCAATGGAAAAGTTAATGTCAATAAGATTAATTTAGAACTAGATTATATAAGTATTATTAATCTAACGAATGATTTATATTTACAAGAATATAATAAGATTTATTTAGAAGTTACTAATATAATTAATTATTTCAAGGGGATTAGTAATAAGTATATAAGTAGTGATATTATTAAAGGAGTATTTAAGAGTGAAATTACCGAAGGACTTGATAAGTATATAATACCTTTAGAAGTAGATAATAATAATATTGTTCTTAAGAGTCATAAGATGTATTTAGATGGTTTTAAGTTAGTATTTAGTAATATAGACACTAATAGTATAGAAAAATTAGATAATACGATGAAAAATAATCTTAAGATGATTATCCCCTACTGTATAGATAAATACTTTATAGATTTAACTAATAATTATAACTCTTTGTTTAAAGTATGTAATAAGGATTATTTAAGTAGTTGGGATAAAATAATTGCGTTATTAGGGCAAAAAAATTAAAAAAAGACTTGGCAATATAAGGGATTTATGATATATTTATATTGCCTACTGATGCAGATGTAGTTTAATGGTAGAATAAGAGCCTTCCAAGCTCCTGACGTGAGTTCGATTCTCATCATCTGCTCCATTTGAAATCAACTTACGGACTTAAAAGTTCGTGAGTTTTTATTTTATATAAATGATTTTCAAAAAAGAGAAAAAAATTATCAAAATAATTTAATCCTCTTTTTGTATATTTTTTGAATATGGGAATAAAATTTATGTCTAGCCAGCACTGAATTTGTACTCCCGTACAAATTCTACTATGGGAACTTCCATACCCTTTAATGGGAATAATATTATTAATTTGCAAATAATTTCAATTATAAATTGTAATTTATCGCTTAACTATCAAACAATAATTAACTCCTTTTGGTGCTATTATTTTATTTTTCGATTTCAAATTATATTCTTTAAAATATTGCTCATTTATATCTTTATCATCAAGATGTTCATAAATTAACAAATCATACTCTTGAAATTTTGACTCTAATTCTTTATAGCTATATTTTGATTTTGCTTCTTCGTTAGCACCTTTAGCCAATTTTCTTGTGATTTCTTCTTTCTCTGAATCTTCTATTATAGGATAATCAAATATGATTGTACTTCCTTTACATATAAGTTTTGAAATTTTATTAACCATATTATAGAATTGATCTTTTGTTAAATAATAACTAATACCAAGCATACTACAAAATACTTTTTTATTCCATTTTATATCACTAT
Organism: uncultured Bacilli bacterium; assembly: GCA_934098445.1. GTDB lineage: Bacteria > Bacillota_I > Bacilli_A > RF39 > UBA660 > CAG-605. Next base: position 38,665 of record CAKOOW010000005.1, read on the forward strand.
TTATTAAATAATTTTGCCAATCGTCTAATGAAAAATCCGTTTCTATATATTTAACATTTGAATAATCAATATTGGCATTTTTAACTCTTTTAATTTTATCTTTAATAATGTTTGCTTTATCTAATTCATAACATTGCAATTCTTTGTCACTATATCCATAAATGTCATAACCTGATGCAAATATTAAATATTGTTTCAATCCTAATCTTTTATCTCGTTGTATTGACTTAGCCGTAAAAGCACTTCTTGCTAAAATAGATGGTGCTAAATTATCTTCATAAATTTTTATATTACTATTTTTAGTATGATATGCTCTTGCAAAACAACAAACAAGAGCTGTCATATTTTTTTCTTCCATTTTAAATTCACACCTTTTTTATATAAATATATAGTTGCAACTATATATATAAATTACAAGTTTTGAATTTTTTGTAATTTTTATGGTATAGTAATTATAGTAAAAAAGAGAGTAAATACTATAAATCTAGGTATTTTCTCTCTTTTTAATATTTTTATATTTTTTCTTTTAAGTTGTAATTTATCTTTAACATTTATATTCTCTTACACACTTAATAATAATATTTTCGACATCATCAATCGACTCTTTACAATCTTTATCAATCCACTCTTTTATTATAGCCATAATACCATTTATATAAAAAGCAATTAAATAATTTCTTTCTTTTTCAGGTACATTAAACCTTTCTAATATTGGAATAAGAATATACTGTTTTAAATGATTAAACTTGTCAAACGCACTCATTCCTATTGGATTATGAAAAGATGCTTTAAATATTTTCATATTATCTCTTATAAAATTCAAATATGGATTCAAATATCTTCTTTCAACTAACTTTAATTCTTCCAATGGTGAATACTTTATTTTTTCAATAAAATCTTTTGAATTTTCATTAAAATAATCCACAAACTTTTTATTTATATAATTCATTGTTTCTTCAATTAAATCACTTATTGATTCGTAATGTAAATAAAAAGTTGATCTGTTTACACCTGCTTTAGTGCATATCTCTTTTATAGTAATATATTCAACATCCTTTTTTTCGAGTAAATAAATTAATGCCTCATCAAAAAGAATAGCAGTATTAAAATACTTGCTTTCATTTTTATTCATTTAATACTGCCTCCTTATCTTATTTATCTTCTTCTGCAATCTCATTTGCAAGTCTAATTATATCTTGTGCATATTTTGCTTTTGAATTCTCAAGTATTTTCTTGTAAGAAAAATAATTTGTGATTACTCCAATTAGTCCAAATATGCCAATAACAATACCTAAACCTATAATTTTACCATTTCCAATAACATTCATAGACAAACACATTCCTAATCCTAAAATCAAGCTCATAATTATTCCATTAGAATACACAAATATGTTTGCTGGTAGTTTTGCTTTTCTATCTAATTTTTTTAATGCTATTACTTTTGATTCTTTTTTTGCAGAATATTCATTTGCAATATGTTCTGCATAAATTTTATTTGTATTCATATCAAATACCTCCCTTTCTTTAATTTCATTTTAACAAGTTCGGTATTTATTTTGAACAACACATTTTTAACAATTTGTCTATTTCTGAATGATAAATTGTAATTTGCTTATTTGTCTAGTATTGTATTCAATAAGTTTTTATCAATATTTGTTAGTTCATAACTTT
>CAKOOW010000006.1 GCA_934098445.1 uncultured Bacilli bacterium
TAATACTCTGATCTTCAATACTATTAATTAATCTTGATGATATTTTATTAGCATCTCTTAATTTCCAATCTAGGGTATCATTATTCCAAAGAATATAAGGTCCTAGATTATAATTTTTGATAGTTTTCGTAATATTTCCATAGGGTGGTCTTACTAAAGTGGATTCATAACCAGTTAAGTTTTTAATATATTTTTTAGTCTTAGTAATTTCTTCTTCCATAGTAGCTTGGCGCATTTTAGTAAATGAACGATGAGAATAACCATGAACTCCTATTTCATTACCATTTTTAATCGACTTCTTTAAAACATCTTTATAATTAAGATTAAGCTTATTTCCGAGGACAAAAAAAGTTGCATTATAATTGTATTTTTGTAATAAATCGATGATTTCTTCCGTAAAACTACTAGGACCATCATCAAAAGTTAAAGCTACATATTTAAGGGGTTTCTTTTCTTTAATATTATCTTTTTCTTTATCATCAATATCATTATTTTCATCTAGGATTTCATTTCTTTTAGAATTATCTTCTTCATTGGTAATTTTATCTTCTCTACTCGTCGTATCTATTCCTAGATTTTGATTATGAGTTACTGACTGTTCAGATATTTTAACAGGATTTAAAAAAACTATAATCCCAATAAATATTAAAACAAGACTATAGCTAAGTAAATTTTTCATCTAATCACCCATTTTTATTATGGGCTTATTTTTATTATTTATACTAATCTTTACGAACGCGATGAGTACGAATGCCTACATAATTAGGTAGTTCTTTAAAATCTTTAAGAACAGATACGGAAGCTTTTTTATCCATTGAAGTTACAATCCAACCTTCAAGATAGTGAGGAGGAATAATCGTAAGGGGAAACATATGATATTTAATACTATCAAGAATACGTTTATTAACAAAGTCAGGGAAATATTTCTTGGCATTAAGAGCAGCTTCTTTGCCATGGACAAGTCCGTGCCATTCTTTGATATTTTTATGTTTTTTAAAATATCTTAAAAAATAAGTAGGGTCAAGGTCATATAATTCTTGATTAAATTGCCAAGCTTGGGGATAAAAGTCATGTAAAAGCCCAGCAATTGTCGCATCATAGACATTTAGATTATAAAATTTAGCCACTAAAAAGGATTTAAAAGAAACAATGATTGAATGTTCCCAGACTGAGTTCTCATGATGAAGGAATAGTTTACGACGTTGAAATTCGTCATTCAAAAGAATAGGTTCAACTATCTTAAACCATTCATTAAAATAAGTACATTTATTAATAGGTTCTAAATCATTATAGACATCTTTATTATAATAACTGTTATTCACTTTCTAACTCCTTTATTGCTTCTTTAAGACTAGATACAGAGATTATTCTAATATTAAATTTATAATCTTTTGCTACTTCCTTAGCTTCTTCATAATTATCTTTAGGAACTAAGAAGATATCAGCCTTATTTTTAACCGCCCCGATTAATTTATATTTAACGCCCCCAATAGCGCCGACGGTGCCATCAGGCGCTATAGTACCGGTACCAATAATCTTTCGACCCTTAGCAAGGTCTAGGGGACTAATAGCATCATAGATACTTAAAGACATCATTAAGCCGCCAGAAGGACCAGATTCATTGGTCTTAGCTTGTAATTTTATTTGAGGCTCAGTCGTTACTTCATTAACATTGGTTAGGGATACGCCAATTAGTTTCCGACCATCTTCTTCATAAACCCTAGATTTTACGGTAATAAGATTATCTTTTCTTACGACTTCTAAGGTAAGGTAATCCCCTACTTCTTTAGTAGCTACTATTTTCTTAATTGATTCAATATCACTAATATCTTTACCCTCTACTCTTTTAATTTCATCAAATAATTTAAGTTCGGTATCACTACTATCTAAATAAGTTATAATATGTCTCGTACTTGTAATGGTATAGGGTTTACCAGCCTCTTTAAAAGCGGCAATTTGGGCATTACTAATAGATTCTTCCATACTAAGTTTTTCTCTTTCATTAGCATCTTTAATTGACTCATCATCATACTTAATTTGGTCTTTACTAACTAAATCCCAATTTTTATTTAAATAACTTAAACCGACAAAGAAGGGGGATGCTTTAACGACACTAACATAAGCCATTCCCAAAGTTCCATTAATCTCTTCTTTCGTATTATCCACGGTAACACGATCACTTAAATCAATAAAAGAACCTGGAGTATAAATGACATAGGGAGTATCAATCCAAAAAAGAGTAATTATTCCCAGGGTAAATATTATATAACCAAGATTTTCTTGGATAATTTTTTTTACTTTTGCATAGTATTTATTAGTCAAATTGAATCACCTTACTTAATTATACCAAAAAAGGATAAAGATATGAAACGAAATTTATTTATTATACTTTGTTGTCTATTTATAGTTTACTTATTATTTACAAATACTAGTATAGTTGCCAATTCTATTTTAAATAGTTGTAAGCTTTTTATTACCAAGGTCTTTATTTCTTTGTTTCCAATGTATATTTTAAGTAAAGTCTTAATTAATTATAACTTTCCCTACTACATTTATCGGTTAACAAAGTCAAATTATCTTTATATCTTTCTTTTAAGTCTTTTAGGTGGAAGTCCTAGTAGTTATATTATTCTTAATGACTTAGTTATTAAGGGTACAATTTCAAAAGAAGATGCTAATTCTTATATAATGGCTAACTTCTTTCTTAATCCTCTCTTCTTGTATACGATGTTAAAACTATTCTTACCACTTAATATCGTCTTTAAGATTATATTTATCTCTTATTTTAGTAATATCTTATTATATTTTATTCATAAGACTAAAGGTAAACCTTTAAAAAGAAATAAAGAAATTCCTTTAGGAGATTTACTAGTAGAGGAAGTTAATAATGCTAAAGACATCTTTTTAAATGTCCTAGGTATGATTATTCTTTTTAATCTTTTAAGTCTTTTAATTCCTAAAGATTTGGGCTTTTTAGTAGGTATTTTAGAAGTCAGTAATGGTCTTAATTATTTAGTTACTTTAAATACTTCTTTGATGTCTAAAAGTATGCTAGCTTTAATCTTTATTAATTTTGGTGGTATTTCTATCTTTATGCAGATTAAAGCAGTTTTAAAGAATAGTTATATCTCACTTACTAGATATATCTTAGGAAGATTTTATGCCTCTTTTTTAAGTGTTAGTATCTTTTTACTTAGTTATTTTCTTGGACTTTAAGTTCATATGAGGCATAATAATCACTTATTAGGGAACTAGCAGGAATAAAGAGTTTTACTTCATACATATCAGTAGTTTCTTTATAGCTAGGAGCCTCTACTAAGGTATAGCAAGAATTATTATAAGTATAAGAACTTAAATTCTTAATAGAGGTATTATTAATATTAAGACGCAGATTATCATTTTTCTTTCCACAAAGAAGAATTTTATAAGAAGTATCTTTACTATTATTAGTAATGCCAATGATATTTCCTTTCTCTTTAAAAGAATCAACATCAGTAAGTTTAGAAAGGTCACGTTTAATTTCCGGAGCAATATCAATAACTAAATTAGAAGTAGTATAAACATTACTCATATTTTTCTTATAAAGATAACTAGCAATATTAAAAGCCACTATTATAAAGATTAAGGTAATGATTAAAGACTTTAAAAACTCATTAAAAATATAATTATTTAAGATTTTCGGATACATAACTACCACCTATCATTATAATCAGTATAGCATATTTATTTTACGATGCCTATAACATGATCATTAAAAGCCTGGGTAATCGTAATATCATAAAACTTATTATGTTCAAGAGTTTTATTTACCAAAACTTTTAAGTAAGTCGAAGTATGGCCAAGGGAAGTATCATCTTTTACTTCTTCAATTAAGACGGGAAAAGTCTTACCAATTTGATCTTGGTTATAGATAAGTTCTAGTTCATCAGATAAAGCAATTAGTCTTTTAGCCCGCTCTTTTCTGATGTTTACGGGTACTTGATTAGGCATTTTAGCAGCCACTGTTCCGGTTCTTTCGGAATAAGGAAAAGTATGAATTTTACTAAAACCAACAGTCTGGCAAAAATCTAAACATTCTTCAAAGTCACTTTCCGTCTCACTAGGAAACCCGGTAATAACATCGGTAGTAATATTAATATCAGGAATACATTCTCTAATCTCTTTAATTTTCTTTAAGAACTCACCCTTATTATATTTTCTATTCATAAGTTTTAATATCTTATCAGAGCCCGATTGTAAAGGAATATGCATATGATGACAAACTTTAGGATTAGTCTTTAACATTTCCATAAATTTTTCATCTAATTCGGTTATTTCAATACTAGATATACGAATGTTTTTTAAGCCGGCAATTTTTGACATAGCATTAATTAAATCTGTTAAATCATGGTCGGTACCACGACCATAAGAACCGGTATGAATTCCCGTTAAAACGATTTCTTGATGGCCGTTATTAACTAGGTTTTCGGCTTCTTTTAAAGCCTCATTAAAATTCTTACTTCGGATATTTCCCCGCATATAAGGGATAATACAATAAGTACAAAAATTATTACATCCATCCTGAACTTTAATAAATCCTCTAGTATGAGTTGTAAACTTATCAACTTCCATATCTTCAAAGTCTAAATCTCTTGTCCCGGCAAAATAGGTATACGGAGTCTTATCAATTAAATAGTTATTAATAAGACTAACTATCTTCGATTTACCATTATTCCCAATTAGAATATCAATATTTAAATCTTTTAACTCTTCTTGATGATTTTCGGCTGAACAACCACAGACCACTAAAATTCCCGAAGGATTTTCTCTTTTTGCATGGCGAATTAGTTTTCTTGATTTACTATCAGCCATATTAGTCACAGAACAGGTATTAATGATAACAATATCACTCTTAGCATCCCCTTCTACTAGTTTATATCCAGCCTCAAGGAGATGCTCTTGCATCACTTCTGATTCATAAGTATTTACTTTACATCCTAATGTTATGATTTTAAAGGTCATATTATCCCTCATCTTTCTTGTTATTTTTCTTTCTAGTAGCTGTATTCTATCTTAGGGAAAGCTACAAGTCAATCGTTTTTAAGTATTTTTAGAAAGTTTTTAAACTCTTCTAGACTTCCTATTACTTAGTTAATTATAAGTAAATAGATGGTTAATTGCAAGGAAAAATTTTAATAACTTCTAAAGAAGTTTATCTCCCATTAAAAACGCTTCTAAATTAAATTTCTTTATCTTTTAATCTCTTATCTAAATACTTATAAAATACTAAGTAAAGAAAAAAGAAACCAGAAATCTAGTTATCTTTACTTATACTTTTTTCTTTAGAAAAGATAAATCCACAGAAGTTTTGTCTATATAAGTTATATTCTTTTGATAGTTCAATACTTCTTTGATAGCCATTATTCTTTTTAAAGTCACTAGGTAGATAAGGAATATCTATTTTCTTACTAAGAGCATAACCAATATTATTAAGGACTTGACTATCCTTTAGAGGGCTTAAAGTAAGAGTAGTAGCAAAGTAATCATATCCTAGTTCTTTCGCTTTTAGAGCCGTATATTCCATTCGAAGATTATAACATTTAAGACATCTTTTTCCCCGTTCCGGCTCTTTTTCCAGTCCTTTAGCAATCTTTATAAACTTTTCATGATCATAGTCACAATCAATGATGTCTATTTTATTTTGATGGGGATAATATTCAATAAATCTTATTTCTTCTTTTTTTCTTTTTAAATACTCTTCATAAGGTTCAATATTAGGATTATAATAAAGAATAGTAATATCAAAATAAGGAGTTAATTTCTCAAGACAAGCACTACTACAAGGAGCACAACAAGAATGCAATAAAAGTCTTTTTATTTCTTTTTCTTTATCTATAATCTCCCACATTTTCTTATCATAATTAATTTTCATCATTAGAGCTCTCCTTACTACCAAACTTACTAAAGAAAACATTACTAGTCCCCGAATCAAAGTTATAAGTTCCTTTAACACTAGAATCAAAACTATCCATCGTTTTACTAACTATCTTTAAGTAATTATTAAATTTATCGATATTAATGGCATTTATCACTGCTATATTAGAATCATTCATATAAAAAGTAAAGCGTTTATCATCAATTATAGTCCCATTTTGACTAATAGTAGGAGTATATTCGATTTCACTTATCATTTCTAAAAGATTAGTTTTTACTTTACTTAAAGCCGTAACTAGATATTTTTGAGTCTCGATACTTATATTATTCTTTAAAGTTGGCATAGAAATAATATCTAAGTCTATATTTTCATAGGTATTATTTTGATCTGTTATAATCTTACTAGTATCATTTAAGTAAAGAAGGGGTTTTTCTTCTTCAACAATTATTTTTAAAGTACCATTTAATTTCTTTAGAACTTTAGTTTTATTAAGTAAAGGAATATTATTAATAGTATTTTCAATAGTCTTTTTATTAATATCTTTATAATAAGGATAGTCTTTTAAATTACTCTTTCTTATAATTTCACTATCTTTTATATAAGTATTACCTATTATTAAGATGTTTTTAACTCTTAGATTTAAAAGAAATATAATAAAGAGTATAATCCCTAGTAGAAAGATAAGAAGAGTAAAGACTCTTTTTTTATTTAATTTACGATGTTTCTTCTTTTTATTCATAAGAATCCCACTTTACTATTTCTTGTTCTAAGATTAAATCGATGTTATCTTTTTCTTTAATGATTTTTTTAATATAGCTGATAAGGTTAATAATGTCTTTAGAAGTAGCCTTATCTTCATTGATTATAAAGTTGGCATGTTTAGTAGAAACGGTGGCACCACCTTCTTTATAACCTTTAAGATTAGCATCTTCAATTAGTTTTCCCGCTGGTAGGTCTTTACTAGGATTACGGAAGACCGATCCCGCTGAAGGATAACTTAGGGGTTGCGTTTTTAAGCGTCTTGTTAAACGGTCATTCATAATTTTAAGAGAAGTTTCTTTATCACCAGGTTTTAATTTTAAATGAGCCGCAATGATGATATATTGGCGTTTTCCTTGAAAAAAACTAGTTCGATAACCATAGTTAAGTTTACTCTTCTTTAGGGTTTCTAGTTTGCCATTATGAAGAACAATTATCTCTTCTAAATAGTCATAGATAGCTTCATTATAAGCACCGGCATTCCCGTAAATAGCGCCCCCTAAAGTGCCAGGAATACCACTAGCCCACTCTAATCCTGCCATATTATTTTTAACACAAAAATTAACAAGTTTAGGTAGCATAATGCCACTATAGGCAATGATGTCGGTAGGACTTTTCTTAATCACCTTATCTAAATTTTTCATATTGATAACTAAACCATCAAAGTAACCATCTAATATCACATTCGAGCCATTACCTAAAACAAAATATTTAATTTGATGATTTATAACATAAGTAAGTAAGTTTTCTAAGTCTTTTAGGGTTGCCGGATGGGCCATATAATGGCATCTAGCTTCTACCCGATAAGTATTATAATCTAACAAATTCACATTTTTCTTTAATTCACACTTTTTATTCATTTCTTAATAAGCTCCTTAACTGCTTCATAAATAATCTTAGTACTATCTAGAGTATTTACTTTACTTAAATTATTCTTTATCTTTTGATACTTTTCTTTATCATTAAGAAGATCTTCAATTGTCTTCTTAATATTATCGGTACTAAGATTTTGTTCTTCTAACATAATAGCCTCATCATTATCAACTAGAGCTTTGGCATTAAAATATTGATGATTATTGGCAACATAAGGACTAGGTATTAAAATACTAGGAATATTTAAGGCTTTAATTTCAGCGATAGTGGAAGCACCGGCTCTGGCGACTAGAATATCGGCACTTTTTAAAAGACCACTTAAATTGTCTAAATAAGGTAAGACCAAAACATTCTTAGGATACTTAGTCTTGGCAAACTCAGGATATAAGGCTTTACCCGTAATATAAACGATTTGATATTTAGCATTTTCTAAAGTACTTAAATATCCGGTCATTATCTTATTAACGGTGGCACTTCCTAGAGAACCACAAACCACAACGACTAAGGGTAAAGACTCTTTAAGTCCTAGGGAGGTCTTGGAGATTATAGGGGTATTTAGAGCTCTTATTCCCGTGGGATTACCTGTATAAATAACCTTCTTATTAGGAAAATACTTCCTAGTCTCAGGAAAAGAAACCCCAATTATATCGGCATATTTACTTATCATTTTATTAGTTTTTCCGGGAATAGCATTCTGTTCATGGATAAAGGTCTTAATATGTTTGGCTCTAGCAGCCATTAAGACGGGATAAGTAACATATCCTCCTACTCCTAAGATAACATCAGGCTTAAACTCCTCTATGAGTTTCTTTACTTCTTTTTTAGCTTTTACAATCAAAAAAACATCTTTAATATCTCTTAGAATATTTTTAGTTAAGCCATAGATTTCAATGCCATAATAGGGAATATTTTCTTTAGGAACTATATCTTTTTCCATTCGATTCTTAGTCCCAATATATAATACTTCTAAAGATTTATCATACTTTTTAAAACCTTCTATTATGGACAAAGCAGGATAGATATGGCCCCCTGTTCCCCCAGCACTTATTATAATTCGCATATAATCACCTTTTTCTTAATACATTATACTACATAATAATGGTTTTAAGAAGAAAAAAAGACTTAGAAGTTTTCTCCAAGTAATTTTAGTAGTCAAGATATTATTCTAAACAAACATCTTGATAAGTATCCCCTAAATAGATATCTTCTATAGTTTTATCTACATCTTTCCCACTCATCCGATGACACATTACTATATAAATATCATTTTTCTTATAGACAATACTACCTCCATCTTTAAGAATTACTTTATTATTAATAGATTTAACTAAATCATCAAGATAATTATTATTTTCTTCTAATTTTGCTTTTAAGTTAGTATTATCTTGGTACTTAGAATATACAATTCTTCCATCTTTTAACTTAATTACTTCTTGATAAGAATTAGTATTCTTTTTAGGTAAAGTCTCTCTTACTTCTTGGATATTTCTTAGTCTTAAAAGCGTTATTCCTCCTAAGACAAGTATTATAATGATACTAATTATTAAAATATTTTTCTTCTTCATAATTACTCCTTCTACTAAATAATCCCTAAAAGGAGGCAATTAGTTTCAAAAAATTATTTTTTTCTTCTGGTTATTTTATCTTCTGGTTTAAGATGCCCTATTAAAAGAGAGGAATTAGGATCATGTAATTTTCTATTCTCAAGAACACTTTCTTCTTTAAAATTAGCATAACAATATTTACAAAAATGACTACAAGTATTAAAGACTCCTATATCAATGATATTAACACAATTACATAGACCTTCTTTTCTAGCCTTCCAATTAGGATACTTTCGTCCGGTTAAGATATATGCTAGTTCATGAGATAAGCACTCTTCTTCATCAAAACCATACTCTACTAGATTTCTCTTTTCAAAACAAGTATGGACTCTTATCCCATGAGTGTGACATATCTTACTGATATTTTCTCCCAGGAATTTATAATCAGTCTCCCTAAACTCTCTAAATCTTAAGACTTTCTCATTCTTCCTAACATTCTTATAATCATCAATGAAAGATATAATTATCTTATCAATATATCCTTCTAAGAGTTCACATAATCTTTTAATACACTTAATATGATATTCTACGGTATACTTATCATTTAGAAATATTGGATCATATCTGACATAAACTCTATCTTTTCCTAAGATTTTACTAATCTCTTTAATATCTTCAATAATACTTTTCTTATCTTTAACATTAGGTTCAATATCCTGATGATACCCCGTAACGGTAATATGAAAAAGAAGCGGTTTAGGAATACTTTTTAGATATGGAATAATGGGTCTTGGATTTTTAGTACAAAAGACTAGCATCTCTACATCTTCAAAATAAATCCTACTCACTTGCGTCTCATTATAGGGATTTCTAACATCTACAAAACCTTCATTTAGTCTCTTAAGAAACCAGGGTGTATAAAAACCAACAATATCAGTCCGCCCACTAATGTTTAAAATCATTTTATAGTTCTTTTTCTAGTCAAACAAACCCCTTCTAAAGTATCATCAAAAACAGCACTAAAGGTTTGTAAATCATACTCTTTTGGATATTTTAAAGTAAGAATATTAACTAAGTCTTCAAGGGGAGTATCTAAAGAATCACAAAACTCTAATAGATTAGCCCAATAACAATAATTAACACTTACTACGCCTCCAGGTTTTACCATTACTCTTTTAAGATTATTAAGAAAATCATGAACTTTATCCACATCTTTAAGAGACTCAATATCTTTATAATACTCTAATATATTAGATAAATAAATAACATCAAAAGACTCTTTAATCTTAAAGATATCCGTAATATCTAAATCATAGGTTATAATAGGTTCTTTAAAAAGAGCTTGTCTTAAAAGAAGATAATAATAATTATTATAATAAATATTATATTTATTTTGCATATTATAAGTCCCATACATCGTTTTTCTAATGAAATTACTTTCTCTAAGATTAAAACTATCTTGAAAAACATAAGTCCAAAACTCATAATCTCTTGGGGATAAATGATTTTTAATATCATTAAATAGTCTTTTAGATAAGTAATCAGGACTATCTTTTAACCAAAATCGTGAATATCCCGAAGCACTATAATAAGTCTTAATGGTGGCTATCTTTAAAGCTAGAACATACTTAGCAAATTTATTCTTATCAAAAGTTGTTACTTTACTAGCCCCACTAGCTAAAGCATTAAAAGCAAAATCAGCACTCGAAGTCACACAAAGAACATCTTTATTAGAAACATCAAGCTTACTTAAAACTCCTCTTTGACATTCATTAGTCTCTATATAAACAGGCGAATAAGAAGAAAAGGGAGCAAAATCACTTACAATAGTCTTACTTTTTAAAAGTTTATTTAATTGTCTAAAAGTATCAGTTTTCTCATCTTTAAAATAATCTAACATAAAATACCCCTTCCTTAAAATATATTCATCTATTGTCTCTTTTTAATTTCCATTTGTCAAGGAAATTTTCCAAGAAAAAAGTACTTAGTTTGTTTCTAAATACTTCTTAACTTCTTCTAAATCATCTAAATGATACTTAGTATGGCCAATGATTTGATAATCTTCATGACCCTTACCCAAGATAAGTAAAACATCATTCTTCTTTAACATATTAAGCCCTTTTCTAATAGCTTCTTTCCGGTCTTCTATAACAACATAATTATCTTTAGAAACCCCTTTTATAATATCTTCTAAAATCTTCTTAGGATCTTCCGTTCTAGGATTATCACTAGTAAAAATAACATAATCACTTAAATCAGTGGCAATTTTCCCCATAATTGGTCTTTTAAGAGGATCTCTATCACCACCACAACCCACAATAGTATAGATTTTCCCTTTCTTATTTTCTAAGAAGGAAGTAATAATCTTTTCAACCGCATCAGGAGTATGGGCATAATCAATAACAGCATAAGCCTCTCTTACTTTAATCTGCTCACAACGTCCTTTAGGAGCATAAATATCTTTAGTAATATTAATAATATCAGAAATACTAATTCCTAAAGTATTAAGAAGTCCTAAGGCTGTTAAATAGTTATAAACATTATACTTACACTTTAAATTAGTCTCTACTGTATACTCTTTATCTAAAGCTTTAAATTTAATTAAAGTCCCTTTATCAGTCTCTTCATAGAAAATAATCTGATAATCTTTACCTGTATATCCTAGAGTTTTATAATTCTTAGTCGCGAAATACTTTCCATAAGGATCATCACTATTTACAATGATTGTCCCTTTTAATTGGTCTAAAATAAGTAATTTAGCTTTTAAATAGTTTTCCATAGTCTTATGAAAATCTAAATGATCTTCTGTAAGATTAGAAAAAGCTTCTACCGTAAACTCTAATCCTTCGATTCTTTTTTCTACTAAAGAATGACTAGATACTTCCATTACAAAGTATTCACAACCAGCCTCGATAGCCTCAATAATAAGACTATAAACATCTAAAATCTCGGGAGTCGTATTATTTAGGACTCTTTTAACTCCTGGCATATAAAAACCAATAGTCCCCATATAAGCGGCCTTTTTCCCTAGTTTAAGTAACATTTGATAAGTAAGAAAACAAGTAGTAGTCTTTCCATTAGTCCCTGTCATACCAATAATCTTAATCTTATTAACTTCTTCTTTATAATTAGTAACTAAATACTTCTGAAGCCACTCTTTGGTATTAGGGACAACAAGAGTCTCAACACTATAAGAACCATGTTCACAAACAATCTTACTAGCTCCTAGAGAAATAGCCTTTTCAATAAAGTCATGACCATCAACCGTTAACCCTTTAATAGCAACAAATGTATCTCCAGGCTCTATTTTTCTCGAATCTGTTTTTATTTTAATCATAAAATCTCCTTTACATGTATATGATAACATACTCCTAGTTAATTACAATCACTTATTTTCGGAGTCTTTTTACTTTTTCCCTCTTTTAAGTCTAGGGTTTTACTCCAAGTCTTCTCCATCTCGTATTTAAAAAATTCAATCATTGCTGATAAATCTTCTTCTTCATCAAACTTTTCTAAACAAGCATAATAATATTTTTTATCTTCATCATAGATAATTATCGGGGGCAGATTATTAGTTAATAAAATATAATTTACGATAGTACGCCCTAAACGCCCATTCCCATCAGCAAAGGCGTGAATAGATTCTAAAACATTATGCGTATAAGCTGCTATTTTGATGATAGTTTCGGTCTCATTAGTTTTTATACTTGCTACTTCTGCAAGTAAATCTTTAATTTCTCTAGCAACACTTAAAACATCGGCTCCTACTTCATTTCGACCAGTAACATAATCGTGCTTTTTATACTCTCCTGGTCTTTCACCATTAATATTATATCTTGTTTCATCATATGTTCCTTTGGTTAATAATTTATGGATTTTTTTTAATAATTCTTCCGTTAATGGTTCTTTCTTAATAATCTTTGGTAATAAATAAGAAGCACAGTCTTTTTGATTAGCTATTTCGTAAAGAGTTCTTAAGTTTCCTGTATAGTTACTAATTTTTCCATTTTCAAAAATTTCTCTAGTATCATGATAAGTAATACTTGGATTTTCAATTACTCCCGAATTATAAGCAAACAAGATATTAAAATGGTCTAAAGCTTGTTCTAACTTGGGAATGCTATCTATATTTTGTTGTTGCCAATAAGTTATTATTTCTAAATAATTATGCATAAATTACCTCTCTTTTGGTCTTAAAACATTCAAGATTATTAGATGTATTTTGACTTTATTTTTCATTTTCCACCTCGATATTTCTTTAAAAGCAAATTAAACTGCTCATTATTTATTTGTCCAGATATCAGAGCTGATTTTAGAAAAGACTCAAGACCATCAGCTAAGCCATCATACATTACCCATTCACCAGCTTTCTCGTACTCTTCTAATTGTTTTATTGTATTCTGAATTATCTTAGGCAAATTACTAACATCTATATTAATCGCATGATTTATCATAGCATAATTATTCTTTACCATAAAAAATTCCTCCGTTTTTTTAACTAATATATCAACAAGTAGATTATATCACAGTTTTATTCTTTCTATAGAAAAATATGAATAGAAAAGAAAAAGACATAGACCATAAGTCTACATCTTAACCTTAATTATTCTTACTTTGAATATCTTTATAGAAATTATATCTTTCTTTAGCATTATTTACTTGAATATCTAATAATTCTTTAGCAAGTTCGTTATCTTTCTTCATTAGACTACTATATCTTACTTCATTCTTTAAGAAATCTTCATATTTAGTAAAATCTGGTTCTTTAGAATCGATATATAATTTTTTATCTTCAGGTACATAACGCATCAAATTGACATAACCACATTCAACAGCTAGTTTTTCTTCACTTATAGAGTTAGACATACCTCCATGAAGACCTTGTTCAATACATGGACAATAACAAATAATTAAACTTGGTCCGTTATGAGCTTCTGCTTCTTTCATTGTTTTAATAGTCTGCATGAAATTGGCTCCAAAGGAAATACTTCCTATATAACAGTTTGGATAAGACATGGCAATTCTAAATAAGTCTTTTTTCGCAGTCTTTTTACCCATATTAGCAAATTCAGCGACCGCCCCGACGCGACTTGATTTTGATGCTTGACCACCAGTATTAGAATATACCTCGGTATCAAGGACGATAATATTAACATTTTCGCCACTAGATAAGACATGGTCTATTCCACCAAAGCCGATATCATAAGCCCAACCATCACCACCGACGATAAAGACACTACGAGCAACCATATATTCTAGGATATCTTTTAAATCTTTAGGAATTTCCATCGTTTGTAATTTATCAACGATTTTCTTAGTTACATCATAGTTATTCTCATTTTCTAACCATTTATTTAGTAACTCTTTTACTTCTTCACTTACGCAATCAATTGACTTAGTAATAATATCATGAATACGTTTTTGGGTGTTTTTATAAGTTAAATACATACCATATCCAAATTCCGCATTATCTTCAAATAAAGAGTTAGCCCAAGGAATTAAGTATGGAGTTGATGGGGCGGAACCACCATAGATTGAAGAACAACCAGTGGCATTGGCAATAACTAATTTTTCGCCAAATAACTGACTTAACATCTTTAAGTAAGGGGTTTCTCCACAACCGGCACAAGCGCCACTAAATTCAAAACATGGTTTTCTTAGAGAAGCGCCTTTTAAAGTAAATCGATCATGTAGTTCTGGATTTTGATATTCTTTAAACATTTTATCGGCATACTCTTGGGTCTCGTAAGTAGCTTCACCAAATTCTAAGGCTTTTTTACCAGCCTTACCAAGACAAGCATTAATACATAAACCACAACTAGTACAATCAGCTTCACTAACGACAATTTCATAATTATACTCTGTATGTCCTAAGACTTTAAGACCTTTTTCAGTATCTTTAGCCTCAGTAATAATTGGTCTAATTACGGCATGAGGACAAACGGTAGCACACATTCCACATTGAATACAGTTTTCAGGCTTCCATTTAGGAACCATATTAGTAATTTTACGCTTTTCATTAGCGGCTAAGCCGGTTGGAAATATACCATTCTTATAAGGCATTAATTCCGAGACTTTTAAGTTATCTCCTTGTCTTTTATTAATAAGAGTAAAGATATCATCAGGAGTCTTAACTTCTTTTTTATCTTTAAATTCGCCTTTGACAAGGATTACACTCTTAACAGCACTACTTAAAGAATTAATATTGGCATTAACGATATCATCACCCTTAGTCCCAAATTTCTTGCGAATAGAATCTTTAATATAATCTTCGGCATCATTAAATCCCATTAATTTTAAGATTACAATTTCCATAATCTTACTAATCTTACCCTTAATATTATTCTCAAGAGCAATCTTATCAGCATCAATTAATAATACTTTAATATTTCTATTCTTAATAATATCTTTAGTCTTATTAGGTAATATATCATCTAACTCATGAGACTTCTTATTAGTATTTATTAAACAAATACCATTTTCTTTTAGACTATTAAACATATCAAAGTCTTTTAGATAAGCGTCTTTAGTAATAACTAGTAAAGAAGGATGAGCTACATAATAAGGAGCATTAATCTCTTTAGAAGACATTCTTAAATTAGATACAGTTACTCCTCCTGATTTCTTACTATCATATTGGAAATATCCTTGAACATATAGATTTTTCTCTTCTCCTAGATAATGCATAATATCTTTAGAAGTAGATACCATTCCATCAGAACCATATCCATAAATAAGAATCTCTTTATCTGCTACTTTAATATCCATAGGAACTTTATCTAAACTTAGATTAGTTACATCATCAAGAATTCCTATCGTAAAGTTATCTTTTAAAGTAGTTTCTAACATCTTATAGACCCCAGCAATCTCACTTGGAGTAGTATTCTTACTAGATAAGCCGTAACGTCCTCCTACTACTTGAATATTCTTATCTTTAAGAGAAGCTACGACATCTAAATATAATGGTTCTCCTATACTACCTGCTTCTTTAGTTCTATCTAAGACAGCAATCTTTTCTACACTACTAGGTAATACTTCTAATAAGTATTTAGTACTAAAAGGTCTATATAAATGAACTTCTATTAGTCCATAAATATCATTAGTCTCATTTAACTTTTCTATAGTAAGTTTAACGGTATCACAGACACTACCCATCGCTACGATGACATATTTAGCATTCTTAGAACCATAATAATTAAATGGTTGATAATTAGTCTTCATAATACTATTTATCTTTTGCATATAATCATTAACAATATCAGGAATCTTATCATAATCAGTATTTCTAGCTTCTACACTTTGAAAATAAATATCTTCATTCTCAGCCATTCCTCTTTGATAAGCACATCCTACATTAAGAGCTTGTTTTTTGAAAGCATTAACTTTATCATAATTAATAAGTCCTAAGAGTTTCTCATCTGGTAATTCTTCTATACTATTTAGTTCATGACTAGTCCTAAAACCATCAAAGAAGTGTAAGAATGGTACTCTTCCTTCAATAGCTGAAAGGTGGGCAACGGCTGCTAAGTTCTGAGCATCAAAAACATTAGTTGATGCGAGCATTGCAAAGCCGGTAGCACGCGTGGCATAAATATCACTATGATCTCCAAAGATGGATAAGGCATGAGTTGCCACCGTACGGGCAGCCACATGAATAACTCCTGGTAAGCCTTCTCCAGCGATTTTATACATATTAGGAATCATTAGTAATAAGCCTTGTGAGGCCGTGAAGGTGGTAGCTAAGGAACCACTAATCAAAGCTCCATGCATCGCCCCAGCGGCTCCTGCTTCACTTTGCATTTCTACGACTTCTACTGATTCGTTAAATAAATTTTTTTTCTTTAATTTTAAATTATCAATATTACTAGCCATCGGACTCGATGGGGTAATAGGATAAATAGATGCTATCTCTGTAAAGAGATTAGCTATATTACTACAAGCAGTATTTCCATCTACTATTTTTCTCATAAAAACCTCATTTCTTATTTTACAATTATAAATATCTTTATTTCTATTTTTTTACCAAGAAATTCCCACCCGAAATGATTCCTCATTTTGGGTGGGTCTCATCATCATTTTACTTTCGGGGATATTTCTTCTACGAAGAAAGGTGATAAGGGTCAGTTGCTGTCCCTGAGCCTTGCAACAGTATATCAGCCTTCAGATTAATAACTGGCCGAACCCCGTTGCCGATGTACGCGACGTCGAATTCGCTGTCGTAAGTGTTTCCATACGAATGTACGTACATCACGTTAGCGTAATAAGCGGAAGCGTAGCGGCCTTCAAAGTCGTGCGGTGTTAACGTCCAATAATCAAACCCAGAATATAGGTAATGACTATTATTGGTATTATACCACACGCCGGATAGCGTAACTTCAGTGGCATTTATTAATCCAACAGGATATCTTAAAGCCCCATTCCCATTTTTGTTGTCACTAACTGTAAAAGCATCATTCTGCTGCGAACATCCCAAATTAAATTTTCTTTGCGATACTGAATCATAAAAGTTATACAAGGTATCGGTCTTCCCAGCTCCCAAACCAGGCTTAATTGAAGATAAACGACGAACGCTATAAAAATTATTAGTTACCGCAGCTGGCCTACTGCTGGTGCCTAGACTGCGATCATTACAGAAAATATTATCAGCTAAATATTGTTCATTTTCCGTACCGGAAATATTTGTTTTATACCAATTATCTAAATAAGTTTTTATAGTTGAATCATTGGTATTAGTCTGAGCCACTTCTTTGCTTGAAGTCCCCTGGCTGACCAAAACATATTTTACAGAAGCACTTTTATCACCAGCTGTTATACGCATTATTTTATATAATAATCCTACACTAGAGGGAGGATCCGTTGGTGTATGACTAGTATAATAATAGCCTATATAATCTGTTGTTAAATCACTGCCTAGCACCTGAATTGGATCTTTTAAAGTAAATAATCCAGTACTTTCATCATAATTATATTCTTTAGCAATATAATACGTACTTGTATTCGTAAAACTAGTTGAAGAATACTCAATAGTTTCTACTATAGTATCATGGTTACCATACATATAACCAACACCAGCATTATCAAAAGAAACAGATGAATTAGTACTTTCTTGGACATTATCTCTTTTCCAAAAATCATTAAATGCTGACATGCCAATTTGTCTATCCTCACTATCTTCACCATTAGCGTGAGCAGAGGTTCCATCATAGATTACTCTTACGGTACCATCACCATTAATACGAATAATACGCCAATACATAGGCATCCCAACATCAATTCCAATACGACAATTAACATTATATTCACTTGCTTCTTGACATTCTTTTAAAGAATCATATACCTCATAAGAACTATAAGTATCAGAATAATCCCCAAAATATTTTTGGACTTTCCATTCTCCAAACTTTACATAGTTATTAGTAACATTACCTCTATAATAATAACTAGTACCATAAACATCTGGAGCAGTACATAAATAGCCATCGGTTGACTCTTCTTCAGATACAGCCACTGTCCCATCACTATTGATAGTTGGACACTTACCAGTAGTATCAACAGAGGCAATAATCTTATCCCTAGCAACATCAATAGCAACATCTAATGCACTTTTTTCTGTAGCAATCGCATCTATTATTATTTTAGACTTAAATACTTTATTTAGAATATCATCTTCTAAAGTTACATCTTCATCAATCCAAAGAGAAATACTATAGTCTTTACTACTATTTCCTTCTAATAAACCTATATCGAGAGTTCTAGACTCCGTACTACCATCTATTACGGTCGTAGCAGCATCATAACTACTTAATAATCTAATATCTTTATTATTTACTAATACTGCTACATAACCACTATTTAAAGTAGTACCACTAAGCATCTCCATATTTAAATTATACTTAGCAGACATACTACAAGTATTCTTTAAAGTAAAAGTATAAGGAGTAAGCTTACGACCTTCGGCATCCGTAATAGGATAAGTATTAGTTAAATTAATCTCATTAGCTTGATTAGTAAGTTCAATAGAAAAACATTCACTAACTCCTACATTATTCTTATCTTGTATAGTGGTAAACCACCAATACGCATAAGACATGCCAATACCAATTAACCCCACTAAAGAAATTGTTATTATCGCTAAGATTAGCCTATTCTTTTTAATATTACTATTCATTTTTATACCCTTCTATACTATTTAAATATATCATAAAATAATAATTATTTAAAGACTAAATTTATCCTTCATAAGACTTATCAAAAGTCTTTAGAATATAATTAATTATTAGATTTAATTTATCAAAGACCCATATACTACATATATAGAAAACAATATATAAAAGAATAGTATTAAAATTAATTTGACTTAAATAAAAGAATGAACTATGAAAGAAAATAATATATATATAAAGTCCTAATAATATGGTATAAAGTATAGTTCTATAGACATTAAATGGTCTAGAGATTCTTGATAAATTAATAAACCCGGTTGTTCCTGTCATTATAACTATTAAAGTGCTAGTTAAATTACTATCTATATTAAAAGCTTTACTAAATAAAGTAATCATAATGACATTAAATACTACGGTTAAAGCCGGAGGAATACTCTTACTAACTACCTTTAACATTAGATTACCCTTAACTAAATTATGATTAGGTTCTAAGGCTAAGAAGAATGAGGGAACACTAATGGTACAGGTAGTAATTAAACTTAACTGAATAGGTAAATAGAAATATTCAACCTTAGTTAAAATACAAACACAAACTAAAATAGAAGTAAAAATAGTCTTAATAAGTAATAAAGATGCTGATCTTTCCACATTATTAATAGTTCGTCTTCCTTCTCCTACTACTTCGGGTAACGATGCAAAATTAGAATCTAATAAAACTAATTGACTAACATTTTTAGCCGCATCAGTACCGCTAGCCATAGCTACACCACAATCAGCACATTTTAACGCTAAAACATCATTAACCCCATCTCCGGTCATCGCCACAGTATGTCCTTGTCTTTGTAAAGCCATAATAATCATCTTTTTCTGTTCAGGAGTAACTCGTCCAAAGACATCATATTTCTTAACGGCTTCATCAATATTATCTATATTTAAGGTTCTAGCATCGACGCCATTAGCATCTACAAGTCCTGCTCTTCTAGCAATAGAAGTAACAGTCTTAAAGTTATCTCCACTAATAATCTTAACATTAACACCTTGGTCTTTAAAATATTTCAAAGTATCAGGAGCTTCTTTTCTAATGGTATCAGCTAAAATTATAAATCCTAAGACTTCTAAGTCATTAGGAGTATCTATTCTTCTAGCCAGCACTAATACTCTATAATCACTATACTCATCAAGGATATGACTATACTCTTTAGTCTTATTTTTCAAAACAAACTCAGGTGCTCCTAAATAGAATAAACCCCTATCTTTAAACTTAACAGCACTATACTTTCTACTAGAAGAAAACTCGGTAACACTTTCTACTTCCCAAGAACCTTTATGAGGATACTTACTTCTAAGAGAATTCATAGTATCATTAATACTCTTAAAAGCATAACAAAAATTACTTAATACCTCATCTATAGAATTCTTATCTTCTTTAATAGCTACTATCTTATGAATATCCATTTCTCCCGAAGTAATAGTACCAGTCTTATCAAGACAAATAACATCTACTCGTGCTAATGTTTCAATACAATATAATTGTTGTACTAAGACATTATATTTAGCTAGACGAGCTACACTTACGGCCATAACAGAACTAGTAAGTAAAAGAAGTCCTTCCGGAATCATTCCTATTAAAGCTCCGACGGTATTAAATATGGAAGCCGTAATATCATAGTTAGTAACTTCTAATTGATTATAAAGAAGTAAAATTCCAACCGGAATAATAACTATCGATAAGACTTTTAATAATCCTTCAAAAGAATTCATAATCACAGAATCAGCCTTTTTCTCATACTTAGCTTCTTTACTTATCTTAGCAATATAATTATCCGAACCAATATGCTCTACTTTCGCATAACAAGCCCCGCTACTAATAAAACTTCCTGATAATAACATATCACCAGTCTTTTTAACAATACTTTTCGATTCTCCCGTAATAAAAGATTCATTAACTTCTACTGTTCCATTAAGAATTATACTATCAACGACTACTTGATTACCCATCTTATATAAAAGACAATCATCTAAAAGTATCTCATCAACTTTAAGTAATACTTCTTTTCCCTCTCTAATACTTAAAACTTTAGATTCTGATAAGACGGACAATTTATCAATAATCTTCTTAGAAATTACTTCTTGAATGGTACTTATAACACTATTGGCTAAAATAACTCCCATAAATAAACAATTCTTAAGACCATCTATTATTTGATGACCATAAATCCCAGCTCCGAGAATCATTCCTCCTAATAAAAGATTAAGAAAATTAAAATAAGTACAAAAATTACTAATAATAATCTGTTTTATCGTCTTCGTCGGGGGAACATCATTAAAATTTACTAAGTTATTTAGAATTCTTTCCTTAATTTGTTCTTCATTAAGCCCCATTTTATAATCGGGATTATATCTTTCCATCACAATCACTTCTTCTTTATTATCATATCAAAATTAATTAAAACTTACTAGAATATATCTTAGAAAAAGAAAAAAAACTATATTAGAAATATAGCTATCTAAAAAACAACATATATATTAGAAATAATACTAAGATACTAAAAGTAATCCAGCCATTAATACTACTTTGTCTATCCGTTTTATTCTTAACACCAAGACCCATAGTTATAAAGACACCCCCAATTAGTCCTCCTATATGAGCATAAAAATCAATATTAGAAAGAACTAAACTAAGTCCTAGATTTAGGATAATAACAGGAATTATATCATTATATAGAGCTTTACCCATATAAAGACGATAATAATAACCAAAATAGCATAACGCTCCCATAAGGCCAAAGATGGCCCCACTAGCTCCTAGCGACCAACCGGTATTAAAGATACAAGAAAACATCGAACCAATAATACCACTAGCTAAGTAGATAAGAAGAAACTTCCTTTTCCCAAAATAATTTTCCGTTGCACACCCAATAACATATAAAGAATACATATTACATAATAAGTGCCAAATCGAACCATGTAAGAAGATTCCCGTTACTAAACGATATACTTGTCCTTGTCTTACTAAGGTCCCATTAACAGCAAATAAAGTATTAATTATAGGAAAGATAATTTGTAAAATATAAATCAGTGTACAAATAGCAATCAAAGCATAAGTAATAATAATTCTTTTAGGTCTAAATACTTCTTCATACTTTTTATTTTCTTTAGCCGTCTTACTATTTATATCATTAGTAACATTAACTATTAAGTCAACCTCATCTTCCGTATTAATTATATCTTTCTCAATATTAGGAAACGCATCGACAACAATATTATTATGAACTAAGTCCTTGGTATCACTTACTCTAATATTATCAATATTACTAAAACTATTTAATTTAACACTATCATTTAAATCTAAAAAAATATTTAAGACATTAACCTTCCAAGACAAAGTCTTCTTCTTTATCTGTTTAGCCACATTACTAGTCTTATAAATATCAAAATTATATTGTTCTTTATTATGAATATAATTAGAATTAATTCTAATGATTTTATATGGTCCTTCGACATTTTCTAACCATACTTCATTCTTTACCCCATTAACAACTATAGGAGTATAATTTTCTTTAGTAACTAAAAAATGTACTAATCTCATAACAATTTCATCTTTTTTATCCATACTAATTGTACTCAATGTAACCACCTTCTATTATTTTATTATACTTCATAGAATTAGTAAAGGAGATTTTATGACCACTATTACTATTTCTTTTTTTATAATTTCTTTTGCTCTTCTTAATTTTTCATTAATTACTATTCTTTATTATAATTTATTTAACAATGATACGGCTTATTTTATTCTTAGTAATTCTATTCTCTTAATTAGTATTCTTTTATTTTACTACTATTTTAGCGATTATTACTTATCTTTAATATTTACTTTTCTTACCCTTATCAATAGTATTTGTATGTCTTTAGAACTTAAAAAAATATCTTTAAAACACTTTCTTCTTAGTATTCCTTATCTTCTTTTTAACTTTTATTTTCTTAATATCCTCATCTTTAAATTATAATTCTTCCTTTTCTAACTTATCTAAAAAATCTTTAAAGTATTTAGGAACTTCTCTTTTAAAATACATCTTCTCTTTCGTAAGAGGATGAATAAATTCCATACTATAAGAATGTAAAAACTGTCCAAAATCACCCTCACTCTTAGAAGCATATACAGGATCATTATAAACTGGATACCCAATGTATTTAGTATGAACCCTAATCTGATGAGTTCTTCCCGTCTCTAATCTAGCTTTTACTAGGGTATAGTCTTTATATCTTTTTAATACTTGTAAATGAGTAATAGCCCTTTTACTATTATTAGGAGTAACTGTCATTCTAAGTCTATTTTTCTCATCTCTTCCAATCGGAGCATCAATTGTAGCCGTATCATGAGGTAAAACCCCACATAAAAGAGCAATATATTCTCTTTTAATACTATGATTCTTAAAATACTCTCCTAAGATTTCATGAGCTTTATTAGTCTTAGCCACAATAATAAGTCCCGAAGTATCTTTATCAATCCGATGAACTATCCCTAGTCTTTCAATCCCATTAATATCAGAAAGTTTATCCGTATGATACTTTAGAGCATTAACAAGAGTATGATCTTTATTCCCAGCTCCAGGATGCACAACCATTCCCGAAGGTTTATTAACTATAATAATATCATCATCTTCATAAACAATATCTAAAGGATAATTCCAAGGAATAATCTCATCCGTAGGTCTCTTTACATCCTTAATAGTTATTATATCTTTAGAATGCACTTTGTAACTAGGTTTAACAATTTTATCATTAACTAAAATATTTCCACTCTTAAGAAGATTTAAAACCAAATTTCTGGAATAATTAGTATGTTCTGTTACATATTTATCTATTCTTATATCATTTACTTCTACTATCATTTCTATCCCCCATCATACTTACAAGTAATATTAAAATTCCTAAAGTTATACATATATCAGCTAAATTAAAGATGGGAAAACTATACTTAAAAATAAACACTTCTAAGTAATCAATAACATAACCATGAATAACTCTATCTATTAAATTACCAAAAATACCTCCATAGATAACTCCAAATAATATATCATATTTTTTAGTCTTAGGTAAATCTTTATGCATATTAAAAAGAAAAAAGATTAAAACCACGCTAATACCAAGGACTAAATATAGTTTATTTTCTAAAAAACTAAAGGCTACCCCATAATTATAGACTCTATGAATATTAAAAATATGGGGAATTACTTCTATAAACATAACATTCTTAGCAATTAAAAACTTAAGCAATTGATCAATAATAACTAAAATAATACTTATAATTACACTTATTTCCATCAAAATCACATAGGTATTATACCACAATATCAACTAAAATAACATCTTCGCCTATTCTTTTTATCTGTTTAAAAGTAATGGTGGTCTCATTATCTTTATTAAAAAGCCCATTTATCCCGCGAAATCTTTCAATACTTAGGTATTCAATCATCCCTGTATCATTAATACTAGCATCAATAATTCGCCCAATTTTCTTTCCATCATTAATATTAACAATATCTTTACTTTGTAAATCTGATAAACGCATAATATCACCTATTTAATTATATTGCATGAACAATTATTTTTTGCTAAAATAACCTTGGAAAGGACGATTATTATGTACGATTACGAACTATATAAAACTAGTAATGTTTACAATTTTAAATTAATAGCATTTATTATTGCTCTAGCTGCTACCATCATTATTTACTTCGTATTTATGGATAAACGTAACAAAGCTTCTTATAGTAATCCCTTAAAAAGATTATATGATTATTTACACTTTAATAATTTCTTTATGGAACCTATTTTAAAGATTACTTATATCTTTAGTAGTTTATATCTAACTATTAGTGCTTTTGGTTACATAGGTACTTCATTTTTCTTCTTCTTATTACTTTTAGTCTTAGGTAATATAATTTTAAGAATGGCTTTTGAAAGTCTTATGATTATCTACAAGATTTATCTAAATTTAAATGAAATAAATAAGAAAACTAAATAGTTATTTAAGAATACGGCGAAGAGTGCTAATAGCACTCTTTTCAATTCTTGATACCTGAGCTTGACTAATATTTAAGGATGCGGCTATCTCTTCTTGGGTATGTCCCATCACATATCGATCTTCAAGAACAATCTGTTCTCTTTTTTTTAACCCTAAAATAGCCTTCTTCAGAGTAAGCAAAAGCTCTTTATCCGTTCTTTCATTTCTTGTATCCGACAATTTATCACAAAGATAAATCGTATCCCCACCATCATTATAAATAGGCTCAAAAATACTTACCGGATTTACTAAACTATCCATCGCATCCTTAATATCATATAAACTAATCTCTAAAGCAGCCCCAATCTCTTCCCAAGATGGTTCTTTATCATATTCTTTAATATACTCTTCTTTATATTTTAAAATTTGATAAGCATTATCTTTAATCTTCCGGCTAATTCTTAAAGAAGTATTGTCTCTAATAAATCTTCTAATTTCCCCCATTATCAAAGGAACAGCATAAGTCGAAAAAAGGCAGTTATAATTTAAATCAAAATTATCAACTGCCTTAATTAACCCCACACAACCAATCTGAAATAAATCATCAACATTATATTTACCCTTATCAAAACGTTGGACTAAAGATAAAACCAGTCTTAAATTCCCATTAATAATAGTCTCTTTAGCTAAAGCGTCTCCGGCTTGCATCTTAATAAACAGACTTTTCATCTCTTCGTTACTAATAACTTTTAAATCACTAGTCTTAATGCCTGCAATATCTACTTTGTATCTTCCCATCTTATCACCTAAGAAGATTATGGACAATTTTCTTCGGATTTATACAATAATTGCTACAATAATTGCCGCTATTAAAAGAACAATATATAAAACTATGGCCGTAATTACTCTTTTTCGTGATTGTAAAGCATAATAATAAATCATATCATCATCATTTTTATAAGCTTCAGAGCCTCCTAAAAGTTCATTTATACCCACATTTAACTTAAAAGCAATTAATTCTAAATCATAGATATTAGGCATTATTATTCCTTTTAAATAGAGACTAATAACAAAGTCCGGAACACTTATAGCCTGAGCTAAATCACGGTCTGTTATTTTGTTTTCGCGCATTTTGTCTAACATAAATCTGCTGATTCTTTCTTTCTTCATATAAACTCTCCTTTCAAATTAAAGTATATCATATTTTTAACGGATAGTCTTCGGTTTTACAAGATATTCACTATTTTAATGGCACAATTGTCTTGGTGATTAGAATGTTTGACAATAATTTAAGATATTGTAGGGAGGAATTAGAGCTTACACAAGAACAGTTAGGAAAGTTTTTTGAAGTTAGTGATGCCTCTATTCGTGCTTGGGAAAATGCTAATTCTTCTATTCCGCTTTCCAAGCTAGCTAAGTTTTGTAGTGAATATAATTATTCCTTAGATTTCGTCTGTGGTTTAACAAGAAAAAATAAGCATTACGGTCCCTTTAAAATCAACCGAGCTTTAATAAGTAAAAATCTAAAGAAGTTTCGTAAGAGTCGTAATATCTCCCAACAAGTACTTTCTGATGAGTGTAAACTTCCGCAGACTACTTATAGTGGTTATGAAACTGGTAAATACTTAATAACTACTACTAATCTTTATTACTTATGTAAAACTTATAATATTTCTATGGATTATATAGTTAACCGCACTAATAATATGGTTTGTAAATAAGTTATCAAGAAATATCTTTTAATTTTTTAATATATTGTCCAGATACATCTTTAAAAGTTTCTAATTATTTGAGAAAATGTGTCTGGTGATATTTAATATGTTAGGTAATAATTTGAAATGGTGTCGAGAAAAATTGGGAATGACCCAAGCACAACTAGGTAATATTTTAGGGGTAAGCCGAAAAACGGTATCTGGTTGGGAAACGGCTAATGATCCTATTCCGTTAGAAAAGTTAATGGAGTTCTGTGAAAAATATAATTATTCGCTAGACTATGCCGTTGGTCTTAGTAAAAAGAACTATCCTTCTAAACTTCAGAATAGAATTTCTAAAAGTGCGATTAGTAAAAATCTTAAGAAAACGCGTAAAGAACTAGGCTTATCTCAAGAAAAGTTTGCTAGTAGTTGTGGTCTATCACAGACTACTTATAGTCATTATGAAACGGGTTATAATTTAATCTCTACTACAAATCTTTATTGTATTTGTAAAGTCTATAATATTTCTATGGATTATATGGCTTCTAGAACTGATATTAAGAAGTTCAAATGATACTGATAATATCAGTATTTTTTTTATTATTTAATGATAAGGTATTATTTTTAGCAAATTTTAATAATTCGTTTAAACTAACTTTTAAATAAGAAAAAATTGCCTCTACATTTTGAAAATCGTTAAGATTATCATTTAGATAAATTATACTTTTAATATCAAGATTATTTAAAATATAGTAAGACAAAACATATCCTAAAAGATGTTGGAAATGTCCACCGATTCTTCGAGCAAAATCTTTTTCTTCTGGTTTTATATTTAATACATCTGTTTCATCATTAAAATGTTTATCATCCAAGTATGCTTTTAATTTTTCTAATGTTGGTTTAAAATAATTAGTCATCGTTTTTTCAAAATCTCTACGAATATTAAGCCCTACCAAATTCTCTGGGATACCCAGAGTAATTAAATATTTTTGAGCATATAATTCAAAACTAATAGCCATTGTTTCCCCGAAGCATTGCCTATTTATTGGCGACTTGCCCTCACAAGTTACTCTGTTTAAGTAATGATTAAATTCATGTATTAAAGTAGCAACATCAAAGAAAGAACCTGTATATTTAAGATTAAGTATCTTACCATCAACACTAAGAAATGAACCCTTAGTCTTTTCATTCTCATCTATTACAATTATTCCCAATTTCTTTAATTTAAGAAACTCTTTGTAATAGGCTTCATCTAATGATTTTAAAATAGCCTCAGCATAAGAAAATATTTCATCTTTAGACAATTTATAAAGTTTTTCATTTACTTCTGAATTATCTTCTAACTTAGTAATTATAATGTCATTGAGCTTACAATAAGTATCTAAATCATTATAAATATAAGGAAATTCTTTCTTTAAAACCTTTAAAATATTTTCAATATTCATTCTAAATCACCCTTCAAAATAAATACTATTATCAATAATTCATAGTATCTTTAATATATAGCCCCAATTGGAGCTAAATGGTATCATCTTTTTTATCTTGCCTACCACGATTATTTTTCTATTATAAAAAAAATAAGTAGAATTATCTACTTATCAATACTGTCTAACTTTCTTAGAGTAATAACTAGTTCTTCTTCTTTTAAAGCACTAATAGCACGATGAGTATTCTTCATAGCATTATAAGTAACGGGATGACTAATAGGCTTAGGATCCATCGTTTCAATTAGATTATTAACATCAATAGCTTTTACTAAAAGACCATTAATTTCTTCTTCATTTTTATATTTTAAGACAGGAATACTTTGTGTCTTTATAAGTTCATCATAACTAATAATAGCTTTAGTTTCTTCTTCTGATTCAAAAGGAGTTAAATCTTCCCTTACAAGAGTATTATTTTGTAACTTAGTAGTTAAAGCCTCTAGAGAAATATCACTATCATTAGTATCAGTTAATACTTCTTCTTTAACTACAGAATTATCTTTAATCTTTAAGACATATATAAAAGTAGCAATCAGTAACATTAAAACAATATTGGCACCCATAAATACCATATCATAGACATTTAAAGAATTAAAATATTCTAATAAATTCTTTGCTACTATAATTACTATATTCATATCTATCACCTATTATAATAGTACCATAAGTCTAAAGATTTTTTCAATCTTTTTTACAAATAATTCCAAAATATTTTCAAACTTGACATTTTATGTTAAATAAATTTTTTTTAAAACATTTTAATAAAGAAAAAAGCCTCAATTACTTGAGACTCTAATATCTTAATTGGTGCGGGTAAAGGGACTTGAACCCCCATGGATCTCTCCGCTAGATCCTAAGTCTAGTGCGTCTACCAATTCCGCCATACCCGCAAATATTTATAATGGTGGACCCTGTAGGACTCGAACCTACAACCCATCGGTTATGAGCCGATTGCTCTAACCGATTGAGCTAAGGGTCCATCAATACTTCTTTCGACTAATTAAATATACCATAAATCTTTTCGACTTGCAAGAAATTTATAGCAAAAAAAGTAAAAAAAATAAGCATCACTACTTATTATTTTGTAACATATTTAATAAATCAATTTTAAACATGTCTTTTGAAGCATTTTCTTTAGATATCATAACACCTTTATAAGTTGCAAGTTCTGATTGATGACCTTCAAGTAAAATATCTGATGGTGTAATAGTATCCAACATAACCATTTCTTCCTGTTCATACACTACATAGTGCAATTTGACATCACCATGAATTTGAGCAAATTTTCTATCACTAGGTAATTTCAACTCATAAGTCTTAGTGTGTTTACTCTTATTTTGAGAAACTAATTCACCAACAAATTTACCATCTCTCAAATCAGGATAATATTCAAAATTTAATTTTTTATAAGCAAGCATATTATATTTTTTTAATGCTCTTTCTAGTTTGTGATACTCATTTTCGTTTGTATAATCTAAAACAAAACCTTTCATAACCATTCCCCCTAAAAACCCTTTGATAGCGACATTATAGCACAAAAGTTTACAAATGTCAAATTTCAATCCGAAGATGCCTATCTTTACTATATATACGAATTACCATTGGGACTTAATATTACCAAATTTCCTAGGTTTTGTCAAATTTTTCTAGTGATTTTTAGTTCAACAATTGTTTGTCCATCATTTAAACCATCTATATAATACTTAGAAACGGTCTTATTTTTCTTTAAGAGTTCATGAGTCTTGCCTCTTATAGCGCCACTACCCTTACCATGAATAATTACTACTTTAGTATTTCTAAGTTTCACATTATCACGTAAAAACGACTCTACAAGATAAACACAAGTAGCAGTCGTCTCACCGTGTAAGTCTAAATGAGGTAAATAATCGGTAAAAGGATCAATTATTTTTCTCATAAATTTTATTAACCTCATCTAGTTTAGGAATTGATAATCTTCCCCCGATAGTTCTCGTTGCTAACCCCGCCGCAATATTACCATATTTAATAGCCTTTTCTAAAGGATAACTAGCTGCTAGGCCGTAACAGAAAGCCCCGGTAAAGATATCACCACACCCAGAAGTATCTACGATATCCATCTTTAGAGCAGGAGAAATCTTAATTTGGTCATCTACTAAATACATAGCTCCATTGCCTCCTAAAGTAATAATAATATTCTGATGTTCAAAACGATTACGAAGCTCGGTATAGCAATTAACTAAACTACTCACATTACTCTTATCTACTGGTGATTTCATCACATCACTGGCAAAATCTAAAGAACAAATTAAGTAATTAACCTTTAGAGCGATAGCAGCAATATCCTGATTAAAACGGTCTACTTTTAAAACACTAATAGCTCGGGGAAATCTTTCAATTGTCTGTTTAGAAGCATAAGTATCACCACCATCTAAGATTATTAAGTCTGGTTGAAAATCAAAATCAAACTTCTTTAATTTAACATATTCATCAGCAACTTCTAGTCTGGTTGGAACCTTTTTACTACTATCTAAGATATTAAAGGCTAAGACGGTATCCTTTTCATAAGAAGTTTCAATATATCTAGTATCTACTCCGGCACTTTCTAATTCCTTACGAACTCTAGTCCCATAAACATCATTACCAACGACCCCAGCAAAAGTCGAAGAAACACCCCATTTAGCTAACATATAAGAAACGTTACATGCCGTTCCCCCACCACAACCAATCTTATTAATAAATCTAGTCTTGGTTCCTTCTTGTGGGTAGGCATCTACACTTACATATATATCATAATTAGCTTGTCCTAAAGATAATGTTTTTATCATTTTTATCCTCCATCTATATTACAAATTATACTATATTTTCTTAAAGAAAAAAAGTACCAATTAAGGTACTAGTTATTAGTTTTCTTATTAATTAGGGCGGCTTTAGCGGCAGCTAGTTTGGCAATGGGTACGCGGTAAGCTGAGGCTGATATATAAGATAAGCCAATTTTATCAAAGAAGATAATAGATTCTAGGGAAGCCGCATGTTCGCCACACACTCCTAAGGAAATATTGGGTTTTATCGCTCTTGATAATTTAGTTGCCACACTAACTAACTTTCCTACTCCATTAGTATCTAAGTTCATAAAAGGATCAGTAGTTAGGATTTTCTTATCATAGTAATCTTTTAAGAATTTAGCGGCATCATCTCTTGAAAAACCAAATGTCAACTGAGTTAAATCATTCGTTCCAAAAGAGAAGAAATCACAAACTTGCGCTAATTCATCTGCTAGAATAGCGGCTCTAGGAACTTCTATCATGGCACCAATCTGATAAGATAAATCCATATTTCTCTTCGTTAAGACTCTTCTTATCTCTTTTTCCACAATATTCTTTATATAAATAAATTCTTTACTATCCATAATAAGGGGTAACATAATTTCAACCACTGGTTCAATGCCTTCGGTCTTAACATTACAAGCAGCACTGATAATGGCATTCGTTTGCATAACGGCAATCTCGGGATAAGTTATATCTAATCTAGAACCACGATGTCCCATCATCGGGTTAAATTCTTTTAGACTATCTATTTTTAATTTTAAGTCCTCGATACTAAGATTTAAGACTTTAGCCAGTTCAGCTATTTCTTTATCTTCTTTAGGTAAGAATTCATGTAATGGGGGGTCTAAGTAACGAATAACAACTGGTAAGCCGGAATTTAGACGATATAATTCTTCGAAGTCTTTTTCTTGATAAGGAAGAAGGGATACTAAGGCTTTTAGACGTGTCTCTTTATCCGGAGCTAGAATCATCTGTCTAAATTTAAAAATCCTGTCTTTTTCAAAGAACATATGTTCCGTCCGAACAAGGCCAATTCCTTCAGCGCCAAAGTTTTTAGCAATTTCCATATCTTTTTTAGTATCCGCATTCGCGCGAACTCCTAAGTTTTTAACTTCATCACACATCTTTAAAAGGTCTGTTAAAGCGGTATTACTACTAGCACTTTCTAGTTCTAAAGAACCCATATATACGTTACCCGTAGTCCCATCAATGGAGATTACATCACCCTCTTTTAGCGTTTTCTTATCTTTAGTAATTAAAGTATTATTAAGAATATCCATATTACTACAACCACTAACACAGACAATTCCCATTCCTCTAGCTACTACGGCAGCATGAGAAGTCATTCCTCCTCTAATAGTTAAGACTCCTTCAGCATAGTGCATTCCTTCTATATCTTCGGGACTAGTTTCGTGACGAACTAAAATGGTCTTATGACCTTTTTTAGCTTCTTCAATAGCTTTACTAGCTTCAAAGACAAGGGCTCCTCGAGCCGCTCCCGGACTAGCAGCAAGACCACTACCAATAAGAGTAGCCTTCTTTAGACTCTCTTCTTTAAATATCGGATGCATGGCTTGCGTAATATCATCAATACTAACTCTTGCAATAGCTTCTTCTTTAGTAATCTTTCCTTCTTTTACTAGGGATGTGGCAATATTTAGACTAGCTAAACCCGTTCTTTTACCATTTCTCGTCTGTAACATATAAAGATGTCCATCTTCTATGGTAAACTCCATATCTTGCATATCTTGATAATAATCTTCTAATCTTTTAGCAATCCTTTGAAATTCATCATAGACATTAGGCATAATTTCTTTTAAAGAATCAATACTTTGAGGAGTTCTTACTCCAGCTACTACATCTTCTCCTTGCGCATTAATTAAATATTCGCCAAAGAGTTTATCTTCTCCCGTAATAGGGCTTCTACTAAAAGCTACTCCGGTCCCGGAATTATTATTCTTATTACCATAAACCATCTCTTGAATATTAACGGCTGTTCCCCAAGAATCAGGAATATTATTAATCTTACGATAATAGATAGCTCGTTTATTATGCCATGACTTAAATACGGCTCCCACAGCCATTATTAACTGACTAGTAGCATCCATAGGAAACTCTTCTTTAGTAATATCTTTATACATCTCTTTATATTTATTAGTTATAAAGAACCAATCATCTCCGGAAAGCTCCGTATCACTAGTATAGCCTTTTTCTTTCTTATAAGTAGTTAAATATTCTTCAAAAAGACTCTTATCACCACCCATAACCACATCACAAAACATCATAATAAGACGTCTATAAGAGTCATAGACAAATCTTTTATTTTGCATAGTTGCACTTAGAGAAGCGGCTACCTCATCATTAAGACCCAAATTTAAAATGGTATCCATCATTCCCGGCATACTACTTCTAGCCCCACTGCGAACGGACACTAATAGGGGTTTACTCGCATCTCCTAAGATTTTTTTTGTCTTTTCTTCTAAAGTACGTAAATGTTTATAGATTTCTTCTTCAATAGCCACGGGTAAGGTCTCATTTTCTTCATAATACTTATTACATGCCTCCGTCGTTATGATAAACCCCTCAGGAACAGGAAGACCAAGAGAAGCCATACTACATAGATTAGCCCCCTTACCTCCTAAGAGTTCTCTCATGTCTTTATTGCCCTCATTAAAATCATATACAAATTTTTTCATCATCATCACTAGTTAAATTTAACTATTCCTTTCTTTTTATTCTAATTAAATATAGAATATTCTTTTTATTTTAGACCATTTTATCTTTTAAAAGCTTTTAAATATTCTCTTCTTACAACTTCATTAGTCACATGGGTATAAATACCTGTCGTGGAAAGGGAAGAATGTCCTAAGAGTTCTTGAACACTTCTTATATCGGCTCCATTATTTAACATTTCGGTCGCATAAGAGTGTCGAAATGTATGGGGAGTTACTTTTTTCTTTAGAAGACTAGTTTTAACTAAATTACTAATTATATACTCGGCTCCTCTTCTCGTTAAGGGAGTATTATTCTTATTTAGAAATAAATATTCTAAAGAACTATTTCTTACTTTAAGATACTCTTCTAAATACTCTTTAGCATACTCGCCAAAATAGACTATGCGTATCTTACTCCCTTTTCCTAGGATTCTAATACTTTTATCACTTATATTAATATCTTTAATCTTAATATTAATGGCTTCACTAATTCTTATCCCACTACTATAAAGAAGCTCTAGTAAAAGAGTATTTCTACGTCCTATAAAGTCAGTCCGTTCTAGGGATTTCTTTATTATCTCTTCGTAGTCATTATTATTAATGAAATTAGGTAGTCTTTTTTCTTTCTTTGGTCTATTTAAATTCTTAAGAGGATTATATTCTATTAGATGTTTATATTCTAAATAATCATAATAATTCTTGAGACTAGAAAGAATTCTATTAATACTGCTACTCTTATAATTACTATTTCCTAAGACTTTTAAATATTCTCTAATAATATCTTTATCTACTTTGAGATAATTAATCTTTAAAGAACTTAAATACTCTTTAAAGATAGTAATATCACTAAGATAACTATTAACGGTATTATCGGGATACTTTCTAACATTTGTCAAATAATTTCTATATTCTTTATCCATATATATTAATCCTTAAAAAATATAGGTTTCCCTATATTTCAAGTTGGTGCTTGCCAACGCCCTTTATCTTATGATAGCATCAAGTGCTAAAGTAATCATATCATCCAAGGACTTTTCCCGGTCTTCTATAGGTAAAACGACATCGCTAAACTTGGAATCAACTGCTGTTACAATTGCGGCAGCATCACGCTTAAAGGTATTAGCAACGTGAACTAGAGCATAAGCTTCCATCTCTTCGGCAATTGGTTTTACTTCTTCGGGAATTCTTCTTAAGACTTTATCCATATCAATATAAGGTCCAAAAGCATCACAAGTAAGCATCGTGCCGACATGGAGCTTCTTACCTTGTTCTTCCGCAGTCTTAATGATACCATTATTCAAAGTCTTACTAGGATACTCCATATTCTTATCATACCCATCATAGTTATAAGCAAAATTAGAAAGACTATATACACTATCAGCTAGAATTAACTCTGGTACTTTAATATCTTTTGTTACAACGCCGCAAGTACCGATGCGAATGATTTTTTCTACTCCAAAGTAATAAAACAATTCAAAGGCATAAATACTCATACTAGGCATTCCCATACCACTTCCCATGATGGTAACTTTCTTACCCTTATAAGTTCCCGTAAAGCCAAACATATTGCGAACACTGGTAACGAGTCTGGCATTATCTAAGAATTTCTCGGCTATGTATTTAGCACGTAATGGGTCACCTGGCATTAATACTAAAGGAGCTATATCACTTTTCTTTTCAACCTTAATATGTATAGGTTCATCTTGTGGTTTCATTTTCTATCCTCCTATGATTACATTATAGCAAAAAAGTTTATTTTTAGGAATATTTTTCTTTACAAATTCTTATCTTTAGAGTACCCTAACTATTTAGTGAGGAATATTATGAAAATAGAAATATCTTTAAAAGAAAGTTATATACTAATTGATTATAATGGTTTTAAGAGAAAAACTAATAACTTAGAATATCTTAAGTCTCTTCTATATGATGATTATGGTCTTTTAAAAGGAGTTCATAAGAAGGGTAATGACTTAGTAATTTATTATGCTAATAGTACTATTATCATCAAAAGCATTCGTAATATTAATAAATTTTCAGCCGGTTTTATTATCTTAGAATTTTTAAATTCTTTAAAACCTTCTAAGTCTTTAAAACTTATTAAGTCTTAGAAGTCTTAATAAATTCTCTTAGAATTTTACTTATCGCTCGTTTTTCAATTCTGGAAACATAACTTCTAGAGATATGCATTTCTTTAGCTATTTCTTTTTGAGTCTTAGCTTTTCTATTATCAAGACCATACCTATTAGTAATAATATTCTGTTCTCTTTTATTTAACTTTGTAATAAATTTCTTTAATAGTTCAATATTATCTTTAAGATATAGTTCTTCTTCAATAGTTTTATTCTTATCTTTAATAACATCTTTTAAATTAATCTTATTACCTTCTTTATCGGTGCCAATATAATCATCTAAAGAAACAGTATTTTGATATTTCTTAGATTGACGATAATACATAAGAATTTCATTTTCTATACATCTAGCGGCATAAGTAGTAATTTTAATATTCTTATTCTTCTTATAAGAATCTATTCCTTTAATGAGTCCTATTGTCCCAATACTTATTAAATCATCGGTTAGAGTCATTGGAGGGTTAAATTTCTTTACGATATGGGCTACTAATCTAAGATTATGTTCAATTAAGATATTTCTAGCTTTCTTATCTCCAGCTTCCATTAAGTTAATATACTTTTCTTCTTCTAATGGACTTAATGGTTCTTTAAAGACTGTATTAGAATAACTCCCTGTAAATAAGAAAATACCTTTCAAAAAGTTTATAATTATATTTATCATTAAACCACCCTAGTACATTGTATTTAATTAGTATTAAAAAAAGACTTATAGAATTTCCATACGTCTTAAAATTTAAAGTAATTTGGTCCCAATAATTAATTGGTCTTAATCACAAATGGATCATTGGATGTTCCTATTCCCCCTGATATTTCTACATCTGCTTTTAGATTTATGACGGGTCTAGTTACATAAGTAGAATTTGCCCAACTATAAACACCTAAAGAACCATCTTGATTAACAGAAAATACGCGTGAATTTTTCTCTGATGAACTAAAATAAGATGGAGACATTGTCCAATAATTTTGGGTTGAATACACCCACGATAATCTGTTAAGATAATTTTTTGCTATTCCAGCAAAAACAACTTCATCATAGGTAATTAAACCAACTGGATAAGTTAGTGCTTTATTGCCAATATTAGAATCAGTTACCGTATAAAGATCTCTAGATGGTTCTGGACAAGTAAATTCTGCCGTACTGTTTCCGTGTCGTTTAGATGCACCAAATCTCGTATCATGTTCAGTAGTAACACCATCACTGCCACTATCGCTATATAAACTCCGGTCTCCACAAAAGCCAACAGCCCTTGATACATAAGCATCATAATTTTTATCAACTATATTAGTCTTATACCAATTGTCAATCACTTGTTTTATCGTAGAATCATTCGTATTAGCATGTACTTCATCATAAGTTTTTCCATCCACATTGCCATACATATAACCAATGTATGCCGGATCATTAGATAGAGAATTAAATAGATAACCTTTATCATTGATTGATTGATGTATACCAATAGCATTTTTCACAGTTCCATTATACATAAGTCTTATGGAGTCATCACCATTAATTCGTATTATTTGCCAATAAAATCCAGCAAAATATACATTATTATTTTTAATATTACCTCGATAATAGTATGTTGTCCCATAATCATCAGTGCCTTGATAAAGACCACGATCCGATTTATCAGTTTCTGATTCCGATTCAGTTAATGTAATACCTGTCAAACTATAAATGATGCTGTCATAAGAAATATCATTCCAAATTTTTGTGCCAGTCTCCTTTGTAACATTTGTTATTTCATACACTTTTGCATCAACATTGCCAGAAGAAGTATGCAATTTATGACTAACGTTATTATATACCAAATATTCATACTGAAAATAATACTTTTGGTTGCCACTAAAATCCAAAGTTGTAGGATCAACACATACGGGATCACTTAAAGTGTATCTTCCTGTATCACTATCAAAATTTTTAGACTTGAACAATGTAATTTTAGTATCATCTTCCGTCAATTCGCTGGTTTGTTCATCACTTTTTATAGCGGAACTTGCAGGTTTTGGTATATCTAAAGTGGCACTATTTCCTGTTTTTTCAACCCATTTAATAATAGGTGCTGTATTACTAACATCAACTGTCTGTTTACTAGCAATCTTATTTTTAGCAATTTCAGGTGTGGTTTGATATTCGTTAGCGAAAATAGCATCATATAATTTTTTATATTTCGTACCAGCTTGATTATAACTGCTTGGTTCAGAATTAACGACTACCTTTGATTTGAAGAATTTACCAAAAATATCATCATCTACGGTAACATCTTCATCTATCCATAAAGATACGCTATAATCCTCAGATTCATCACTTCCTAAGTAACCTTCAGCTACAGTATATGAAGAGACACTATTAGTTAAAGTAGTTAAGGTTGTAGTAAATGTATCTAAGGTCTTTATTTCTTCATTATTTACTCTCGTTGCTACATAATGACTATTTAAAGTGGTACCTTCTAATAATTCAATATTAACATAATAATGAGCAAAAATACTACAGGTATTATGAATTGTAAAACTAAAGGGTTTTAACTTAAGTCCCTCCTCATCTGTAATTGGATAAGCATTCCCAAGATTTATTTCCCCAGATTGATTGGCAAGTTCTACTTGAAAACAGCCAGTCGTTGCATTATTCGTACTATTTTGGATATTTCTAACATACCAATAAGCATAAGATAAACCAATAAAGGCAATACATATAGCTATTATAGAGATGCTAGTTATTATTAATTTCTTTTTAC
>CAKOOW010000007.1 GCA_934098445.1 uncultured Bacilli bacterium
ACTCCGGCTCAATACCGAAATCATCTATTTGAATCCATTGCCTAAACTCTCTCTTTTTTATTTAGTCCTTGACAAAGGTTACATTTTAAAATTTCATCTCTTTTTTGTGTGGTAATATGTAGTAAATAATAATAGGAAGGTGAGTATAGATGAAAGATTATTATTTGCTAATAGGATTAAATAGTAAGGAGGTTAAAATGGTTAATATTAATCAAAATAGTAATTGATTAATAGAGGTTACTATTGAGATTAAAAGAAGAAGTTAAGATGTCCAGTCTGTAATAAATTTACAAGTATAAATTGTAAAATAAAAAGTCATAAATATTTAAAAGTTAAAAAGTCATAACTTAAGAAGAGTTATGACTTTTTTGAGGGATTAACTACTTTACTAGCAGTTTCCATATAAGCACGGAATAAGCCTCCTGCTCCTAGTTTTATACCTCCAAAATACCTAATAACAATGATAAGAGTGTTATTTAGCTTTTTACGTTCTAAGACGGTATAAATGGGAAGACCAGCAGTACCGTTTGGTTCTTTATCATCACTTTTTTTAGCGGTTCCTTGGATTATATAAGCATAAGGGAAATGTTTAGCTTTTTTATTAGTTTTTCTTAAAGAAGATAGTATAAGAGGGACTTCTTCTTGAGTATCTAGTTCATAGTAAAAGCCTAAGAAACGAGATTTTTTTATAATTATTTCATTAGAATTAATAAGTTTCATAGAAAACACCTATAATAATTATAGCAAATTTAGAGAAAATACACTATAATTTAGAAGAGAAAGGCATTAGATATGGAGAATTTAATTAAAGAAAAGTTACATTTAGTACCTAATCTTCCAGGGTCTTATCAGATGTTAGATGATAAGGGGACAATCATTTATGTAGGAAAAGCTAAGAATTTACATAGGAGATTAGCATCTTATTTTAACAGGGAACAAACAGGGAAGACTAAAAAGTTAGTAGAGAATATTAAAGATTTTAAGTATATAGTGGCTACTAGTGAGACGGAGGCTTTTCTAATAGAGATTAATCTTATTAAGAAGTATAATCCTAAATATAATATTATGCTTCGGGATGATAAGAGTTATCCTTATATAGAGTATATAAAGTATCCTTATCCTCGCCTTAAAATATCTAGGTATTTAAATATTAAAAAGAAGGATAATAGATATTTATTTGGACCTTATCCGAATGCTTATGCGGCGAGGAGAATAGTAAATCTTATTAATAGGTTATATCCTTTGAAGAAGTGTGAGGGGTTACCTAAAGAAGTGTGTTTATATTATCATATTCATGAGTGTTTAGGGTATTGTAGTAAGTCTTTAGATCAAGAGAAACTTAAAGAGATGGAAAGTGAGATATTATCTTTCTTAAGAGGGAATAGTGAGGTCTTAAGAAAGAAGATCTTAGAGAAGATAAATATCTATAGTAAAGAGTTAAATTTTGAGATGGCGTTAGACTTAAAGAAGGAGTTAGAGTATATAGATTATATTACAGAGAAACAGAAAGTCGATTTACATGATTTAGTTAATAGAGATATTATTAATTATTATACAAGGAATGGGTATACTTCTATTACGTGGTTTTTTCTTAGGAATGGGAAGCTTTTAGGGAATAAGAATACCATATTAGCTATAGATTCTAAAGATGATATAGAGTCTTTTATAGGTAATTTTTACTTAAGAAATGAGATTCCTAAGGAAGTATTAATTCCTATGAGTTTGGATAAAGAGTTACTTAGTAAGACTTTAAATACGAAGTTTATTACCCCCGAAAAGGGAATTAAGAGAGAACTTCTAATGATGGTTTTAACTAATGCGAAGATTAATTTTGAGAATGAGTTTAAACTAATAGAGGCTGATGAGGCCAGAACTACAAATGCTAATGAAGAGTTAGCCTTTGTCTTAGATATGCCTCATATTACGAGAATAGATATTTTTGATAATTCTAATCTTTTTGGGACTTTTGCGGTTTCGGGGATGGTAGTATTTATTAATGGGAAACCGAAGAAGAGTGAGTATCGGAAATATAAAATTCAAGTAGATAAGAATGATGATTATCATACGATGCAGGAAGTAATCTATAGAAGATATAATAGGGCTTTAATAGAAGGTAGTGTCTTACCAGATTTAATTATTACCGATGGGGGAGAGACGCAGATTAAGGCTGCAGAGGAGATGTTAGAAGACTTAGGACTTGCTATTAGAGTAGTAGGACTAAAGAAAGATAATCATCATAGGACTAATGTTTTAGTAGATAGTAATCTTAAAGAAATAAAGATTGATATGACTTCTAATCTCTTTCATTACTTAACAAGAATGCAAGATGAGGTGCATCGTTTTACTATTAATTATCATAGAACTATACGTTCTAAGGGATCAATTAGTAGTATCTTAGATAATATTGAAGGAATAGGTCCGAAGAGAAAGAAAGAACTTATTAAGAAGTATGGAAGTCTTAAGAATATAGCTAATATTTCTA
Source organism: uncultured Bacilli bacterium (assembly GCA_934098445.1). Classification (GTDB taxonomy): domain Bacteria; phylum Bacillota_I; class Bacilli_A; order RF39; family UBA660; genus CAG-605. Next base: position 2,483 of record CAKOOW010000007.1, read on the forward strand.
AAGAAGAGTTAAGTCTTATAATACCTGAGAAAACAGCGAAGATATTATTAGAATATTTAAAAGATTATCTGGAGGATAAGAATAGTAAAAATGAATAAATAAGCTTGATTTTTAGAGGTATTTAGAGTATTATTTTGAAAGGAAAAGGATTAGTATGAGTTTAGCAGCGTATAATAAAGTGTTTTTCTATTATTTAGTAGATACTAGTTTTAATATGAAGGCTTTTGTAAATGAGTTTCCTATTATGGAATATGCTAACTTCTTAGAATTAGTAGATGGTCTTTTAGAGAAGATTGCTAGGGAGATAGAGAGTTTTAAAGAGGGATTAAGTCCTGAAGAAATAGAAGAGTTAAGGAATTTTTCAGAGTATAAATTACTCTTAGAAAAGCAAAAATATACTTTAGCAAGAAAACAAGAATATTTAGAGACTTTAAAGGAGCAAAAGGAAAATAAGGTTTCATCACTTAGAAATGTTATTTTTGCGAAGACTCCTGCAGGTAATCCGTGTTTAATGCAAGATTTAAAAACTATTTATAAAGAAAATTATGATAAATTTTTAAATACATTAGAACGATTAAGAAATAACGATCGAGATTTTAACTCCGAAAAACAAAAGCCAATGGATGGTGGTAGTTGCTTAAATGGTCTTTATGAAATTAAAGATTACCAGTTTAGACTTGTCTATATGATAATTAATAAAGATACGGTTTTAGCAATTTTAGCTGAAGATAATATAAAAGATACATCTAGTCTAAAAAAGACTAGACAACCATTTGAGCGTAAACTATTAGTAAGCAAGCAAGTAAAAAAATATCAAGAACAGTTAAAAGACCCAGTTCTTCGGGCACAGATTTTGGCTGAAAATGAAGAAATTTATCAACAATTAGTAGATGAATTGAGTAAGGGGCGGAAGGTTAAATGAACTTAGAAAATATGAAATTACAATTAGCGAATAAGATAGTTATGTATATGAAAGCAAATGGCATAAAAATTGAAGAGGTAGCAGCAATGCTAGAAATGACACCAGAGACTTTTGATAAATGCTTTAATGAAATGAATTATAGTTTTTATAATATGGCATTTATGTGCTGCGAGAAGTTAGTACAAAATAAAAATTCAAGGAGAGTGTTACATAATGAATATAAATGATTTTGATTATGATTTACCAAAGGAGTTAATTGCCCAAACTCCGTTAGAGAAACGTTCTGATTCTCGTCTTTTAGTAATGGATAAAAAGACGGGAAAACTTACCCATGAAGTATTTAAAAATATTACTGAGTATTTAAATTTGGGGGATGTTTTAGTTCTTAATAATACGAAAGTTATTCCGGCGCGTTTGATTGGGGAAAAAGAAGATACGAAAGCTCATATTGAGTTATTACTTTTAAATGATTTAGGAAATAAAAAATATGAGTGTTTAGCTAGACCCCAGAAGAGGTTACATGTAGGAACTATAGTTAGTTTTGGAGAGGGGTTATTACGGGCTAAAGTCTTAGAAATTAAAGGAGAAGGGATAGTTCATGTTGAATTTATCTATGAAGGGATTTTCTATGAGATTTTAGATAAACTAGGGGAGATGCCGTTACCACCTTATATTCATGAGAAATTAAAAGATAAAACTAGATATAATACGGTTTATGCCAAGATTGAAGGGTCAGCGGCGGCACCCACGGCCGGACTTCATTTTACGAAAGAACTTCTAGAAGAAATTAAGAATAAAGGCGTTATTATCACTTATGTGACTTTGCATGTTGGTTTAGGAACTTTTAGACCGGTAGAAGAAGAAAATATCTTAGATCATAAAATGCATAGTGAGTTTTATATGATGAGTAAAGAGACGGCGGATATCTTAAATAAAGCGAAAAAAGAAAAACGTCGCATTATTAGTGTAGGGACGACTTCTTGTCGAACTTTAGAAACGGTTGCTCATAAATATAACGGAGAGTTTAGAGAGTGTTCGGGGAATACGGATATCTTTATTTACCCAGGTTTTAAGTTTATGGCTATTGATGGTTTAATAACTAATTTCCATTTACCAAAATCTACTTTAGTAATGCTTGTTAGTGCCTTATCTTCTAGAGAACATATCCTAAATGCTTATAGGGAAGCCGTTAAAGATAAGTATCGTTTCTTCTCTTTTGGCGATGCGATGTTTATTAAATAATATTTTTTTAAGAATTAAGGTATAAAATTTAAAAATCCTCCTCATAATATGAATGTAGTGATGATTAACCAGAACCATTTAGCTATAATAAAACCCAAAATCTTTATAAAATTTTTTCAAAGTATCACTACAGCATCCTAAAGTCATTTAGGATGTTTTTGTATCTAAGATAGTCTTTAATTTCGCAGCATTTTGAAAAACGACATAGAAGATATTGATAGCTTCACTAATTACTAAACCATAAAGACCGATATGAAGAAGACTAAAGATAAATAAAGATAAAAGTTTAATAATAACCCCGATAGTAGTGGTCTTTAGAGTATATTTACCATAACCAATACCTTGTAAGATACTAGAGATAGGGGCTTCTAGATAATAGAAGGTAAAGAAGGGGCTTAAACTTAAGATGTAGTTAGCGCCTTTAGAGGTATTATAGATTAATTTAAGGAGAAAACTGCGGAAGATGGTAACGAAGATAACAGTTAAAAGACCAATGATACTAGAAAGAATAATAGCCTCTTGGGCTCTTTTTTTAACCAGATTATACTTATGTTCACTATAGAACTTAGAGACTTCAGGGATAATACTAGTACAGATGGCTTGAATAAGAAAAGAAGGCATTAGAAGAAGGGCTAGACTATAACTATTATAAATGCCATATTCAAAGACAAAGAAAGAACTAGAGTAACCAATAGAAATTAAAGTATTGGAAAGAATAATAGGTTCTAGGAAGTAACCAATATTACCAATAATCCGGCTAGAGACTAAAGGAACGGAAGTATTAACTAGTTCTTTAAAGATAAGATTATCATAAGATATTTTGGTAATATTTAACTTCGTCTTTTTAGGTAAAAGAATTAAAAAAGTTATAATACTAGCTGTTTCGGTAACAATATTTAAAAGAAGAAAACACATAATACCTAGGACTAAGTTTTTCTTAATAAGATCTGGTAAGATAAAGATAATAAATAAGAGTCTAATGGATTGTTCAATACAATTAGAAATATTATTGGGAAGCATTTTTTGTTTCCCATAGAAGTAGCCTTTTAAAGTACAAGCTAAAGCTATATTAGGCATAGCCAGGGAAGAAGCAATAATTAAGACTTTTAAACGGGGTTCATGAAGAAGAGTAGTGCTAATGAAATCGCTACTTAAGATAATTAAAATCATAATGAAAAAGTTAAGAAAGAGTAAAAAGATAATACCTTGTTCAATAATCTTTCTACTTTTATTTTTACCTTCGGCAATTAGTTTGGAAATAGCTTGGGGCATTCCAAAACCAGCGATAGTGACCATAAGAGAAAAGAAAGGCATAATAAGACTATAAAGACTTATTCCTTCAGTACCAAGAGTTCTGGTATATAAAATCTTAATAATAAAACTTAAAATCTTAACGATGAAACCTCCTAGACATAAGATAAAGGTACTTAAGAAAAATTGGTTCATAGTCGTATCACCTATATAAATATTATGTAGATTTCTACTTCAAAATTACAGGGATTTAGTTTATAATAATTAAGAAGGGCAGCAGTGATGTTATGGATTATGAATTTAGTAGTGTCTTAGATTTAAAAGCTCATATTAAACCGGCTTTAGATTCTAAGGTTAGGGAACTACAAAGGAAAAATATTAATTATGTTAGTCAGGATGATATTTTTGAGTATTTAAGAAATATGGTTTGGCCTTTAAAAAGTAATTTGACTTTATATAATATTGTGGATGATATTTTAAATACGGATAATGAAATCTTCTCTAACTATGTTGTTAGTAAGATGAGAAATAGTCACTAAGACTAAATAAGAATAAAATTAGACTTAGATTTAGATAAGAAAATAAAAAAAAGGCAATTGGCGCTTTTTAGACGATTACTTTTAAAATTATTTGTGGTATAGTTAGTAAGCGAAAGAGAAAATTAGAGATTAATTAAACAGGTTGGCTTAGAAAGATGAAGATGAGGAGTGAAAAGAATGGATACAGGAAGAGAAAAAAAGTATCAAGAAGTAACTTATGAAGAGTTATTAGAAAAGCTTAAGACTTATATTACTAAGGAAGAGGAGTTAAAAGTCATTAATGATGCTTATCAATTTGCTTGGGAACATCATAAGGGCAAGAAGCGTAAGAGTGGAGATGATTATATTAGTCATCCCGTTAATGTGGCTTATATTTTAACTTCTTTAAATGCTGATTATATAACGATTTCTTCGGCTCTTTTACATGAAGTAGTTAATCATGGCGGGGCTTCTATTGAAGAAGTCGAAAAAGCTTTTGGTAGTGAGATTGCGGGGATTGTTAGTAGTATTTCTAAAATTAATAAGTTAGCCTTAAGTGATGATAAGGAAGCTAGTGCGATTAATTTAAGAAAAGTTTTAGTAGGACTTTCTGCGGATGTCAGAGTTTTATTTGTAAAACTTGCAGATAGATTACATAATATGCGGACTATCTGGGCTTTGGATCCAGAGGCTCAGAAGGCTAAAGCTAATGAGACTATTTCGGTTCTTATTCCTATTGCCCATCGATTAGGGATTAATCAAATTAAAGCGGAATTAGAGGATTTATCTTTATATTATACGAAACCGGATGTTTATCGGGATATTGAGGAAAAATTAAATAATGAGAGTACTAAACTAAATGAAGAGTTAGAGCTGATGAAAAATGAACTTATTGATATTATGAATGAAAATAATATTCATTTTCATATTAAAGCTCGGGTTAAAAGTGTTCATAGTATCTATGAGAAGATGGCTAAGGGGAAAAAATGGAATGAAATCTATGATATTTTAGCTTTAAGAATTATTGTTGATACTGTTAGTGATTGTTATTTAGCAATTGGGTTAATTCACGCTAAGTTTAGACCGCTTCCTAAACGTTTTAAGGACTATATTGCGATGCCAAAGGAGAATATGTATCAATCTTTGCATACTTCTATTTTTGGTCCTCATGGTTATGTTTATGAGGTTCAGATAAGAACGACGGAGATGGATGAGATTGCGGAAAAAGGAATTGCCAGTCACTGGTCTTATAAAGAGCATTCTAAAGGCGGTGTGGTTAATGTTTTTGAACAAAAGTTAGAGATGTTTAGAAACTTAATCGAACAACACGGGGATGATTTAAGTAACAGTGAATTAAAAAAAGAAATCAATGAAGAAGCCTTAAGTAAAATGATTTATTGTTTTACTCCTAAGGGGGATGTTGTGGAGTTACCAGTTAATTCTACGCCAATTGATTTTGCTTATCGTATTCACTCGAAAGTTGGAGATACTTGTGTCGGGGCAATAGTTAATGATGTAATGGTTCCTTTAAATAAGTCTTTAGAAGATGGGGATATAGTATCTATTAAGACTAGTAAAGATAGTACCCCTTCCAAAGAATGGTTAAATATTGTTAAGACTAGTCAAGCTAAAAATAAAATTAAATCTTATTTTTCGAAGATTGATCGGGAAGAGTATATTAGAAGAGGACAAGATTTATTAGAAAAAGAAATTCGTCGTAAGAAGTTAACTATCAGTGATGTTTTAGCCAGTGAAAGAGTAGATAAAGTTTGTCATGATTTGAAATTGGATAATCTTGAAGATATTTATTTATCTGTTGGTTCCTTAAGATTTACACCAACTTATATAATTAATATGGCCTATGAAGATAAGAAAGATGTTCATGATATATTAATTGAAAAGATGGGGCATAAGAGAGAGAATATCAATTATAAAAGTGATATTATTGTTGCTGGTAGTGGGGATATTAAAGTAAATATTGCTAAGTGTTGTAAACCAATTAAAGGGGATAAAATTGTGGGCTATATTACTAAGGGTGAGGGAATTACCGTTCATAAGAGTGATTGTCCAAATGTTTCTAATACTAATAGACTAATTAAAGTATCTTGGAATAATACTAATGAGACTTATTATTTTACGGATATCTTAATAAGTACGATTAATAATAAAAATTATCTTTATGATATTGTAAGTCTTGCCAAAGAAAAAGATATTTATATTGAGGCCGTAAGTAGTAGGGAAGAAGAGACTTTAACCAAATATAAGCTTACTTTGAAGATAAAAAATACCCAAGAGTTAGATAATCTAATTAATGCTTTAAATATGGAAAAATATGTTATTAGAATAGAAAGAGTTAAGAATTAATGAGAGTAGTTGTTCAAAGAGCTAAAAATGCTTCCGTAAAAGTAGAGGATAATATTGTTGGTAATATTAAGGAAGGTTTAGTGTTATTAGTCGGTTTTACAGAGACTGATACTGATAAAATAATTGATTATATGGTCAAAAAGATTGTTAATTTACGAATATTTCCGGATGAAAAGGGGATTATGAATAAAAGTATCTTAGATTATAAGGGAAAAATTTTAAGTATTTCTCAATTTACCTTATATGGGGATGCTTCTAACGGTAATCGACCTAGTTATATTAAAGCGGCTAAGAATTATGTGGCCGAACCTTTGTATGAAAAGTTTAATACTAAGTTAAGAGAATTTGTGCCGGTAGAAACAGGAAGATTTGGGGCTGATATGGAAGTTAGCTTAGTTAATATGGGACCAACAACGATTTTACTAGAAAAAGAATAAGGAGGATTTATGTATAATGATTCAGCAGGAGCTATGTATGAAGAAGAAGAGTATGCTAAAAAAGAGGCTCTAAGAAAGAAGAAATTACTAATTAGAAGAATAGTAGTTGTTAGCACTATTGCTATTGTGTCTTTATATACAATATTATTTTTAATTGACCAGGGACGTTTTAAGAAGGGGCAAAAGCCTTTAATAACTTTTAAAGAAGTAACAAAGACTTATAATGATGGGACGGTGGTTTCACGTTATGGTTTAGGATGGGTCTTTAGAGAATATAATAGAGAAACTCTTTTAGATACGGAAATGGTGCCTTTTTGGCGAAAAATTAGACAAGATTATGATGCTGCTACGACCTTAGATACTAATCTTCCTAAAGTGATATCTGGTTATGATATTCCGGATAATCCGGATGAAGTAGAAAAAGTCGAGGGCGTATTATTTCTTTATGATAGTGGTAAACTTCTGGATACTTATAAGTGTATTTTAAGTGATAGCGATTGTGAGATAGCGACTTCTTATCTATATAGTGATGAAGTAGCAGGAATGTATGATATTAAGATGGATATTGTCGATAAAAGATATGCTTTTATTAAAGAATATGAAAATAAAGGTTTAGAGAATGAGACTAGTGTAATATTACTTTATGATATTAAGAATAAACAAATATTAGCACAATATGAAGATATTCATTATTCTAAGCAAGAAAAGGGGAAAGGAATTATTGACTCCTCTAAATATATTATTAAGAAGAATGGTTTATGGGGAATAGATCAGATTATTAATGGGCGAGTTACTAATGTCTTAAACTATCAGTACTATGGAATTAATTTTAAATTTAGTAGTAAGAAATATATCTTAAAGAGTGATAGTGGTTATCAAATTTATGATGCTAGTAGTAATTCTTTAAGTGAGGTTATTACAAATAAAATTGAAGATATTATTTCTTTTGGGACAAATATATTTTATACGACGAAGAATGTTACTAATACGGGGGTTTTCTATGAGTTATATAATGCTAATAGTTTAGAATGTATCTTAAGTGATAATATTAGTTATATTGAACTTCATAATGGTTTTATTCTTTACGTTAAAGATAATAAGTTATATTTGTGTGATTTTGCTGGTAATAGTCTAACGGATGTAGAAATGCCTTTATACTTTAATAATTATAATGGAAATGGTATTAAAGCTTTTAGTATTGATGTTTTGGGAAATCAATTAAGAATAGCAACACCAAAGAGTAATGAGGTTACTCATTATACAACGGAATATTATTTTGATAGTGTTACTTATTCCTTTATTAGAACTAGGGAAAATGTTAAAGAGACTGTTGAATAAGATTGAGGTGGTTATTTTATGCAACAACGATATAGAGAAGATTTAGAAGAGTTTTTAAGATTAACTAAGCTGCCAAGAGGCCCTTTAAATGATAAGGATTTTCCAAATGAATATTGGCATCTAAATTTCTATCAATCTCATAGTTTAGAAGAATTAAGAAGATTTATTGATGGTTTAAAGTTAAAGGAAAAAGTATTGGATGATTATACTTTTAACTATTATATGAATGTTATAATAAAATATATGAATGGGACTTTAGATAGTCATACTTCCTTAGCGTATTCTAAAATAACTACCTTACCTTATAGGTTAAAATGGATAGATGATTCAGGTCTTTTCGTTGATTATTCAGTAGATAAAGTGATTAGAAAAGCTAAAATTATAAAGATTAATGGAGTTTTGATTGAAAGATTAATTTGTGAGTATGAAAAGATGGTTAGCTATGCAACTAAAAGTCACTTGTATGCTAGATTAGAAAGAGATTTTCAGTGTTTAGAAGTTCTTTATAGTTTACCTAGTTTTCAAAGAAAAGATTTATTCCTAGAGATTGAAACGGATAAAGGCTTGCTAACTATTGATGGGAAAAATAAATATACTTTGGAAGTTCCTGAGGAAAAACCAGATTTTTATATTCAAGATAAGGCTTTAATATTTAGATATCAGAATTGTCATCCGTATTATATTCCGGTTATAACTAATTTAATTAAAACTTTAGATAGAGAAATTGAGAACCAAAACATTACTAAATTTATTTTAGATTTACGTAATAATGGTGGCGGTGCCTCGGGGATTATAAAACCATTAATAGAGCACTTAAAAGATAAAGATTTAGAATTAGTAACTATTGTTAATAAGGGAGTCTTTTCAAGTGGGCGCTTTGCCGCGGTTAATATGCAAAGAATAGGTAGTAAGCTTATAGGGGAACAAATTGGAACCCCAATTAATTGTTTTGGAAATGTCTTAAAACCGCCGGTTTTAAAGAATACTAAAGAACAACCAATATTTTCGAAAACTTATTGGTATTTAGATGAAGAAAAGAAAAAGATGGTAGGGATATATACAAGAGAAAAGTTACAAGAGTATCCAAAAGAATTTTTGGAGCCAAAATTTTTAAGACTAGATGAAGAATATAAAGAAACTGTTGAGGATTTTATTAATGACTATGATACATTCTTGGAAAAAGCTATAAATAATCTTCATAAGAGGATTTAAAACTAGAATGATTGACTAAAGAAAAGAAAATTATTATAATAAGAAACAATATTATTATGTAGTAGTAATTCTAGTATGTAATGACTAGAATTTTACTTTTAGAGAAGAGGATAAATATGATACTTAAACAAAAAGGAACAGTTGATATTTTTGGGACTGATGCCCTTAAGTGGCAATATGTAGAAAGTTTAATTAAGGACTTATGTCAAACTTATAATTATGGTTGGATTAGAACTCCTGTTTTTGAAGCTACGGAACTATTTCACCGCGGAGTAGGAGAAACAACGGATATTGTAACTAAAGAAACTTATGATTTTAAGGACCGAGGAGAAAGAAATATTACCTTAAGACCAGAAGGAACGGCGGGGGTTGTTAGAAGTTATATTGAAAATAAGATGTATGGGGGACCTACTCAACCAGTTAAATTCTTCTATCTTGAACCAATGTATCGTTATGAAAGACCCCAAAGTGGGAGACTAAGAGAATTTAGTCAATTTGGTTGTGAAGTTATTGGTTGTGATGATGCTTATATTGATGCCGAGATTATTTCTATTCCGGTTAATCTATTTAAGACTTTGGGACTTCGGAATGTTAAAGTAGAGCTTAATTCCTTGGGAGATAGGGAATCAAGAGAAAATTATCGGGAGGCTTTAATTAGTTATTTAAGACCACATATTAATGAGTTATGTGATGATTGTAAAGTAAGATTAGAAAAAAATCCTTTAAGAATATTAGATTGTAAGGTTGATGGGGATAATGAGATTATTAAGAAGGCTCCGAAGACAATTGATTATCTAACTAGTGAGGCTAAGAAGAGATTTCTTGATGTTAAACATTACTTAGAGGTTATGGATATTCCTTATGAGGTTAATCCGAAGATTGTTAGAGGCTTAGATTATTACAATCACACGGTGTTTGAAATAATGGCGGATATTGATACCATGGGTAGTCAAAGTACTTTGGCTGCTGGCGGTAGATATAATGGGATGATTGAAACCCTTGGTGGACCAAGTACGCCAGCAATTGGCTTTGCATGTGGTTTAGATAGATTAATGCTTGCTTTAGAAAAAGAAGATATTGAACTACCAATTAAGAATTGGGTTGATGCTTATATTATGTATGTATCGGATACAGAAAAAGATTATGCTGTTAATATTTGTCAAACTTTAAGACTAAGTGGTTTTGATATTGAAATGGAAAATATGGGGAGAAGTCTTAAAGCTCAATTTAAACAAGCGGATAGATTAAATGCTAAGTTCTTAATTATTCTTAATGATGAGGATATCAATAAGAAGATGATTAAGATTAAAGATAATGTTACAAAAGAAGAAGTAACAATTAATGAAGATGAATTAGTTGATTATATCAATATGAATATGTAGGTGATGGTATGAAACATTTTACAAAAGAAATGGTTGATAGTTATGCTGATAAGTTACTTATTGGTTTAACGGCAGAAGAAAATAAAATGGTTTTAGATGAATTTCAAGAGATAGATAGAAATATTAATATTATTAATGAAATTCCTAATATTAAGGATGTTAAACCCATGAGTTATTGTTTAGATGATATGGAGTGTCATTTAAATAATGATGAAGTAGAAGAGACAGTACCAATTGAAGAGTTACTACGTAATAGTGGAAAGACTGTTGGTAGAGAAGTTGAAGTAGTAAAGGTTGTTGGTGAAAATGCATAATGAATTAGATATTAAAAAATTACATGAAATGCTTATTAAGGGCGAGATTACTTCGGAGGAATTAGTAAAAGAATCTTTAGAAAAGTCGAAGGAGATTGAAGATAAATGTAATGCTTTTGCTCTTATTTTAGATGATGCTAAAGGTAGTAAAGTTACAGATAATTTACTTAGTGGGATTCCTTATGGAATTAAGGATAATTATTCAACTAAAGATATTGAATCTTGTGCCTCTAGTAATACTTTAACAGGTTATGTACCTTTCTTTGATGCAACAGTTATTGAAAAACTAAAGATGGCTGGGGCGGTTGCTACTAATAAGACGGCCATGGATGAGTTTGGTATGGGGGGTACTGGTACGACAGCGAAAACTGGTATCATTAGAAATCCTTGGGATACTAGAAGAATGTGTGCCGGTTCATCAAGTGGCTCAGCAGCGGCCGTGGCAGCAGGAGTTTATCCTTACGCTTTAGGAAGTGATACGGGAGATTCTATTCGTAAGCCTGCGGCTTATTGTGGTATAGTCGGATATAAACCTACTTATGGGATGATTTCTAGATATGGCTTGTTTCCTTTTGCTTCTAGTTTAGATCATTGTGGGGTTTTAACAAGAAATGTAGCAGATGCCGCGATTGTTACGGATGTAATTAAGGGTCAAGATGAAAAGGATATGACTTCTTGGGATAGTAGTAATATGCACTTGTATGAAAACTTAAAAGATGATTTAAAGACTAGAAGATTATGTTATGTTAAAGAAATAGTATCTTTAGATAATTATGCGACTCCAAGTGAAGAGTTAAAAACTCATTTAAATAATTTTATGGATAAAGTTAATGATTTAAGAAGTAGAGGAATTACGGTTGATGAAGTTAGTGTTGATAAGACTTTACTTGATGCAGTAGCATCTTGTTATGTAGTAATATCTTGTGCGGAGGCAACATCTAATATGTCCAACTTGACGGGTATTAACTTTGGACCCAGAGGGGAAGCTAATAATATTTATGCAGCTATGAAAGACCATCGTACTAAGGGCTTTTCTCCCTTAATTAAGAGAAGATTTGTTATTGGTTCTTATGTCTTACAAAGAGAAAACCAAGATAAATACTTTAATAATGCTAAACGAGTTAGAAGATTAATTGTTAATAAATGGAAAGAATTATTTAAAGACTATGATGCGGTTATTTTACCGGTTGGCAGTGGTCCAGCTCCTTTCCTAGAAAAGTCGCAAAATACTTTGGCTGGTGGTTCAAAAATATTAGAAGAACATCTACAGATTGGCAACTTTGGAGGATTTCCTTCTATTACAATACCAGATGGATTTGTAGATAATTTACCAGTTGGTTTAAATATTACTGGTGATTGTTATAATGACCAGACGGTTTTAAATATTGCTTATGGGATTGAGAAAACGATGAATTATAAGAATCAAATAGCTAAGGAGGTTTCATATGAATAAGGATTTGCAACTAGTAGTGGGAATTGAAATGCACTGTGAGCTTAAAAGTCATGCTAAAGCTTTTTCGAAAGGAATAAATGGTTTTAGTGATACAGCAAATGTTTATGTTTCTCCAGTTGATATGGCATTCCCTGGGACTTTGCCAATTGTTAATAAGAAATGTATAGCCCATGCGATTAAGATGGCGCATATCTTAAATTGTAAGATTGCTGAGGTTATGCAGTTTGATCGTAAGAATTATTATTATCCGGATTTACCTAAAGGGTATCAGATTACGCAGTGTACTAATCCGGTAGGGGTAAATGGTAAATTAGAAATACCAGTTGATGATAAGACAATTGAAGTTTTAATTCATGATATCCATTTAGAAGAAGATTCAGCTAGTTTAGATCATTTTGCGAAGATGACTACAATTGATTATAACCGAGCTGGGGTTCCTCTTTTGGAAATTGTTACAGAACCTTGTTTTCATTCTAGTAAAGAAGTTATGGCTTTTCTAGAATATATTCGAGATTGTTATCGTTATACTGATATATCAGATGCTGATACGAAAAAGGGGCAAATTAGATGTGATGTTAATATCAATCTAAAGAATAATTTAGGAGAGTATGTTACTCCTAGAGTAGAAATTAAGAATGTTAATGGTTTTCAAAATATTGAGGCTGCTATTAAGTATGAGGAAGAAAGACAAAGAAAAGCTTTAGATACTGGGGAAGAGTTAATTCAAGAGACGAGAAGATTTGATGAGGATAGTAATACGACTATAAGTATGCGTACGAAAGAAGATGCTATTGATTATAAGTACTTCTTAGACCCTAATATTCCGCCTTATAAGCTTGATAAGTCTTTGATAGGGGAATTAATCAATGAGATACCTAAACTTCCTCTAGAGCGTTTAAAAAGGTATACTAATGACTTAGGACTTAATGAGTATGATGCTAGTATTCTTATTAAAGAGAGAAATATTGCGGATTACTTTGAAAAATGTGTTATAATAGGTATAGATTCTAAGATGGCGGCAAACTGGATAACAGTTAATATTGTTACCGAACTAAATAAAGATAATAGTAGTATTAAAGACTTCTTTATTACTCCAGAGATGTTAAAACAAATTACAGATGCTATTAAAGATAAAACTTTATCGAATAAACAAGCAAAAGAAGTATTTAGTAAGGCTTTAGAATCTAAAAAAGAACCTAAAGAATTTATTTCTAAAGAAAATGCTCAGATATCTGATGAATTAGTTTTAAGAACAATGATAATAGATATCATTAAGAATAATGAAGAGCAAAGAATGGCTTACTTAAATGGACGTACTAATCTTTTTGATTATTTTGTTGGGCAAGTGATGAAGCAAACTAAAGGAAAAGCTAATCCAGTTATGACTAAACAAATTTTAAAAGAGGAATTAGAAAAATAACATATTTAGGTATGAAAGAATAAATTATGGGTAAATAATAAGACTAGGAGGTCTTAAATGAAAAAGAAAGTAATTAGTATTTTCCTGATAGGATTCATATCAGTAATTACAATTATAATTCCTATAACTTTAAATATGAAGAAGAATAAAACTTATGAAAGTATTGTTGTTGTACCGAATATTGATACTTATAAGACTTTGACTCTTGAAGATATTGCGGAAAATAAACTAAATGAAAATATTACGGCTAAAGAGAAGACTTATGAATTTTATGCGATGATGTTTGGGATTGATTATGATACTTTACTTAGGGAGATAAGAAGTGCTAATAAGACTAGTTTTAATGAATTAGATTTATTACAAACAGGGAATAATAAAGCTTCTTTTGATGAGGCTTTATTAGAGTTTATTACTAATTTAGAAACTAATAAGAGCGAGTTATTTAAAAGAAATTATTCTTATAAAGATTGTTCAAAAGAATATATTTATAATCTAATTGAATATTTTGTTTCTTTAAATCCAAGTGTTGATTTAAAGACAGCAAAGGCTATTACTTGGATTGAAACCGGCAATTTGGGAGCTCAAAGTATGTTAAATAAAAATAATATCTTTGGGGGTATGAGTAACGGAAGATTAACTACTTATCCATCTATTGAATATGGTGTTTATAAATATGTTATGCTTCTTAAGAATAGTTACTTTGACCAAGGCTTACAAACGGTTGAACAGATTGGTTATAAATATAATCCGTTAATAGTTGATGGAGTTAAGATGGCTAATCCAACTTGGGTAAGTAATGTTAATAGCTATCGTAATAAATTTAGTAGTGAAGTTAAGATTACTTCAATTGAAAAATTATTAAACCTATAATAAATATGGCTACATAAGTAGCCTTTTTCAGTGGGAAAAAATAAAAAATTGCTTAAAAAAGTTTATCTTTTAAGAGGTAAATGATATAATTTATTTATAAGAAGAATAAAGGAGAATAAAGATGTTTGGAAAAATTAAATATATAACGGAGGGAGAAGCACATGTTGAATCCCTTATCCAACCTGGTCAAGATGTCGACTTAATGAATAATAATGTCGTATTCGAGGCGGAAAATCAAAGAATTTTAGGAGAAGTAGAAGAAGTTAATGATGAGATTATTAAAATAAGGTTTTTAGGAGAATTTATTGGGAATAAATATATTAGTGGTGTTATTAGAAAACCGGTCTTATCATCAAAAATAAGACAAATAAATGATGAAGAATTACAAAGTTTAATGGGTTCTTATAATGATAAAACCTTTATTTTAGGCCAATCAGCTATTTATAAAGGACATACCGTTTATGTTGATATAAATGATCTTTTATCAAATCATATGGCAATATTTGGTAACTCAGGTTCTGGTAAATCATGTGGGGTTGCGAGAATGGTTCAGAATTTATTTTCTAATCCCGAGTTTATTGCTTATAATGCCAATATATTTATCTTTGATGCTTATGGTGAATATAAAACGGCTTTCTCAAAGTTAAATGAATTAAATCCTAATTATAGTTATAAATTCATTACAACAAATCCTACGGATGCTACTGATCAAAGACTATCCATACCGGTTCATTTATTAACCCTAGATGATATGACTTTGTTACTACAAGTTTCTAGTCATACGCAGATTCCTATTATTGAAAGAGCCTTAAAGTTAGCTAAAGTATTTGCTGATGTTTCAGATGAAGCTACTATGTATAAGAATCATTTAATTGCGAAAGCATTGTTAGCTATTCTTTTTAGTAATGAGACTACTAAAGAGAAGAAGAATGAGGTTTTTCAAGTTATTCAGGTATGCCATACAAAAGAGTTTAACTTTGATACGGATATTCCAGGAGTAGGGTATACAAGGAAATTTAGTGACTGTTTTGAAATAGATTCTCATGGGAATTTTGGGGAATCAGTCTTAATTAATGAGTATATCTTAAAGTTTATTAATGATGATTTAGAAGGTAAAATTTCTACGAAACCGGTTTATTATACTTTAAAAGATTTTGCTAGTGCCTTAGAGTTTACTTTGATTAGTGAAGGTTTTTTACATAATGAAGCCATTAGAGATGATGCTAGTATTTTAAAAGTTAGGTTAAATTCGATTTTAAATAGTAATGTTGGGACTTATTTTAATTATCCTAATTATATTACTTTAGACCAGTATATTGCTTCTTTAGTAGCAACTCCTAATAGAAAAAAAGCGCAGATAATAAATATTAATCTTGAAGATATGGATGATACTTATGCGAAGGTTTTAGTTAAAATATATGCTCGTATGTTCTTTGAGTTTGCTAAATCACGTACGCAAAGAGCTAGTATACCTTTTCATTTATTCTTAGAAGAAGCTCACCGTTATGTTTCTAAAGATGCTGATACTTTTCTTTTAGGATATAATATCTTTGAAAGAATTGCTAAAGAGGGTAGAAAATATGGGGTCTTACTAAATATTATTTCTCAAAGACCAGTTGAAATTAGTGATACGGTTATTTCACAGTGTAGTAACTTCTTAATATTTAAAATGACCCATCCTAAAGATATTGAATATATTAGGACAATGCTTCCTAATATTAGTCAAGATGTTATTGAAAAACAAAAAGTTTTACAACCAGGTAATTGTGTTGGCTTTGGGGGAGCCTTTAAATTACCAATGATAATCAAATTGGAGATGCCTAATCCAATGCCATATTCAACGAACTGTAATGTTAATGAAAGATGGAAAATTCATACGAATTAAAACTCTATAAAGATGGAAAAAAGAACTTAAAATAAGCAAAAGGACTTGCTTATAAAGGGTTCTTATGATACACTTAAATTACCAAAGGAAAATGGTTTATTTACATAAAACCGAGTAAGTGATTATACGGGAATCTAATTAAATTGTGGTGTTGAATACTTGTAAATGCAAGGATCCTGAAACAATTTATGTGTATACCCACCTGCGATAAGCGGGCTTTTATCACAATAGACCACCCTTTGGTTTTTATATGGAGTAATTTAAATGGAACAGTATGCAAGAATATTAAAGTTAATTAGTGAAGATAAATTAAAAAGCATTCAGAATAAAAAGATTGTCTTGATTGGCGTTGGAGGTGTTGGTGGTTTTGCCTTAGAATCTTTAGTTCGCTTTGGGCTTAAGAATATTATTATAATAGATAATGATACAGTTGATATAACTAATCTAAATAGACAAGTAATAAGTAATTATGAAGTCTTAGGTGAAGAAAAAGTGAAAGTCGCAAAGGCTCGAGCAATAAGCATTAATCCTGAGGGAAATTTTAATGAGCATAGTGTCTTCTTAAATAAAGATAATATTGGAGAATATATTCCTCTTGATACGGATTATATCTTAGATTGTTGTGATACGGTAACAACTAAAATGGCTTTAATAATGTATGCTAAAGAACAAAAAATTCCGATTATAAGTGCAATGGGAACAGGAAATAGACTAGATCCTAGTAAGATTGTAATTACTGACATTTATAAGACTAAAAATGATCCTTTAGCTAAAATTATGCGTCGCCTTTGCAAAGATAATAAAATAAAGAAGCTAACGGTGGTTACAAGTAGTGAACTTCCGATTAAAACCCATGATAGAACTCCTGGTTCAACCCCTTTTGTCCCTAGTGTTGCAGGTATTTTTATGGCTAGTCATATCATTTTAGAATGGTTAAAAAATTTAGAAAATTAAAAAGAAACTAAGAAGGAAAAACGTGGATTAAGTTAGACCAGTTATTTAGTTTCTTTTTTCATCTCTTGATTACCAAGATTTAGGGTATCTTCGTACTTACTATGTCTGGGATAATAATATTTTTTATTTTTGACAGCATCGGGTAAATATTGCTGTTTAACCCAGTACTTAGGATAGTTATGGGGATATTTATAATTAGGTGAAGTCGTTTTAAGGTGTTCTGGTACTTCCCCAGTAGAGCCACTTCTAATATCATTTAAAACATTATCAATAGCATTCTCACTGGAATTACTCTTAGGAGAAAGGGCTAGTTCTAAGACTACTTGAGCTAGAGGAATACGAGCTTCCGGTAATCCTAAAATTTCTGCCGCATGAATGGCTGCCATTACTTTAGGACCCATCGAAGGATTAGCAAGACCAATATCTTCATAAGCAATAACACTCATCCGGCGATAGATAATATCTAAGTCTTCCGCTTCAATTAACCTTCCTAAGTAGTAGATGGCAGCATCGGCATCACTTCCCCGAATAGATTTTTGAAAAGCTGAGATGATATCATAATAGCCATCATCATCTTTATCAAAGAAAACTGATGACTTCGCACTGATATTTTTAATAGTCTCCATTGTTATTTTCTTATCTAAGACCGTCATACTAGCAACATCTAGCAAATTAATGGCATTTCTAACATCACCACTACTAAGTTTAGCAATGGCGGCGTAAACTCCTTCTTCAACCGTTAAACCTTCACCAGCACTAACTCTTTTTAAACACGTAATAATATCTTCTTTCTCTAGGGGTTTTAATTCAAAGATTTGACAACGACTACGAATAGCGGGATTAATCTTATGATAAGGGTTACTAGTCGTAAGACCAATTAAAATAATAAGACCTGATTCAATATGAGGAAGTAAAATATCTTGTTTATCTTTATTCATTCGATGAATTTCATCAACCACTAAGATTAAATCTTTATACATCTTAGCCTCTTCAATAGCTATTAGAAAGTCTTCTTTTTTAGATGAAGTAGCATTTAAGAACTTATATTTTTTATCATAGGAATTAACTAAAGCATAAGCAATAGAAGTTTTACCAATCCCTGGTTTACCATATAATATCATAGAAAAAATCTTCTTATTTTGAACCATATTGGATAAAATTTTATTCGGTCCGATTAAGTGCTTTTGACCAACGACTTCCTCTAAAGATTGAGGACGATATTTATTTGCTAGTGTTTCCATATTATTTAGTTTGATAAAAATTATCAATTACCTTTCTACATATTAGTTTTATACTTGTTAAAACAGTATTTATTATACCATAAATAGACTTTCTTTTTAAAAATAACTAGTAATTTTAGTAATTTAAAAGACTTTAAGAGATATGTTTATGATAAAATTAGAATTAAGATTAG
The DNA here is from genome assembly GCA_934098445.1 of uncultured Bacilli bacterium. Taxonomy (GTDB): domain Bacteria; phylum Bacillota_I; class Bacilli_A; order RF39; family UBA660; genus CAG-605. The sequence goes on from CAKOOW010000007.1 coordinate 21,459, forward strand.
AGGAGAATAAATATGGATAAAGAAGTAAATTTTCTTAATGATGAATATCTTAATAAATACTTGGATTATCTTTTATATGAGAAAAATCTTAGTAAGAATACTTTAGCTTCTTATAAGGAAGATATCAAAGACTTATATAATTATAATAGAAACTATTTAAAGATGAATGATAATGATATTTTGAAGTATTTAAGTACTTTAGAGGCTTTAAGTAGGAGGAGTATTGCTCATCATATTACGGTTTTAAGATCTCTTTATGGTTTTTTAACAAGAGAGTCTATCATCAAAGTTAATCCTTGTGATAAGTTAATTATGCCCAAATTAGAGCAAAACTTACCAGAATATTTAACATCGGAAGAAATAAAAGCTTTACTTGCTATTGACTTAAAGAAACCTAAAGATTATCGGAATAAGGCGATGTTAGAGCTGCTGATTGCGACAGGTTTACGTATTAGTGAACTTACTAATCTTCGGGTAAGTGATATTGATTTTTCTGAGTGTTATTTAAGAGTTTTTGGGAAGGGGAGGAAGGAACGAATTGTTCCGATTGATGATGAGGCTTTATATTACACTAAAATGTATTTAGAATATTATCGTAATAGTTTACTTAAGAAAAATGATAGTGAGTATTTATTTATTTCTAGTTATGGAAAAAAAATAACAAGACAGGCTTTCTTTAAATTTCTTAAGGAAGAGTGTAGTAAAAAGGGGATTAAAAAGGAAGTTTCTCCTCATACTTTAAGACATTCTTTTGCTACGATTTTACTTAAGAATGGCGCTAATATCAGAGTTATTCAGGAGTTACTAGGTCATGAAGATTTAAAGACGACCCAGATATATACGCATCTTATTGATGAAAAATTAAAAAAAGACTACGAAGAATATCATCCTCGCAGTCATAAATAATTAAGAATTTGAACTAAATTTCATCATTTAATTCATTGGATTTTGCATGACATTTACTGTTATTTTTAGCGCTGTTATGACATCTAGAACTTTTGGCTTTGTTACGAGCATTGTTCTTAGCGCTGTTTCTTGCATTATTTTTTGAATTCATTTTGACCTCCTAATTATATTGTGGATTAAATGAAAAAAATAATACTATAAAATGTTTGGTAATTTATGGGTTTTCATAGGAATAATATTAATGTGATGATTATGGATGCCAAGAATGCGATTATGATGGCCATTTTAGCAGGAGCGGCCACTAATTTAGGAATTTTCTTTACTTATTTTAATAAGAGTAGGGTAAGAGAGGTAATAAGTGTGGCTCTTTCTTTTGCTATGGGAGTAATGAGTTTAATAAGTCTTAAAGAATTAATACCAATGTCTATTAAATATTTCTTTCGTAATTTAAAGATTAATATAGCTTTATTAATTGTTATAATGATACCCATATTAGTAATGATATTTGTTCATTTCTTTAAAACTAAATTTAAAGATAATAATCATTTGTATACAGTAGGAATTTTAAGTATGGTAAGTTTACTTTTACATAACTTACCGGAAGGAATAATTGTCTTTACTTCTAGTCTGGCTAATAAAAAATTAGGTCTAAAGATAGCTTTATCGATTGCGGCTCACAACTTACCAGAAGGTATCTGTATTGCTGTTCCAATCTACTATAGTACCAGTAATCGTAAGAAAGCTTTATTATATACTTTTTTATCAGGAGTGGCTGAGCCTTTCGGCGCTATTATTACTTGGTTATTTTTAAAACCGTTTATTAGTATCTTGTTTCTTAATATAATGTTATATTTTGTAGGTGTTTTAATGATTAGCATTTCTTTTTTAGAAATACTACCGGAAGTTTTAAGCTATCAAAGAAAGTGGCATATCTTAATGGGTTTATGCTTATCTTTATTTATCTTATTTTTATAAGCTATTTTATAAATGTTAACATAATATATATTATGTGTAGTTGCATTTTAAAACAAATTTTAGTTATTTTATATGATTAATTATCTTATTAGGTATTGAAATTTTATGCTTTAGATGATTAATTATTAATCTTAAATATTTTTTATTGATTATGGATAATATATGAAATAAAATTTATAAGAATCTAATTTTAATTTCTAGAAGATAAATTTTTATTTTATTAATTAATAATATCTTAAGATAATTAATTATGGCTTATTAAGGAAATTGGCTGATTTTGTATCGAAAATATGGGACGATTTTGAGACAATAAGATGAATAATTACTCATCTTTTTATTTCTCGATGCACGAGAATTTAGGCTTATTTTTACTATTTATAAATCTAAAAGAGGTAATTAATAGTTAGTGTATTTAAAAGAAGTATAAAGTAATAGGTAAATGGAATAATAAAACTCCCCTCTTCTCTTTTTATGATTGGTAGGGGAGTTGTATTTTAATTTTTTTAAGCTTTTTTAGCTAGTAATTCTAGAATTTTTTCAATGACTTCATTGGCGTTCGTATTATCCATTTTTGCATAATTTAATTCTTTTAAGGCCTGCAATTTAACAGCACTTAATTCTTGAGTACGGGAAATTTTTTCTTCCTTTTTAGCATCAATTTCCGCAATCCAACGGCGATGAGCTTCTTGAAGTTTAGAACGTGATGATCCACCGTTATTATATAAGTCTAAGGCGGTATGTAATATTCCTTCTAAGATAAATTGTTTTTCTTCTTGTAATTTATATTCTTCTGGATTAGTGTAACCACCGGTTTTACTCATATAGCCAAAGATATATTTAATCTCGGGAATTTCATCCATCAACTGTAAAGTATGATACAAGTACTTAAAGGTATAATAGTTTTCTTTACGAAAATTATCTTCACTTAAGCGCTCCTTTAACAGATTAATAATATCGGTTAAGAGTTGCTCAGACTCATAGTTTAAGCCTTTAATGTCAATACAAGAACTCCCCTCCCCTTGCAGACGAATGCCTTTAATAAGGCGGGATTCTACTCCTAACATATAATCGGTTGTAACATCAATATAATTAATACTATTAGCATCCTTAACATCTAATAACTTATAAAGCATCACTCTTTTTTCTTTAGGCCATTTACTTAAATCATCAAGTTCTAAATAATTATAAACCATTTGTCTTGATACACCTAGGTATTTAGCTAAACGAACTTTGGAAATACCTAATTCTTGAAATAGGTCATTTAATTTTTGCATATGTAAAACAACTGCCTTTCTTATCTTACATACTAATTATATCATTTGTACAAAAAGTGTCAATCAAAACGTAAAGCTTTTGCCTATAAATACCACAATTTTTGCCCATTTTTAAAGACTTCTTTAATTATGCCAGAGCCAAGACATTCTTCGCCACTGTAAAGTACACAAGCTTGACCAGGAGTAACAGCTTTGGCAAGGTGAGGATATTTAACAAGGATATTGCCATCACTTAAATATTCTAAAGTAACTTCATTATCTTCCCCACGGTAACGAAATTTAGCACTACAATTTTGGGGTCTTGCCTCACTTAGGAAGTTAACATCTTCAATCAGACAAGCATCGCTCATTAAATAAGTATTATCATCCCCAAAGGCAACATAAAGTATATTCTTTTCAACATCTTTACCACAGACATAATGGCGTTCTAAATTACCCGAGATTCCGACATTTCTTCTTTGACCAATTGTATAATTCATAAGACCAGTATGGGTACCGATTTTTTCTTTTGTTTCGACATTTAAAATATCCCCAGGATTAGGCTTTAGATAGTTATGAATAAACTTCTGATAGTTTCTTTCACCAATAAAACAGATACCGGTGGAATCCTTTTTATTAGCAGTCTCTAAATGAATTTTATTAGCAATCTTGCGAACTTCGGGTTTAGTTAATTCCCCAACAGGAAATAAAACGTTTTCTAGAGCCTCTCTTTTTACTTGAGCTAAAAAATAAGTTTGGTCTTTATTAGAATCTATTCCTCTTAAAAGATGTCCATCTTCCATTCTCGAATAATGTCCGGTCGCAATATAATCGGCTCCTAATTTCTTAGCTTCTTTAATAAATAAATCGAATTTAATATACTTATTACACATTAAATCAGGATTAGGAGTTCTCCCCTTCTTTAATTCATCAAGAAAATACTTAAAGACATAATCCCAATATTCTTTGATAAAATCAACCCGGTATAAAGGGATGCCTAGTTCTTGAGAGACTTTTTTAGCATCATTGTAATCTTGTTCTTGAGGACAGATATTCTCACCAAAAGTTGGATTACCTTCAATATCATTATTTAAAGCGGCATCCCAATTACGCATAAATAGCCCTATAACGTTATATCCTTGTTCTTTTAAAAGATAAGCGGATACCGAAGAATCGACGCCACCACTCATTCCTACTACTACTGTTTTCATTTGTAAATCACTTCCGTGATATATTTTACCAAAATAATTTTTTAAAGTCTATCCTAAGAGAAAGAATATTTTAGGAAGTAAGACTTTAGAGGAAAAGAAAAGGATTATATCACTTATAAGAATGGTACTGCCAATGATTAGCATAGCGAAAATAGTTTTTTTAATCTTCGGAAAGGTATCTTTAGAATGGTCTATTAAAAGAATAAGGATATTCTTGGTAAGATAGTTTCCTTTTATTAAAAGAAAAATAAACATCGAAAGATAAAAAAGATTAATAGTTAGATTATAGATAATGGAACTAATTAATCCTTTAAAACCAAAAGAAACGGTTAAAATATAGATATTAAATCCTATGGTTATTCCTTTGAATAGTAAATAAATTATATTAAGAAAATATAAGGGAATAATGAGACATGTAAAAATAACTAGTCCTAGTAAAAGAAAGTGCGAAAGAATATTATTAATGTTATTAGTAAGAATAGCATTCTTAAGATTAGAGGTACTATAGATTAAGTCATTCTTAAAGATGGGGCCTTGCTTGATACCTAAAATAAGACCAAGAATAATGCCTACGGCAATGATAGTTACCAAGAATAAGACTGTATAGGAGTGCTTTTTTAGAAGTTTCAAGTTAATCACCTACATAAGTATATTGGCAAGGGCTTATTTTTATGCTAAAATATTAATATATTTACATGAAGGAAGGTAAGAACTTATGTCAAAGAAAGCCCAAAAGATTGCTGTTTGGACTATGTTAATTGTTATGGTTGTAGGAATTATTGCTTCCTATGCTGCTATGTTTATTACGGCAAAATAAAAGCCACACAACGATGTGACTTTTTTTATTTCTTTAGATTATCTCTAATTTCTCGTAGCAATAATACTTCTTCTGATACTTCTTTTTTTGTCTCTTTCTTAGGTTCTTCTTTCTTTGGCATAAGGACATTAATTACCTTAATGAAAAGGAAGATAGAAGCGGCAATGATAAGAAAATCAATGATATTTTGGATAAAGGAGCCATACATTATTTTGGCATTGCCAATGGTAATAGAAAGATTTTTAAAATCATGACCACCAATGATAACTCCAATTACAGGCATCATAATATCATTTACTAAAGAGGTAACAATCTTGGAAAAAGCATTACCCATTACTACACCAACAGCTAAATCAACGACATTACCGCGCATAATAAATTTTTTAAATTCTGCAATTAAATTTTTCATCTACTACTACTCCTTCTAATTATTTTCTAGGTAATTTAGATAATCATCACTTCTGGTCTTAATATTATAAAAGTAATTGGCTAAGGATTTATAATTATCTAAGAATTTTTCCTTCGTATATTCATCCATCTTAGGACTTAGAATAACCCCATCAAAGCGATCAAGCATTAACATTTTATTTTCAATGTAACGTTCATTAAGAAGAGATGATGCTAAAGCTTTTCTTAAGGTCTTATTTTTTTCTAAGACGGCTACGGCTCCATAAGGCTCAAAAGTAAAGGCATACGCTACTAATTCGACGGCAAAAGCGGCCGTATAATCTCTAGTAATTGTATTATCAAGAGCTTTTTTATAATCATCATAAGTAACAGTAAAAGCAGTATTCCAAAGTCCAAAAGAAGACATAGCATATTGGCATAAATCTTCCGTTAAATCAAGCTCACTTAGGGCTTTAGCCTTAGCCCGCCCTCCCCTTCTAGAAGAAATAAACTCAAACTTATCATTATACTTTAAACCATCTGGTAAGACACTATCATCATCAAATAAGACAAACTTAATGGCTGCTACGGCATTTCTTAGTCCTTGAGACTCCTTAGTTCCTAAGAAGATATCATCAAGAATTTTCATTTTATTCTGATTATCTAAATTCACACTAACCACCTCAATAACATCATATCATATTTTAAAGATTTTTTGGTTTTTTCTTAAATATTTTCTTCCTTAATTAAATTAGCTACATAGACTATTTGGCTATCGGTATTCTTAAGACAAGTAATTAGATAAAGATCAGAAACCCCTCTAGTATTGTAAGTTAAATAACCATTTTTTATAATTTCATAAGAAAAAGCTACTCTATAGGTATATTTTTTATTATTATAATAAAGATATATATCATCATTAGAAATTAGTTTATTTAAGTCTTTAAAATAAGCTATACCGTTATATCCAGAGTGCGCAGCTAGAATAATATGACTTATCTCGTTATCTTTAGGAAAAAGAGAATTCTTAGCAATATAAATATTTTTATTAACGTTATTATCTTTACTATCGGGATTAACTAATCCTTTTGTTAAGTTAATCTTAGGAATTTTTAAAATAGCATAATATGGGGTTATTTCTTTTTCTGAAAGACTTATAGTATTTCTAGTATCACTAATCTTTTGAGAAAAGTAATAATCGATCCTAGCTTGTTCTTTTCTATCTTGAAGAGAATCATAATATTTAAGAATAATTAAACTAAGGGAAAAAAGGATAAGAATGATAAGAATTAAATGATAGCTTTTCTTCGAAGTATTATGATTAACCATGTGATAATTAAGGCTCCTTCCACAAACTTAGACCAATCTTTTTTATGGGTATAAGTATCAGGGATAGGAATTAAAGGGTCATTTAGAAAGGTAAGTTCTAAAGATTCATTATGGTCTTTAAGAGTAAAATAAAGTTTCTCTTGATTTATTGTATATCCAGGGATAGCTTCTATTTCTTCGAAGTAATAAGTTCCTAGAGGTAAGTTATCAATAGAAAGTAAACCACTTGGATTAGTAATTCCTTCGTAAATAAGAGTGTTATCATCTTTATAAAGATTAATCTTAACACCAGGTAATACTTCTTTAGTTAGACTATCCTTTTTAACTAGACTAACACTTCCTTTCTTTAAGTAATTAATGAGTTTTAAAGACTTAATTTCATCCCGAGAATTAATATTACTTAAGTCAACAGCATATTCTTTAGTATCTAGAAGATAATTATCTTGAGTAGTTATTTCTTTTAGATAATATTTTCCTAGATAAAGACCAGTAAATTCGCTGATACCATCTTGATTAGTCTTAGACTTAGCAATTAGACTATTCTTAGGATGAATTATTTTTCCATTGATATCTTTAATATTTTCTTTAGCATAAAGACCAAGGGTGATATTATTTAAAGGAATATAGGTATCTTTAGAAGTAGGACTTTCTCCTAGTTTAGTAACTTTAAGGGAAGTAGTTAGTCTTTCATTATAAATAGATACTTCATAGATTAATTTATTATTTTCTTTTTGATAAGTAGTATCTTCGGAGAGTTCTACTAATTCTTCTTGGGTATTTTTTAAATAACCAGGAATAGTACTTTCTTCTGTAATAATATATTTACCAAAATTTAAATTATCTATTAGGATTTCACCCTCTTGATTAGTCTTAAAGATATAGGAATCATCAGGATTATTTTTATTTATTAAGTATTCATTAGTCTTAAAATCTTTAACTTTAAATTTAATGGCAGCGACTTTAAGAGTTTCTTTAGTCTCTAAATCTTTCTTTACTATTTTTAGAGATGGTCCGGCGACATTAATATTTAAAGTCACTCTTTGGGGTTCATAAGAACCGGGTAATAAGACATTTTGGGAGTCTTCAGAAAGATAAAGAATGGGTACGTTTTTATATAAAGGATCTTGCTTTTCTAAGATTATTTGATGGTTACCTAGGGTGGTTGCTTCAATGGAAAGGCTATTATTAGTAATAGTAGCGGGAAGAGTTGCTTTTTCAATGTAGTAATCTTTTAAGGAAGCATTCTCATCTTCTAAAGTAAGAGTATTATGGTAAGTTGTGGAAATTGTCTTATCATTAAAACTAGGTAAAAGGCTATGCTTTTTTACTAAGTTTTCTAATTCATTGATTTCTTCTTGATAAGCATCGGGTAAAATATTACCATTTAATTTGTCTGTAAAGGAAACTTGATAATTAATACTCATTGTTCGCCAAATTAAAACTTGGGTTATAACATACCATTTATCTTCTTGATGATTTTGATATTTATATCCGTAATATGCTAATAAAAGAATTCGTTCCCATCGCTCCTTTGGTAAAGCTAGGCGCTTATGATAATTGGAAGTAACTTCTTCATAAGTAGAATTATTTTTAATTTTAATAAATGGCTCTAAGCAGTAAACATAAGAGTTATCACTTCTTCTTCTAAAAAACTCAGCTTGCATATATTTTTTAGAGCCATTTAGTTCAAGTTTTAAATAAATATTGGGAATCCACTTTCCTTCGTAGATGTCTTCAGCATCTACTTTTTGGCTTGTAAACAGGATAAAAATTGTTAGTATTAAAGTAAAACTGATTATTTTTTTAATTTTATTATTCATTTTAAACCTCCTCAAATAACTTTTTAATAAAATTAAAAATCAAAAATTAACCGGTCATAGAATCACTACCCTTCTATATATATATATTAGGGATAACTAGCGATTTTTTTTCTTTTTGGCTAAACTTTTTAAAAATTTCGCCAAACTTTTAGTTTGGAGGTCCAAAAAAAGCAGGTAATTTACTTTGAGTAATTACCTGCTTCACTATCCATTAAGTAGGAAAAGATTAAATAAGCAGTTTTTAGGGAGTCATGGCGATAGACATTATCTTCAATTTTAGCAAGGTTATCTGCTATTACTAAGACATTTCTTTTTTGGAGTACCTCTTCATCTAAGATAACAGGATCTTTTTGCTCTTTTGTTTGATATTTAGCTTTTAAAGCCTTATCTTTAAGATTTTTATTAGCAATCACTACATCAATGGTATCTTTACCTAGGTAAGACTCAAGGATATCGATATGCTGACTTACGGTATAACCATCAGTTTCACCGGGCTGGGTAAATAAATTACAGATATAAAGTTTAGGAGCTTTAGTATTTCTTAAAGCTTCAATGACTTCTTTAACAATTAAATGAGGAGCAATGCTAGTTAGAAGAGAGCCAGTCGAAAAGATAATTAAATCAGCTTCTTTAATAGCGGTTAGAACTTTAGGATTTATTTTTATTTCTTTATTGTAGCCAATATGACTAATTTTGCTAGCACATTTAGTAATTTGTTCTTCGCCTAGAATTTTTTTACCAGAGGCGGTAAAACCTACTAATTCAGCATTATCTTCGGTCAAGGGAAGAATATTGCCTTTAATATCTAATAAATTCATCATAATAGGAATACTATCATTAAAATTACCTTTGAGGTCTAAAAGAGCACTTAAAAGAAGATTTTTTACAGAATGATTACCTAAAGTCTTAGATTTAGTAAAACGATAATTTAGAAGATTTACTAAGTCAGTGTTAGCATTTGACATAGCTAACATTACTTTAGAAATGTCGCCAACGGCAGGAATATTAAAATCTTTGCGAAGGCGGCCGGTAGAGGCACCATTATCAGCTACAGAGACAACGGCTGTTATGTCTAGAGGAAAAAGTTTTAATCCTTTTAAAATTTGCGAAAGGCCAGAGCCCCCGCCAAATATTACTATCTTTTTCATATAATCACCATTACTATTATATAATGGTTAAGTCTTAATTACTACTTTTTTCACTTTCTTCTAGCATATTTATAATAGAAATACCATAACCGGTTTTAACGTTATCAATACTAACATGAGTAACGGCTCCAATTAATTTGCCATTTTGAATAATAGGAGATCCACTCATTCCCTGTACAATACCGCCAGCTTCTTTAATTAATTCTTCATCCGTTATTTCAAAATAGAAGTTTTTAATTTTATTGTTTTTTTCAATTCTTAAGATATTGATATTGTAAGCTTTTACTTCGTTATGATATAAAGAGGTATAAATGGTAGCAACACCTTTTTTTACTTCTTCTATTTTGGCAATGGGAACTAAATTATCCGCATTTACTTCTTTATTAAAGGTACCAAAGATACCAGCAAAGGTATTTTTATCAATGGTGCCATAGATATCTTTTTTAGAGAAGTTAGTATTAATACTTCCGGGATTACCATTGGTACTTTTAGTAACGCTAGTAATAATACTCTTAAAGATATTACCATCATTTATTTTTATAGCCTCATTAGTACTACTATCAACAATGAAATGTCCTAAAGCACCATAGATTTTACTCTCAGGATCAATATAAGTAATAGTCCCATTACCTAACATATTATCTTTAACATAGATACCCGTTTTGTAGGTATTATTAGTCTTTTCTAGCTTTAAATTAGTAGTATACTCTTTATTATTACGAATATAAGTTATAGAAACGCTATCATCTTTAGCATTATTATTTATTTCATTAACAAGTTCTTTGATATTATTAACTGAAATATTATTTACTTTGGTAATATAGTCACCGCTTAATAAATGACTGGAATTATATTCTCCATTTACTTTGTAGAATCCTACTACTAAAACACCCTGCATATTAATAGTTATCCCGATATTTTGACCGCCTAAGATTACTTTATCTGAGTAGGCTAAAACTGTAAAAGGAAAACAAAATATGGCTAAACCCACTGTTATTTTTTGAATTATCTTTTTCATAAACTTCACCATTAGTAGTATGAACTTCTTATAAGTATTTATAGTGACAATTTATACCAAAAAAACAAGTATTGCTACTCGTTTTCAATTTTAAAGTCTTCTAAGGTATTATTGTCAGTTAAAATTTTATTAATGCTTTCTTTAGCATTATTTAATTTTTCGCCACAGATTTTAGCTAATTGCATAGCTTCACTATACTTGGCAATAGCCTTATCTAAATCAACATTACCCATTTCTAATTCTTTTACTATACTTTCTAATTCGGTTAAATTTTCTTCAAAAGTTTTCTCATTCTTGGCCATGATTGCCCTCCTTACTTACCACTTTGGCATTAATTACCCCATCTTTTAAGGTGATTTTTAACAAATCATCTTTATTTATTTTAGCGATACTAGTAACTATCGTATCTTTACTCTTAACAACACTATAACCACTTTCTAAGAGTTTCATTGGATTTAAGATTGTTATTGTCTTTAAAAGGATATTAAATTGATATTCTTTTCTTTCTAATAATTTTTTTGGTTCTTTAAAGAGAATATTATCAATAATTCTTTGATATTTAAGAGTATCTTCTTTAAGTTTATTATTAATATATAGATTCAACCTATCTAATAAATTATCTAGTTTCTGTTCTTTAATTTCGTAAATACTTAAAGGATTTTTTAATATCTGCTTTGTCGTTAGTGTCTTTAAATGACTTTCTTTTTCGTTAAGATTATTTTCCATTGCTTTAGTTATTCTAATCTTTAATTGATTTAAATAATTGTTTAAATCAGTGAGATTAGGCACTGCCATTTCGGCGGCACCAGTTGGCGTTGGGGCCCTTAAATCAGCCACAAAGTCGGCAATGGTAAAGTCAATTTCATGCCCAACGGCACTGATAACGGGAATTTTAGATTCGTAAATAGCCCGGGCTACTATCTCTTCGTTAAAACTCCATAAGTCTTCAATCGAACCGCCTCCACGCCCACAGATAATTACATCTAAGTCGTATTCTTGAGCTTTTTTTAACTGTTTAACAATTGATTCTTTCGAACCAGTTCCTTGAACTAAGGCTGGAAAAAGAATAGTTTTAGCAATAGGATATCTTCTTTTAATGGTGCTTAAGATATCTCTAATGGCAGCCCCAGTGGGAGCGGTAATAATCCCGATAGTCTTAGGAAATCCGGGAATTGGTTTTTTATGGTTTTGATCAAAAAGCCCTTCAGCCGCCAGCTTTTTCTTTAGTTTTTCATATTCTAAATATAAGTTTCCAATGCCATCAACATCCATGGTATTAACATAGATTTGATAAGATCCAGTAGCTTCATAAACACTAATACGACCACTAACTAAAACTTTCATACCGTCTTCTGGTTCAAAGTTGACTTTGGAGGCATTAAAATTAAACATAACCGCTGCTATTCTAGAAGACTCATCTTTCAAAGTAAAGTAGAAATGCCCCCTAGTATGATGTTTAAAATTTGAGATTTCTCCTTTTAAATAAACATTATTTAGATTACCATCGACATCAAATTTAGCCTTAATATAACGATTTAAGTCTGATATTGTAATATAATTAATATCCATAATTACTCTTTTATCATCTTATCTAAAACAGCATTAATAATCTTACGAACGGAATCATCTGAATACTTCTTAGCTAGTTCTACAGCTTCATTAATAACTACAATATGTGGAGTATCTGTATATTTAAGCTCATAGATAGCCATTTTTAAAATAGCGGCTCCAGTCTTATCAATACGATTTATATCCCAGTCTTTTAAATATTTATTAGCTATTTTGATGATTTCATCTTCATAAGTAATAACCCCATAAACAGTATCTCTAACAAACTCATTATCAATATCAAGATTATCACTAATTATTTCTTCCACATTAAAATTAATATGTTGCGATTTATTTATATCAATTTGATATAAAATTATCATTATTTTTTCTCTTAATTCACTTCTCGATTTCATATATACTTCCTTCTAAGCAATTTATGCTTTTTTATTTATCATATCTTTTATTTTATATAACTCATTTAAGGCATCAATTGGTCTTAAATTATCCAAATTTAGTTTGGCAATTTCCCTAGTTATGCTATTATTTTCTTCATATTTTACTGGTTCTTCGTCAACGGTTTTAGGCTCTTCGAGGTCAAAAAGACTTACTTGTTTAATATTAGTCTTATTATCCGTTGTTTCATAATTTTTTAGTATTTCAGAGGCTCTTTTAAGCAAGTCTTCTGGCATCTTCGCTAATCTTGCTACATGAATTCCGTAGGACTTATCAGCTGGACCACTACTTACTTTATGCAAGAAGGTAACTGTCCCATTTTCTTCATGAGCTTCAACATGAACATTTTTTATCGTTTTAATTTCATTAGCTAACACAGTTAATTCATGATAATGGGTAGAAAACAAGGTCTTACATTTAATATTTTTACTAATGTATTCTAAAATAGCTTGAGCAAGACTCATCCCATCGTAAGTAGCTGTCCCACGTCCTAATTCATCAAATAAGACTAAAGAGTTAGGAGTAGCAT